>CAYYLB010000025.1:11412-16038 GCA_964472345.1 uncultured Methanosarcinales archaeon
TCTGGGTTGCAAGCTACGTTCTTGCTGAGTACGGCACAGGAATCGTCAAATGCTCAGCGCACGACGAGCGCGACTTCCGGTTCGCAAAGAAGTATGGGATACGCCTCAAGGTTGTTCTTGTTCCCAATGACCCTGCGCGCCGCAAAAGAGTTGAGGCGTTTGAAGAATTCTTCAGGGAAGATGATGGAGTGCTGACAGAGCCAAAAGAAATGGAGGGCAAAAGCTATCTCGAAGCGAGGGAACCCATGCTCGATTACCTTGAAAAGCGGGGTTTTGCGAAGCGGACAGCCAACTACAAGCTCCGCGACTGGCTCATCAGCAGGCAGCGCTACTGGGGCACCCCCATCCCGATTGTGTACTGCGGCGCCTGCGGAATCGTGCCGGTGCCCGAGCAGGAGCTGCCGGTCGTGCTGCCCAACGACGTGACATTCACTTCCAGCGGGAATTCGCTCGCCAGCAGCGAATCATTCGTGAATGCCGCGTGCCCGCGCTGCAGCAGGCGGGCCCGGCGCGAAACTGACACCATGGACACATTTGTCGACAGCAGCTGGTATTTTTTCAGGTATTGCGACAACAAAAACGACAAGCTGCCCTTTGAGAAGGGAAAAGCGCACGCCTGGATGCCCGTTGACCAGTATATCGGCGGCATCGAGCATGCCATCCTGCACCTGCTCTACGCGCGCTTCTTCACCAAGGCGCTGCGCGACCTTGGCCTGGCTTATGCTAGCGAGCCGTTCACACGGCTGCTGACCCAGGGCATGGTGCTGAAAGATGGAGCGAAGATGTCGAAGAGCCTTGGAAATGTGGTCGATCCTGGCGAGATCATTAACAGGTACGGGGCAGACACCGCCCGCGTGTTCATCCTCTTCGCTGCGCTGCCGGAAAAGGAGCTCGAATGGTCCGAGCAGGGCGTCGAAGGCAGCTACAGGCTCCTGCAGCGCATTGCGGCGCTGTTTGAAGAAAGCCCATCAGTAGGGGGCAATACAAGGACCCTCCGCGACCGGCATCTCCGGAGCCAGACGCACCGCACGATAAAGCTTGTCACCAGGCATATGGAGCGCTTTGAGTTCAGCTTTGCCATCGGCAAGATAAACGAGCTTGCCAGGGCGCTCACGCGCTACAGGAGCGCCGGCGAGCTCAACAGCGCACTCTACGCGGAATCGCTCACAGCCCTTACGCTGCTCATCAGCCCCTTTGCACCCCATCTCGCGGAAGAGCTCTGGGAGAAGCTTGGGAAGAAGCCATTTGTTTCAGCGCACCGATGGCCGAAGGCAAACGAAAAATACATCGATCCCTTGGTGGAAGCTGCGGAAGGGCTTGTGGACGCGAGCATCGCAGACATTGACGGCATCCTGAAGCTTGCTGCCATCAGGAGGCCGCAGCGCATCTCCATATTCATTGCAGAGAAGTGGAAGTACCTATTTATTGGTGCGGTGCGGCAGCAGCTTGCGAAGACGCGCAACACCGGCGAGATCATCAGGGCAGTCCTGAAGAATGCTGCGCTCAGGAAGCACGGCAACGAGATCGCGAAGCTCGTCCCGAAACTGGCAGCAGACCCGAGCAGGCTGCCTGCGGCTGAGCTTGAGCAGAAGACCGAGCTGAAGGCGCTGAGGGAGAGCCGGCAGCTTATCGAAAAGGAATTCAAGTGCACGGTTGAGATTGCCCGGGCAGAAAAGAGCGGCGAGCAGAAGGCGAAGCAGGCGATGCCGGGAAAGCCGGGGATTGTGGTTAAATAGTCATTCTTTAGTGGTAAATTTAGAAAGATTTATATAGTCGAAATTGTGCGAGGCGCGCATGACTGAGACATTAAGAATACCCTCCTATGTGCCACGTGTGCTTATTCCGCAAACAGTGCATACGTCGATTGCTCCACTTATAGAAGCAGTTACTGCCGCAGGTTTGTGGGTCAACGATACGTATGAAGCTTGGTGTGCCGCGAGACGTAAAAATAAAGATGTTTATGAACTTGCTGAACATAAAGAAGGCAAAGATCTTGTCAGTCGACTCGACCGTACATCAGAAGAAATCATGGCTCACTTCTTGAGAAAAACAGGATTTACCGGCAGCATTTTTGGAGAGGAGCATGGTGTAACCTTCCCAAATCAAGACGGAAAGCGGATAAAACTTGTAGGCGCCGGTGGCCTCATTGCATTGCTGGACGGTGTTGATGGTACTGAGCACCTCCTAAAACAAACACGGGGACCGGAAAGCCCGTATGGCACTTTTTGTGGGATTGTTGAGGAGAGTCCTGAAGGAGTGCTTCGCCCTGCCGCCGGAGCCGCATACTTGCCACGCCAACGTCAAGGATTTGCAGCTTCAGTAAAAAATGGAATTGCCATAACCTACAAAATCACAAACACTCGGGGTGGTGCACACATATCTGGAAGCGCGCTCGAACCATTCAGCCAAGACAGAAAAGACTTTATTTACAACTTAGGTTTCTTCCCTACAAAGCCGGGACAGGAACTTCCAGAATGGTTTAAAAATGTGCAGCAGCACGGCACACGTCCCGAGTGCTTTGGCGAGCAAAGGTCATTGGTAAATACAATCGGGCCTGAATCGTTAGCATATTTAGTCGATAATTACTCGGCAGGCCGCGAGGCGGGCGTGGGCCCGTCAGTTGTTGTTATGGGGGGCCCAATGCTTCACGATATCGCTGCATTCGCCCCAGTTATTACCATTCTCGGGGGTGTTATCGGTGATGAAAATGGGAATCTTCTCGGAAGAGATGCTGCTTTTGTGCCGCCTCTCGTTCATGGCGGCCGCACTCTCGATACTGTCGCAAAAATCATAAAAGCAGAAATTCTCCACAAGACCTCACTCGGACTGGTTATTCTTGCCCAAAATGAAGGTCTCTACAAGACTGCATTAAACTATGTTAAAGGGTTTCCATGAGCTCGTTAACACCTTTGATATCTGAGCAACAGGCTCGCGATATTCTTGCGGATCACTTTAGCCTGAACATTCAAGAACTAAGAAAAATGCACGGGTACGAAGATGTCAATTACTATGTTTGTGCATCCAATGCTGCCGGAAGCATAAAAGAATATGTTCTCAAGGCAACTCTTCGTGACAGTGCCGAAGATCTCGACCTTCAAAACACGGCAATGGATCATCTAAGAAACTCCGGCTTCGTGGTGCCAGAACTGATTGTCTCTCGTGAAGGAAAGGCGATTCTTTCGTTCAACAATATGCGTGTGCGTCTCTTGACATATCTACCAGGAACACTTCTGTGTGGTATACGGCTCAATTCAGGTTTACTTCAGCAGCTAGGAGCGCTCGCAGCGCGTATGGATAAAGCATTGCGATCGCTACATCATCCAAGATCCAATCGCGAGCTCGTATGGGACTTAAAGCACACCCCGAAAATAAGAGAAGTTATGTGGTCATTAAATGCCCAGGATTCGGTGCTTATCCTCTACGTCCTCAATAAGTTCGATCAAGTAGTTCAGCCCCGTCTTTCTCTCCTCCGCGAGTCGATCATCCACAACGACCTGCATGCGATGAACGTGCTGACGGATGGCACTAAACTCACAGGAGTTATTGACTTTGGGGATATTGTACGTACACAGACCATCAATAGTCCTGCGATTTGCATCGCACATTTAATGATGAACCAGCCAAACCCAATTGAAGTAGCTCAAACAATCTACCATTCCTACAATTCCGGGTTCCCGCTAACGCCTGACGAACAACAAGTGCTGCCTTATCTCATTCTCTCGCGGTTAGCGATGCTGCTTGCGTGGTGTACTTACTATTTCAATGAAGACCGACAGAATGTATACATAGCATCTTTCATTGCGCCATCGCGCATGCTTCTTACTCAATTAAAATCAAATCTACTATTCTTTGATATATTCAAATAAAACGGGCAGGCGTACCATCGGTGGCTGAGGCACCTGTCACTCGCTGACCCCGGCGTATCCTCAGTTCTGCGACCCCATAAACATCGCGAGCCATGCTGAAGGCTGCTCCCGTCAAGGCCTGACCTGATTCGCATGATCGTGATCCCATGGGACAGAACGTCGACGGACGACACCGGGACGAGCTCCATGCACCACAACGCCCTCAAGCTTCGGCCGCGCGTGAAGCCCGTTTGCGCTCACAGGAGAGGGCTAACCTCCCGGCCTAGCCTGCCCGTGAGGCACAGGCTCCCGCTGGTTTAAAAACATTTTGCCTGAAGGGCTCTGTAGAAAAGTGGCCGTAGACGTCAGCTGGAGCAGCACCGGAGCCGCATGGCGGAGGCCTGCTCGACGGCTGACGCGCCGGGGATGCCCCATCCGGGGTGGCGCGTAGGCCACTTTTCTACGAAGCCGCCTGAAGCCAGCATCGTTTCCCAGGCCGCGGGAATGATGCATTTTATCCCCGGGTTGCGGAGATAGTTATCCCCCGTTTCCTCAATTCGGCAAAAAAACGCCCGGGGTCGACGCATCTCTCCGGCGGCAGTACGCCGCGCTGGGTTATCCCGCCGTTCATGAGCATCTGCGCGATAATTGACGGCGGGACAGCGGTATCATAGGTTCCGGCAGGGATGTTATATCGCTTATTGCTGGCTGCCCTGCAGAAGAGCACGATGCGCCTGGCTTTTCCGCGCGCTGCCCCTTGTATCTCGACGCGGAGGTATTC
>CAYYLB010000026.1:0-16033 GCA_964472345.1 uncultured Methanosarcinales archaeon
TATGCCCATTCTCGGAAAAGTCGCCATAAGAAACGAGAATGTCGCCAAGGTAAAGGATTTCTGCCACCTCCGGGAGCGGAGCAAGCTCGGCGTGCGGGAGCCGTGCGACAGATCCATCCGCAAACCGGACAATGGGTCCGCTGATCGAGTCACAGGGTGTGATGGCAGCTGCTTTCCCGGGGCGCTCGACTTTTAATTGGGTTCCTGTGGCGATATAGCGGTCGAGTAGGTGCAGCGTGGCGGGATGCAGCGCGGCAGCGGAAAATCCGGAGGTGCGCGTCCGCCCATAGCGAAGGCGGAAGCCGCCATGCTGCAGGGGGTAGCAGAGGATGGGGCGACCGGCGACGAGATCCGCAAGGTAGGTATAATTAGGCGCCAGCGAGGAGCGTTGATCGGCAGCCTCCGTGCGCTGCGAATGTGATTTGATCCGTTTCTGGAGTGCCAGGAACTCGTCAAGGAACTCCCATTGGAGCTGGAACGACTGCCCCCAGCTACTCAGGCGCTTCCGGAGCTTCGGCGCTTTTTGTGCGATTCCTTCTGCGAGGACAAGGCAGATGCCGCCGCGGATGCGGTTTGTCTCGACGCGGGGGAGGTCTTTGTGGGTGGCCACCTCAAGCTGCTCGGTAGGGTCCCCATTGATCTCAACAGGCATGTGGCGCACAAGGAAGATGATTTCCTCGTCGGTGGGGTGGTACTGCAGGTTGGTGACGCGCTCGTGGTAATCATGGATTTCCGTGACATAGCGGGCGACTTCCTCATCGCTGGGATCATAGGTGTCAAGACCGAACATTACGCGGATATAATCTGCCAGGACGACTGATGTTGCTGCTGCAGTTCCGCCGGCGCCGCGCACGGGCCCCGCATAGTAAACGGCAAGATACTTGCGACCATCCCTTCTCTGCTTGATCTTCGCGTCGATCAGCCCTTCGAGAGGTGCTGCCACAATGCCAAGGGTGAGATAAGCGAACCCGATGCGGATGCCGGCGAGAATCGCCTCTTCCTGGCTCGAAAACGGGCAGAAGTGCTGCTGCGCAACCTCCAGCGCGAGCCGCAGTCCGACACGCCAGTCAAGGAATGCGTACTCGCGCTCGAGTTCGGCGATCCGCTGGGCGACGGACGACTGGGCGAGCTGCGGCGTCACGAGCGAGATGAGCTTCACGACGCGCTCAGCCATATTCTTCGTCAGGGGGATGTCGACGTGATCTTCAGGGTCATGTCCTTGGGCGCGTGCGAGCTCTGCGACGGCATATGCTCCCTTCGTTTCCCGTTCAAGTTTCTCAAAGTACGCCTCCATCGCGGCGCTTGCAGTACCCATCTTAACCAAACCTCAGTATTTTCGCTGCGCGTGTCTTGAGGTTGATCGCAGGCACACGCGCCGGCTCGGGGTCGTGCCCCATTTTCTCCTGGAAGCTGGTCATGCTCTGCCAGCAGGAGCCGCTGATGAGGGTGACATGGCGGTACTGCGCCACCAGCGAATAATGAATATGGCCCGTCGCAAAAATGTCTGGCACGCGGGAAATCACCAAAGGGTCTGTCTCGTGGTCGGGGATATAAAGCGTCGAGGTATGTGATGGTGCAAGGTGCCTGCGCTTCAGGAGAAATCGCATGATCAGGTCAGCGCGGTGGTAGCCCCCGCTGTTGCGGAGCGAATCGGCAGTTGCGACGTAGTAATCAAATGAGTAGCCATGGTATAACAGGATGTCAAGCCCAGGGAAGTGCTCCGATGCGTGGATGCGTAGGAGTGCGGGGTTGCTCACGAGGGTAACGTTCGGGAGCTGGTGCAGCGGAGCGGCAAAATCCTGGTCGAGGGGGGGCTGCGGCTCAGAGAGGCGGAGCGCATCATGATTGCCCGGGCAGAGGACGATATGGATATGGGGCGGGATCTGCGCAAGGAGCCGCGCAAACTCGCGATACTGTTCATAGATGTCCTGGATGATGAGCTCCTTGTCCTGGTTCGGATAGATGCCGATGCCGTCGACAAGGTCGCCCACAATAAAAACATACCGGACCTTCTGGGCCAGCTCGCGTTGCTCTTCCGTGCCCGACATGCCGCGGATCCAGCGCAGGAAATGCTGGAACGCGTCCGACAAAAAATACCGCGAGCCCACATGGATATCCGAAAGAAAAAGAGCATAGACCTCATCGGGTGCTTTCTTGAGCTCTTGGTTGTAGGGGATATCGGGCCAAAGGATGGTCTGGGCAAAGATGATGCGGTCCCCTGCAACGCCCACGATGCCGATGACTTCATCGAGCATGACATCCTGGGCGGCTGCGAACAGATCAGGCTTGTTCTTGCTGATGAGCACGCGAATCTGCCCTGTGGGATCCTCAATGGTGAGAAAGAGGTGGCCACGGGGGGAAACGGCCTTTTCAGTGACAATGCCGATGGTGCTGGCGTGCTCCCGCGCCCGTTTCTTGAGGATGTGGTTGATGGAGAGCGCACCGGCAAGCTCGGGGCGCACGTGCAGCATCGGCCGGATAAGGCGATACCTCTGGTTGAAATAGCTGACAAAATCGTCAACGGTATGCGGCCGCGACGGCTTATCGTAGGAAAAAAGCACCTGAACAGGATTGAATGAACGAGAAATGGCTGCGGGAGAGGGAGAACCGCCAGCTCCGACCGACGCAAGATAGTCGTCGTAGCCCCGGTGGTGGCCCCGCTCCTGAAAGGCGCGAAGCTGATCGAGCTGCAGCCAGCTCACGGTGGGGGAGTGTGCAAGGCGGGCGCTGTCGTGGGTTGCAATAACGAGGGAATTGGGGATATGGGGGATGATAATGGGTTGTTTGAGAACGTCGACGCCAGGGAGTGCGCGCTGGGCGAGCAGTTGGTTGATGGTGGGAAGGGGGTCATACGATGCCATGGGAGATGTCAAGTGACTTGCTGAGAAGCTCCTTGATGTGGGGGATTTCATGATGGGGGATTGCAAGGGTGACATCGCGCGTGCGGCCGTAGCGTCCTTTGGAGATCACGCGGGCGCGAACGATCCCAAGGGCATCAAGCTCCGCGATGATGTCAGAGACGCGCCGTTGCGTCAGTGGACGGAGCTTCACGCGGCGGCAGAGGCGCTCGTAGACATCATAGATCTCGCCGGTGAATGGTGAAGAGTGCCGTGCGCCAAAACTCAGCAAAGCATAGAGGACAAGCTGGAATTGTTTCGGCTGGTTGAGGGTGACATCAAGCAGCCGGTCGCGATCGATCTTTCCCTCAGCCTCATCGAGATGTTTAATTTCGACGTACTGGCAGCCTTTCCGCTCAGCGAGCTCACCCGCAACACGCAGGAGCTCAAGTGCGCGGCGCGCGTCCCCATGCTCCCGTGCGGCATAGGCAGCACATTTCTCAATCACGCCGCTGGTGAGTACCCCCTCACGAAAAGCCCGCTTCGCCCGGTCACGGAGGATGTCCTGCAGTTGGAGCGCGTTGTAGGGGGGGAAGAGTATTTCCTCCTCTGAGAGGCTGCTTCGGACGCGGGCATCGAGGTGGTCAGCGAACACAAGGTCGTTCGAGATGCCGATGAGAGAAAGCTGGGCGCGTTTCAATTCACCATTGATGCGGGTGAGGTTGTACATGATGTTGTCCCCGGCGCGTTTCACGAGCTGATCAATCTCATCAAGGATGAGGATGAAGAGCTGCTCCCGTTCATCGAGCAGCTCGTAGAAGAATGTGTATACCTGGTCGGTGGGAAGGCCGGTGGAGGGGACAGCTCTCCCGCATTCGCGCGCGAGCTGCGCGATGAGGCGGTACTCGGTGTCAGCGACTTTCCTGAGCTTACAGTTTACATAAAGTACGCGCAGGGGGACGCCGTTTTTCTGCGCAACGCTTTCCATGCTCTGGAGAACGTGACGCGTTGCGAGCGTCTTTCCCGTGCCGGTGTTGCCATAGACGAAGAGGTTTGATGGCCGATCCCGCTTGAGTGAGGGGGCGAGCACCGCGGCAAGTTCACGCAACTCTGCATCGCGGTGGGGGATGGTTCTGGGGACGTAGCTGGACTGAAGGGCTCTTTTATCTGCAAAAAGGTGTTTATGTTTCAGGAAGCTCTCAAAGAAATGCTCAACTGACTGGACCACCCGACCCCCCCGTTTCCTGTGGAAACCAATTACGCAGCAGGATAACCAACTTATAAAGAAAGCGGAACGAAGGAAGGTAGTTTACAATAGATATACCAATAAAGATATTTAACAGAATATATATTAAAAAATATAAGTCAGAGAGAATAATAGTATGAAATGGATAAACAGAACAGCAGCACGACAACCGAAAACACCAATAAAGCACCCATAAAATGATGAACAGAAGCAGTACTAATAATATTTCCATATAGAAACAAAAAGCAGCAAGCAGTGAGACAAAAGCAGAAGTCAAACCGATACAAAACCAAATGGGAAACCGGCGCCCACAGCGAATACGCCAGCCACCACTTAAAGCTCCATCCAAAGCTCCACACGAAATAAAGGGGTCTCCCAGCCATTAACTACCAATCCCGAACCAAAACCAGACAACTTCTTCACACATTCCACAAAAAGCGATAATAACCTTGCTTCACCACCCCACGACAAACGGCAAAACATTTAAATAACTGCGAACACTCAACAATAATCCAAAGAAAAGAGGTGACCTAAATGACCGAACTTACGCTAACGGGGTTCATCCTTGCCATAATCATTGGAACACTGCTCGCAATCGTATATTCTCTTCGTATTCTGGTGATGCTCGAGCGCCGCATTGCAAACATCGAGGAGCACCTCGAGCGGATGACAAGGCACATCCTCCGTGACGAATCCGACATAAAAAAAGCGCTGAAGAGCAGGCGCTGATTACTAATACCCCTCCTGCTCAAGCTGTGCAAGCTCCCTTTTCATCTGTTGGAGCCGGGAACGCACATCCTCAACCTTTAGTATTTCTCCGCACTCGGGGCAACGATACTCGAAGCCGACTGCCTGATCAAAATCCATACGCACGCAGCGGTTCGCGCAGCCAAAAAACTGCTCCCCCCCCTCTCGGGAGATCCGCTCTCGCAGCCGGCGCGCGCGGCTCTGTCGGATGCGGTCATAGAGGAACCGCACCTGCTCAGGCTTAAACGTCCAGTAATAGATATACCATCCTTTCTTCTTGTCCTTCTTTCGGGTAAAATCGACTAGGTTCTCTCCGTGGAGCCGGTAAAGGGCATTCCTCACTTTTCGGATGTCCTCTTTTAGCTGCTCAGCAAGCTTAAACTCAGAGATGTTTTCTTTGCCCCCAAGCTTTCGCACGAGCGGAAGGACGTCGTCCCCGCAGACGTCGCGGACGACCTCTTCAATCTTTGTGGGGGTTAAGCGGACTTTTACCATCGCCGAAAATGACACTCTCCCTCCCGTGGCGCCATCTTTTAAACTTTTCGTGACTCCGCTTCAAAATAAAGGCGGCCGCCGAGAATTGAACTCCCGTGCTCCCGGCAACAGCAACTCGGTCCACGCGGGTTCCGCACAAAGCGTCCACAGCCGCGAATTCTCACCGTTAAACTACGGCCGCCGCGGAGAAAACCGAACAGCAGCAATTTATAAATCTTCTTCAACGGAATGGCTCAGTTCCCCCTTCACTCCTGGGGGACGCCCGTCACCTCTTCAACAAACGCAAGAAACTCCTTTGCAACCCGGTCAAAGTCATCTTCAAGCACGTCGATGTCAATCTCCGCGGTTCGGTTGCCGAGCTCGGCGACCATCGTCACATGCCGCCGATACTCATTGCGTCGTGTATAGGGCGCTTTGTCCAACTCACGGAGAAACTGGTAAAACACAAGGTAGTTCCGCAAGATCGTGTCATCCGCCCGCATCTGGCGCAGCATCTTCACCTTCGCCCGCGGGCTTTTGGGAATTGCCTCGGCCGCACCCTGCTGCTGGAGATGCCCGATCAGCCCGTCGATGATATACTCAAATGCACTCACCAGGCGATGCAGTGCATTCCGGATCACGTCCACCGTGCGCGTGTACTTCAGGCTCACAAAGATGATATGGTCGACCCGTTTCAGCTCTTCCTTCGCCTCTTCAAGATACTCATTCATCCCTATCACGCGCAGCGCGCAAGAACGACGCCATCCGCTCAGTTCGGACCCGTCCAAGAATGCACACAACTCCGCCCGCAGCGGGCTTTCCCATGGGAGTAGTGAACGTAGTCGACTATAAAAACCCTACGCTTTTAACTGCAGGATTGTCCGGGCGATGTCACCCTCATTCGCTTCGAGTGCCGCCGCCGCGCGGGCCTCGTCGATACCGGCCTGCTCTGCCACGGTCTTGACATCTTCGTGGGAAATCGCCGCCCGCTCACGCGGCTCGCCCGTGATCTGCCAGGTCTGCTGTCCCATCATATTCACCTTGTGCACGGCAGGTCGCTCAAAAACAAGCTCCCGGGTGGGCGTTCTGATCACAACCTCAACCGCATCAATCTCCTGCTGTTGCACGCCAAGCCGTTGCATCATCCGGTCCATCTGTCGCGGGTTCACGGACTGCCCCCGATCCACGAGCTCCCGACATAATGCAGCAGCACGATGAGCAGTCCAAGAATCAGCGCAAGCACGATGACATGCCCCGGAGCGATTTGGAACCTGCTCTGGTACTCATCAAAATAGCGGGTCAGCCCCCCCATGCCCGAAGGCAGCCGGATCTTGTCTTGTCGTCCCATGGGAAAAGAGTTGGATGGAGTAAGCCACCTTTTGTTGCGCTTCCCCCAACAGGAGGAACAGCGCTTCAGGACATTCTACTCTGCGTCATTGAAGACTTACACCGGCCAGATTCGCCGTTTCATCGTATCCTGGGTGCGAAGTCAGGTGGTTATCTGACCTTCCTCACGGAAAGCGTCGCAACCATCATCCCATCACGCAGGCCGTGCCGTTGCTGAGCCAGAGCCCCCATTGCTGAGGCTTCCTCTCGGAAGTGGCCGTTTTCCGCCGAAAGACATCATCATCTCATATCCTCGGCGGGGTGGGTGGACTTTCCTCAGGCACCTGCCCGAAGTCCTGCACCATCCAACAGGGAACCAGCCACCCTACCCGTTTATAAACCTTTCTTACTCTGGCCAGTCTCTTCCCGCGTTCATGCCTCAGAGGCACCTTATGCTGCGGAGGAGCAAGAACAAACGGCAAGGCCCTGCAGGCAGGAAAACCATGGCCCAAAACCCGCCCCCAAAAAGGCTCACCGGCCTCGGCAGCGAACTCGCGCTTCTCAGGAAACTCACCGCACTTGTCAAGCCTGTCGCATCGAGATCAGTCCCCATCGGTGATGACTGCGCCATCATTCCCGACGGGAAAAACTTCCTTCTGCTCACGACAGACATTCTCGTCGAGGGCAACCATTTCACCACAGAGTATATGAGCCCCGCCCAGCTCGGCAAGAAAGCGATTGAAGTGAACGTCAGTGACATTGCAGCCTGCGGCGGCCTTCCGCGGTATGCGGCGGTTTCCCTTGTCCTTCCAAGGCATACCACCCCAAAATTTCTCAAGGATCTCTACACAGGCATCGCTCACGCCTGCCGTCGCTACGGGATTAAGATCATCGGAGGCGATACGACGAGGGGCCGTTTCATCGTCATCAACGTTGCACTTCTCGGGCGCGTCGAGCGCACACACCTGTGCAGGCGCTCCGGCGCCAGGATAGGTGACCATATCCTCGTGACCGGGCCTCTTGGCGAAAGCGCAGCAGCGCTCGCGCTCCTTCGTGCCCGCCGCGCGCAATTGCACAGCACCTCAGCCTACACCGAGCCCTGCGCTCAGCTCGCACGGGCGCGTGCCATCGCCCCCCACTGCAATGCGATGATTGATATAAGCGACGGGATTGCGTCGGAAATACGCCATATCTGCCTCCAGAGCGGCACCGGCGCCCGCATCGAGCAAGAAAAGATTCCCATGAGCCGTGCGACGAAACGCATCGCGGCGCTGCTCGTGCGTAATCCCTATCTATGGGCGCTGCGCGGCGGCGAGGACTTCCAGCTCGTCGCAGCAGTTTCCCCCCGCGTCTACCGCCGCCACAGGCGCCTCTTCCGCGGCTGCACCATTATCGGAGAAATCCGTCCGAAAAACGAGGGTATCCGGCTCATCGAGCGTCGGAACGGCAGAGAGCATCGCCGTGCGCTCGGCTTCGGCTACACACATTTCCCTGCTGCCGAACTAATCACCCCTAAAAAATAGTAAAAACACCGAAAGATTTATATACTAGTTCTACTAAATGGTAGTGAAATAGTGGAGGCGTTCTTCTGAGCGCTTTCATTATCCAAACACCTCCGACAGTGCCAGAAATGACCTTTCTGGCACGTCATACTCAATCACCTCTTTTTCCCTCGCGGGCTGCGAGCAATCGCGGTCCGCGGGGGTTTGTTTTTCTTTTCTATAGAGGGAATACCTCTGAATACCTCTATGAGTGCAGTTATATTTTTCCAGCAGAGCGGCTCTAATTGCCCCATTCACGGAAAAGAGCGGGGTGCTGCACAGCTTAACGCCTATACGAAGCAACAGGCAAATTCATCTAAATCAAGCGAAATTTTTATATAGTTCCGCTGCTTTGGGCCTTCTTGCCCGTCACGAGAGTACCCAAGGGAGTGGACGCATCCCTGCGAGCCGTGAGCTTGGGGGTTAGTGGCCCGGGCATCATATTCAACGGAAGAAGAACCGGCTTGCGCTCAAGCGGCAGAAGGCCAGATTCACATGCTCATACCTGACACCAACAAGGTATCTCTTTGCCAGGAAGCAGTAGGGAGCAGGTAGCATCGCGAAGCTGATGCGGGCGTTCTGTCTTTCGTAACAGCGCTGCTAACCGCAGCAAATGTGAGGGGATTCCCATGGGAAAGATAGCTCCTGTTTCGTCAAAATATATCATCCATACCGCCATCCAGATTGATGGCGTTGTCGATCGTCCTGATGTCATTGGTGCGATTTTCGGCCAGACGGAGGGGCTGCTCGGTGCCGACCTTGAGCTCCGCGAATTGCAGCGCTCAGGCCGCATTGGTCGCATCGAAGTGAATGTTAACACAAGTTCGAGCCGCACCATCGGGGAGATCGCTATCCCCAGTTCGCTCGACAAGGCTGAAACCTGCATTGTCGCTGCCGCACTCGAGGTTATCCAGCGCATAGGGCCATGCAACGCCAAGATTGAAGTGCGCCAGATTGAGGATGTGCGTGTTTCGAAGCGGACGTTCGTCATTGACCGGGCAAAGGCGCTTCTGCGTCAGCTCACCGACACCGTGATGCCTGATTCGCAGGAGCTCGCCGACGAAGTTTCGCAGTCTGTCCGCGTTATGGAAGTTGTGGAATACGGAAGGGAGCGCCTTCCCGCCGGTCCCACCGTTGACGAAAGCGATGAGATCATCATTGTTGAGGGCAGGGCTGATGTGCTCAACCTCCTCAAGTATGGGATCAAGAATTGCATTGCCATCAATGGCACATTCGTTCCCCAGACGGTGAAGGAGCTGAGCGGAAAGAAGACCATTACTGCCTTCGTTGATGGAGACCGTGGTGGCGATCTCATCATCAGGGAGCTGCTCAGCGTCGCCGAGATAGACTTCGTATGCAGAGCACCGGATGGCAAGGAAGTCGAGGAGCTCACGCAGAAGGAGATTCACAAGGCACTGCGGGGCAAGGTCACTGCCGAGCAGGTGAAGCTCGACATCTCCCAGAAGCTCGCCGCCGGCGACGACAGCCGCCAGCGTCCCCTCATGCAAAGGAAACCGCTGCTCCCGAAGCCGGCGCCCCCAAGACCACTGCCGCCATCAAGGCTGATGCCCCCGCGAAGACAGGAGCAGAACGAGCTCACCGCGGCGGAAAAGGGGAAGCTCAAGAGCGCGCTTGAGGACGTTTTCGGGACGCGCGGAGCGTACCTTTTCGACAGCAGCCTGAATGTGCTCGGGAAAGTTCCCGTCACGGAGCTCGCAACAACGATACGAAGCGTGGGAAATGTCTACGCAGTCGTCATGGACGGCACGGTGGATCGGGAATTGCTCAAGATCATCGATCAGGCGAACGTCCGCTGCGTCGTTTCTATGGATGCTCCTGCGAAAGGCACGGAAGCCCGGACACTCGTCCTGACGGACGCAGAGCTCGTCTGAGCGTTGGAGCAGGCCTGCGCGGGCAACGGTGGAAACGCAGGCCTTCAATCCTTTTTTTGCTTTCGTGCAGGCTCCGTCGAAAAGATTTAAAAACAGCGCAGCGAACCATCACTCATGCCTTTCGACATTGTGGTTGGCCGCAGCAGGCAGGACTCCGAAAAATACGGCACCCAAGGCGCCATCCTCATCGGCAAGCAGTACGTGCAGATGGGTGCGGCAACCTCGCTTTCGAATGGTATTTTTATCGATGTGATGCGCTCCCATGCTGTCTTCGTCTGCGGGAAGCGCGGCTCCGGAAAAAGCTACTCGATGGGTGTCCTTGCCGAGGGGGTCGCGCAGATGCCCGAAACCGTGAAACAGAATCTCAGCGTTATTCTCCTGGACACGATGGGCGTCTACTGGACCATGAAGTATGCCAATCACCAGGATGCCGCCTTGCTGCGCACCTGGGGCCTCGAACCGCAAGGGCTCGGCGTCAAGATTTTCACCCCCGCCGGTGTCTACGACCTCTACAAGGAGAAAGGCATCCCAAGCGACGCCCCGTTCGCAATCAAGCCCGCTGACCTGAACGCGGAGGACTGGTGCCTGACATTTGGGCTCGACCCCAACGCGCCTGCAGGCGTTCTCATCGCCCGCATTACCGGTGAGCTGCGTGAGCAGAAAAAGGGTTTTAGCCTGCAGGATCTCATGCGGGCTGCTGAGAACGATGGGAAAGGCGATGAGCACACCAAAAACATTGTCATCAGCCACTTCCAGCGTGTCGGCGCATGGGGCATCTTCTCGAAGAAAGGCACCTCCATCAAGGAGCTTGCGGTTGCAGGCCAGGTCACCGTCCTGGATATGAGCCACTATGCGACGCTGCCCAACGGCTGGCTGATCAAGTCACTGGTCATCGGCTTGGTCGCAAAGAAGCTCTTTACCGAGCGTATGCTCGCGCGGCGCAACGAAGAGCTCGCCCAGGTGACATCTGCCATGCATTACATTGCCCAGGACCTGCCGGAAAAGCTCGAAGAACCGCTCGTCTGGCTCGTCATCGACGAAGCGCATGAAATACTCCCCAACGACGGCAGGACGGCCGCGACCGATGCGCTGGTCACCGTCCTCCGTGAAGGCCGCCAGCCCGGCATCAGCCTCGTGCTCGCCTCACAGCAGCCGGGAAGAATTCATACCGATGTCATCACGCAGAGCGACATTGTCATCGCCCACCGGCTGACCGCGCAGATCGATGTTGACGCCCTTGGCCAGCTCACGCAGACCTACATGCGCGAGGGGCTTGTGCAGAAGCTTGATACCCTCCCGCGCGTGAACGGCGCTGCCGTCATCTTCGACGACCTTAATGAGCGCATCCTTGCGGTTCAGGTCCGCCCCCGCATCACCTGGCACGGCGGCAATGCACCTACCGCGCTTCTGGAATCAGCCAATGTGCCGTTCTCACAAGCCAAGGCCTTGCAGGGCGAACTCAAGGAAGAACTAGGCTAGGCCGCGGCGGCAAGGCACCTGCATCGAAAGGAAAACGGACTTGACAGCGATCGCACCGCTGTCATACCCCGCGCCGCTTCATCGGAATCGGTGCGTAGGTCATGCTCACCAGCGCAGCGACAAACGTTACAGTGAAGAAAACGAGGAACGCAACACCCCAGTCGCTGCTTCGGGGCAGCACCCAAACGCCCGACACGGCAAGCCCCAGCAGCGCCGTCAGCATGAACGACGCCGGCAACGGTGCGGCCTTCCAGCCTTTCCATATCATTCAGATCACCTCATTCCGAAGGGAAGCAAACTCATTTATAAATGCTTTGAGCAAGCACACGTTGGTAGGTAATTCGCTCACGCGGCACTGCGGCGGCAAGCCAGCACACCCTCAGTGTTTCAATAATGCCAGAGCGCAACAACCTTTAAAAACAGCCGTCCCCTTTCTCGGCGCATGGTTGGGCTGTATGAGATGCGCTCGCGGCTGGGGCATTATTTCGCCTTCAGCACAAAAGAGATATGGGAATTGCTTGCGGTCACTGCAATCCTCGGCTTCGTGTTCTCGTTCCGTGATTGGGGGAGCGGCGGACAGGTTGATGCTGCCGCAGGAATCTGGCACCTGCTGCTGATGATGGCCATCGCTGCGACTGCGTTGTTCGCACATGAGTCAGCACATCGCGTGCTGGCGCTCTATCAGGGACTAAAGACGGAGTTCAAGATCTGGTGGGGCGGGCTGGTGACAGGCCTCATCCTGGTGTTTGCTTCGAACGGATTGGTCCAGGTCGCGCTGCCGGGCGGGATGGTAACTTCATTGCTGGTGAGGACGCGCGTGGGGGAGTTCCGCTACGGGCTGAAGGAGTTCGAGCACGGCGTCATTGCGCTCGCCGGCCCGCTGGCGAACCTTGCGCTTGCGTTCGCCGCGAAACTGCTGCTTTCCGCGGTACCGGACAGCTGGTTCCTGCAGAAGATGCTGTTCTTCAACGTGGTGCTCGCGGTCTGCACGATGCTGCCGATACCGCCGCTGGACGGCATCACCACGTTCTGGGGCGGACGGGTGCTGTACGCGCTGTCGTTCTTCGGCATCCTCGGCGCGGCGGTTTTCCTGTACTTCACGAGCATCGCACTTGCGGTGATCGGCGGCATCATCGTGATGCTCCTTGCGACACTCCTCTATTATTTCATCGTGGAGGCGCGCCCTGAATGAAACCGGGCGAGTTCCTCATTGATTATTGGGTGGAAGTGCTGGCGGCAGCGCTGCTGCTGATCGGCTTCCTCATCGCTTTGGTGCTGCGGAGCGCGGCGATGCATTATGTTATTATTTTTGTCGCCGGCCTGCTGTGCGGGCGCGTCGTGTATGAGAAGTACCGCCACCAGCCGATCCTGCCGTTCATCCTCATCATCATCGGGTTCCTGCTCGGATTCATGCTCGGAGCGATCATCGCGAACAAGAAGGTTATTTTCGCCCTTTTCCTGCTCGGCGCAGGGGTGTCCTACTGGGCGCACCGGAAAGGGTACATCGGGTTCTTCAAGGAGGAAGGGTTCATCAAGTGATTGGATCGCGCCGGCATGATTCGCTGACGCACCTGCTGCGTACCACTGAAAAAAAGGTGAATGACCTGCTGCTCATTCTCACAGCGAACAGATAACCGAGAGCGCGCTGCCCACATAACTATTTAAAGAACGGGGGCTCTCCGAGCGTCATGGTCACGCAAGAGGAGTTCGGATCGCTCGTGGCTGAGTACGAGGGTTTCCGCGACACGATGCTCGATGAAATTACCGGGCTGCGGGAAGAGCTCGAGAACCTCAAGGAAGAGCTTAAGGAGCTGAAGCAGATGCTGGCATCGGAGTTCGATCTTGATCGGGCGCAACGGCGGCTGGTGTTGCGATAATCTTTTAAAGCTCTTTTTCTGCAGCAGGCGGATGCTCCGTGATTTCACGCCGCGGCTGTACCAGCAGACGATTCTCGGGACCGCTGCGCTGAAGAACACGCTTGTCGTGCTGCCGACGGGGCTGGGGAAGACGGCTATCGCAGTGATGCTCGCTTCCCAGCGGCTGATGCAGTATCCGGGCTCGAAAGTGCTGTTCCTCACGCCGACCAAGCCGCTGGCGGAGCAGCACCTTGCAACACTTGAGCAGCATCTTGGGCTGCCGAAGGAAGCGTACGCGTTGTTCACGGGAGCGGTAAGCCCCGCGGAGCGAGCAGCCCTGTGGCAAAAAGCGCAGATCATCGTCGGGACTCCGCAAGGCGTGGAGAATGACGTGCTCGGCAACAAGATCGAGCTTGCGCACGTGAGCCTGCTTGTGCTGGATGAAGCACATCACGCGACGGGCGACTACAGCTATTGTTTCCTGGCGAAGCAGTATGCCGCCCGAGCCCGTTTTCCGCGCATCCTCGGGCTGACCGCCTCGCCCGGCTCAGATCTGGAGAAGATCCGCGAGGTGTGCATGAACCTGTTCGTTGAAGCGGTGGAAGTGCGGACGCTGCAGGATGCGGACGTCGCGCCCCACGTGCGGGATATCACCACTGAGTGGATTGGGGTGGAGCTGCCGGAGCCGCTGGCGGAGGTGCAGAAGCTGCTCGCGGACTGCCTGCGGGTGAAAATGGCGGCGGTGCAGCGGCTCGGCTATGCGCAGCAGCTGCAGATGTCACGGAAAGAGCTGCTGCAGCTGCAGGCGCAGCTCCATGGGGAGATTGCACAAGGCGCGTATGATGAAGCACTGCTGCGCGCGGTTTCGCTGGTCGCGGAAGCGCTGAAGGTATATCATGCACTTGAGCTGCTGGAGACGCAGGGGATTACGGCGCTGTCCAACTACCTGCAGAAGCTTGAGGCTGAGGCACGACAGGGAAAGAGCAAGGCTGCACGGAACCTTGCGGCTGACGCGCTGTTCAAATCCGCATGTGTTCGGACGGCGCGGCTTGTTGAGGCGAATGTGGAGCATCCGAAGCTGGCGAAGGCGGCGGCGATCGTGCAGGAAGAGCTTGCACGGGATCCGCAGGGAAAAATTATCATATTCACCCAGTACCGCGATTCGGGGGTTGGGGTTGTGAAGGCGCTGCAGCAGCTGCCGGCGGTGCGGGCTGCGCTCTTCGTCGGCCAGGCGAAGCGCGGAGAGACGGGGCTGAGCCAGAAGGAGCAGAAAGCGATGCTCGATGAGTTCCGCACGGGAAAGGCGAATGCCCTCGTGTGCACATCAGTCGGCGAAGAAGGGCTTGACATCCCTGCGGTCGATCTGGTGCTGTTCTATGAGCCGATCCCCAGCGCGATACGGCACATCCAGCGGCGCGGCAGAACCGGCAGGCAGCAGGCGGGAAGGGTGCTCGTGCTCGTTACGAAAGGGACACGGGATGAGGCGTACCGCTGGGCAGCGCACCACAAGGAAAAACGGATGCATCATGTGCTCAGGCAGCTCAAGCGCGGGCTTGCGGTCACCCCGGTGAAGATGCCGGTGCAGCAGGCTGCCGGGCAGCAGGTGCAGGTCATTGCTGATTATCGTGAGAAAGGCTCCGAGGTCATGAAGCAGCTCATCGAGCTTGGACTGGTGCTCCGGCTCGAGAAGCTACAGGCTGCGGATTACCTGTGCTCGGCGCAGTGCGCGATCGAGTTCAAGACCGTCGAGGATTTTGTGAGCTCTCTCATCGACGGAAGGCTGCTTGAGCAGCTGAAGGAGCTGAAGCGGAACTTCGCGAAGCCGCTTGTCATTGTGCAGGGAACGCAGGACATCTACGCGGTGCGGAAAGTGCACCCCAATGCCATCCGCGGTATGCTCGCGACCATCGCGGTGAGCTTCGGCATCCCGATCCTGCAGACGAAGAGCGCGCTTGAGACGGCTGGCCTGCTTGCGGTCATCGCGCGGAGGGAGCAGGACACAAGCCGCGATGTGAGTTTGCACGCGAAGAAGCCGCTGACGCTGGCGGAGCAGCAGGAGTACCTGGTGTCTGCGCTGCCGGGCGTCGGGCTGAAGATGGCGCAGGCGCTGCTGAAGCATTTCGGGACGGTGGAGAAGCTGGCGGCGGCAACAGCCGAAGAGCTGAAGAATGTGGAAGGGATCGGCGAAGTGATGGCGCAAAGGATACGGGAGGTGCTGGAGAAGGATTACAGGAAGGGTTGAGTTATGTGCATAACAGAAGTATTTTATCAGTTCTTCTGTTTTATAAAAAACTAAAACACATCGCTCGCAATCAGCGTCTCCGTCCCCGTGATGCCTTCGACCTTCCGCACCTTCTCGACGAAGTCGCGCAGGTCCGCCATCGTCTTCGCCCTGATCTTGATGATGATGTCCCACTGGCCGTAGAGCTGGTGCATGTTCTCCACTTCCTTGAGTTTCATAAGCCGCTGGCTCACGGCGTCGATCCTGCCGCGGGCGACGGTGGCAAGCATATAGGCAAGGGCGGGCATAGGCAAGAGTGGGGCGCTCGGGCTTTTAAAGATTTCCTTGAAAATCACACATTGTTTAGTATCGTAATTGCGTAACATTCTTATGTGTTTATAAACAATGAAATCA
>CAYYLB010000027.1:0-15870 GCA_964472345.1 uncultured Methanosarcinales archaeon
TCGTTCCCGCGCTGGTCTTGCCGTGGAAGACGCGCGAGCGCTGCTTCTGCGCGCAAATCCAGTTGATGCGCGCGTCCGCCTTGATCACGGGATGCTCGGGATCGACAAGGATCACCTCATGCCATATCTGCTTGCCGTCCTTCGCGAGCATGTAGCTGTTCAGCACGACAAGGTTGGGATATTTGCGCTGCACGCGCTCTTCTGCAATCAGGCGGTAGTTCTTCCGCAGGGCAAGCGAGTGGTAGAAATGTGATGGCTTGCGCCCTGCGCGGATCATTGGGCGCTCATGCCCGCCGCGCGGCACGCGCTGCCGCACCATGACGAACCCCTGCTTTGCGCGATACCCCAGCGAGCGTGCGCGGTCGATCCGTGTTGGGCGCTCGATGCGTGTCGTCGCGTTCTCGCGCCGCCACTGCATCAGGCGCTGCTTCCACAGCTCGCCAAGGTGCTCCCGCGGCCTGGTCCACGCCTCCCGAACATGCTGGTATAGTCCCATAGGGCCTCCATTGCTTCTTCACGGCGGGAATTCTCGCAAGCCACGCGAACATCTTCCCGCGGGCAGCAGTTGCGCAGGGTTGTTTAAAAAGGTTGCGGGTACTTTGGCTTTGCCCTAAAAGTCTCCAATAACTCCGACTTCTTGGGCAGGCAGTAAGAAAGGATATTCTTGCCAGTTTTTCACATACCCGATGATAAAAATAAAAGCAAAACGGAGAATAATACCTGAATTGTCGCAAATATCCATACCGCTCTTTTTTTCCTTAAAAAAACAACGGTCGAGAACGGGATTATATTAACAACAAACAATACAAAAACGATTACCATCAGTGCTTCGGTCATTTTAACAGCCTCTCAAGTACCGCAATCACTATTGAAATGAGCCCAAATAAGGTGCCCCCCATAAATATGAAATTTTTGTTATTTAATACGAACCCCATAAATGCTATTATTGAACTGAAGATGCCAAATACAAATAATGTTAGCCCTATAAAGACACCTACGTCTATTTTTCCTTTTTTTTCTGCGGTCATATCCCATTACTATACCCCCACCTATTTAATATTTTCCCCATTATCAGGCAGAACTCGGACTTCTTGGGCAGAGGCTACTTATTGGGCAAAGCCTCCTCTTCCGCCATCTTTTTAAACCTCGCACCTCTTGCATGCCGCATGGCGTTTCTCCGCGTCAAGAGGATTAAAGGCAGGGAGTACTGCTACCTCGTCGAGAACCGCTGGTCGCGGCGCAAAGGGGTGCGGCAGCGCGTGAAGGCGTACCTCGGGCCGGTGGTGCGCCTCCCGGGCGCAGGGCCTGGTTTCCGGGAATTTCATCGCACGCAGCCGGAAACGCTCCTCAGCGGCAAGGATCCTGCAGCGATTGTGCGCGACGTCATCCGCGGGGAGCTCGAGCGCGCCGGGTTCGTGCAGGACAGGACGGTCTGCCGCAAGGCGGCAGGGAGCGACACCCTGTTTTTCAACCTGCAGACGCACAAGGCCCTCCGCAACGGGCAGGAGATCGTCCTCGCGCTCAACGACGGCTACCTCTGCCGGTTTACCGTCAGGCGGATCCTTGCATTTGACGCGAGCGGCGACGCGGCAGTCGACAGCATGCCGTTCGCGCGGCTGCTTGTTGACGCCGGACTCTCGCCGCCGCCGGCGATTGCTGCTGCGCTTTACCAGATGCTCGGGAAGTGAGATGAGGCAAAACGGCAAAGCAGGCCACCAATATTTAAATACCACAGGTGTTTCTCCCCTGCGCGAGGTGGTCATAGTGAAACAAACTCCCTTCGTGAAACGCAATCTCCTGCTTGGATGCTTGTTGGTTATCAGTTTATTGCTGCTCAGCGCCTGCGGAACGACGCAGCCCGCGGCCCCAGCCGCTCCTGCTGCTCCTGTGCAGCCTGCTGCCCCTGTCGCAGAGCCCGCTCCGGCAGCGCCGCCTCCATCTGCCCCAGCCGCTCCTGCGGCGCCAGCTCAGCAGCAGCCTGCTGCACCTTCAGCGGTGCCGGCAACGCATGAGGTGACCATCAGGGGCTTTGCCATGAACCCCCGCGAGCTCACCATAAGGGCCGGCGATACGGTGCGATGGACGAATGAAGACTCCACTGCCCATACCTCGACCGCGGATGACGGCACGTGGGACTCCGACCGGCTCGGGAAGGGAGAGTCTTTCAGCTTCACCTTCACGGGCAAGGGCACGTACACGTACCACTGCACGCCCCATCGCGGCAGCATGAACGGCTACAGGATCATCGTCGAGTGAGCGCCATGAACACGTTTGCGCGCGCTCTTCTTTTTTCTTTTCTTGCTGCGGTCGGGATGGTCATGCTCGATGCGCTCTACCATCTCGCCACCGAGACTGCGGTCCATATCAACTACGTTGCGGTCAAGTTCGCCCTGATATTCCTCACAGTGTTTCTCACGTCCTGGTGGACCGGCATCGGCCTTAACCAAGGCATCTTCGCGACCATCATGGGGCCCGTCATCTTCTACATCTATTACCGCGTCGCCGACTCTACCTTGAACCGCGAGCTTTTCACCATCGACGAGGGATTCGGCTACATCTTCCTGCACATCGCTGTTTTCATGCTTTCCTATGCGCTGGTCTTCCGCCTCCTGCAGCGCTCTGGCACGCCGCTGGCAAGAAACGCAGGCCTCGCAGCGCTCTTCGCGCTTGCCGCGGCGGGACTTGACGCTGCCTACCAGCTCGAGAAGGTCCAGCTCATCACCAAAAACGAGGAGATGGTCGCGCGCGTGCTCCACTTCGACACGACGCTGTACCTGGTGCTCGCGCTGCTCCTTGCAGCATTCCTGTGCTATCACTTCATCCGCAACGTAAAGCTGCAGGCTGCTGCGCTCGTCATCGGCTCCGCCCTGCTTCTCATGCTCATCGGCAAAGACATCCCGCGTGCGCTTGCCGGCATCCTCACTGCGGGAATCCCGGTGCTGCTCCTGCATATGGCCTGCACGCGAGCGGCGGCTCCCCCATGAACACACGCCTGAAGTTCATCGTTGCAGCAGCCGTTTTTGGCATCATCGGCGTGTTCTACACCTTCGGAGAGTACCGCTTCGTCAAATACACGCTCCATCTCGGCTTCGGGCTCCGCCATAACGACCATGTGATGCTCGGCTCGGTTGCGCTGATTGTTGCGGCGGTTTCGTTCTACGCGATTTTTAGGAGGAACGGTTGATGAACTCGGAACGGAAAAATGCAGGAAGGGGATGATAAGGTACGGAACGGGTAGGTGGACCCCGGTGCCCGTTCTTACCAATAAAGAATGGATAACCATATAAAGGATGGTGAGTGGTACCACAAGCATGGCTTTAGAGCAGTTAGAACATGCATTAGACTTTCTAACTTATTACGAAACAAAGGTAGCTGAAGCTGCTGCATATGTCAGAGGGCAGTTAGGGGAGAGGAAGCCGCAATTCGGCGTCGTGCTCGGCTCCGGTCTTGGCGATTTGGCTGAAACGATCAAGAATGTAGTATCTATTCCCTACGCATCAATTCCCCATTTTCCCACCACAACAATTCCTGGGCATGAAGGGACACTGCT
Source organism: uncultured Methanosarcinales archaeon (assembly GCA_964472345.1). Classification (GTDB taxonomy): domain Archaea; phylum Nanobdellota; class Nanobdellia; order Woesearchaeales; family JAGLXL01; genus CAYYLB01. The sequence goes on from CAYYLB010000027.1 coordinate 3,551, forward strand.
GATGGGAGATCTCGAAGGCGTTCCCGTGATAGCGCTGAAAGGGAGAAAGCATTATTATGAAGTTGCTGATGCGCTACTCGGGACCGGAATCCTGCAGGTGGTGTTTCCCGTCCATGTTCTTGCAGAGTTGGGCGTGCCAAACTATTTCGCGACAAACGCCGCAGGAGGGCTGAATGCAGACTATGCTGTCGGCGATATTATGGTTATCCGGTCGCATATCAACTTCATCCCGAATGCGCTTCTCGGGAGGAATAAAAATTTCAAGCCGGTTGATAGCGATAGTCACGTTGAGAGATTCCAGCCGATGAATGGTGCATATGACCCCGCTTTCAGGAAACTCCTTCTTGAAGCGGGATCGGCTCATACCGGCCATGTCCACGAAGGTGTTTATATCGCAGTCACTGGCCCATCGTACGAGACTGAGGGCGAATGTATTGCGTTCCGCGACGGTTGGAAAGCGGACGCCGTAGGGATGTCAACAACGCCTGAGGTGCTTGTCGCACGTAACCGGGGGATGCGCGTGGTCGGGATGTCGTGCATCACAAACAAAATTGCGCCGGACGGAACCAATGCCACCAACCATGAGGAAGTAAAGGCCATCCTTGAATCACCAGCCGTATGTAATAGGTTATCATTAACGGTAATGGAGTTCTTCAGATTGTATAGGGAATCCGCCGATAGTGGTTCCGCGCCCACTCGCCAGCCGTCCGCGCAACCTATTTAAACCACCGGCGCCCGGGAAGAGGCATGCCCTACTCTCTCTCGCCATCGACGCTCTCGCTGCTCAAGGAGTGCCCGCGCTGCTTCTGGCTCCACTTCAACAGAGGCATCAAGCGCCCCGACACCATCTTCCCCACGCTTCCGAACGGCATGGACCGCGTGCTGAAGGCGCACTTCGACAGCTGCCGTGACAATGGCACACTTCCTGCGGAGCTGCAGCAGCTTGAGGGCATCACGCTCTTCCGTGACAAGGCGCTGCTCGACACCTGGCGCAACTACCGCCAAGGGCTGCGCTGGACCGACAGCTCAGGAAACACCATACGAGGCGCGGTGGACAACCTCCTGCAGAAAGGCAGCCGCCTCATCGTGCTCGACTACAAGACGCGCGGCTTTCCGTTAAAAGACGATACCCACACCTACTCCCAGAACCAGCTCAACATCTACAACTTCCTGCTGCGCAAGAACGGCTACGACACGGAAGATTACTCCTACCTCATCTTTTACCACCCCAAAGGTGTCAGCGAGGCAGGAGACGTCGTCTTCCACCGCGACCTGGTCAAGGTGCCGGTATCCATCGGCGACGCGGCGCGCCTCATCACCCGTGCGCTCGACACGCTCGCGTCGCCCATGCCGGAAAGCGATCCGGCGTGCGGATTCTGCAGGTGGGTGAAGGCGGCTGCCGGTGCGGAAGATACGGAGAGCGGCGAACATCAGGCGTAACCGGCAATGGCGCCGCGAATGCTCACTCCGCCCGTGCAACGATGCTGAGCAGCTCCCCGATCCCATCAATCTCGTGGTCCGCATCGGTCGCCGGCACGGGCCTGGGCAGCCAGCCGTAGCGCGCAAAGCAGGTCTTCATGCCGAGCCTTTTCGCCCCCGCGATGTCCTTGTCCGGGCGGTCGCCCACCATCATCACGTCAGCAGCGGCAAGCTGCAGCGCATCAAGCGCGCGCTGGAAGGGCATCACGCTCGGCTTCAGCTCATCGACATCGCCGTGCGCGACAACAACGTCAAAGAAATCCTGCAGGTGGAGCTCCGTCAGCCGCATCCAGGCCTTCAGCCGGGGTGCATCAGTCACAATGCCGATCCTGATGCCCTTTTGCTTCAATCCGAGCAGCGTCGGCACGACCTGCGGATACGGCTCGAGGAAGCCCTGCTGCACCTTCCGGTAGGCGATGATGCCTCCTGCAAGGATCCTGTAGTCGATCGTCTTCTGGATGCTCTCCAAAAAACGCTGGAAAATCAGGTTGTACTCGTAGCCGTACTGGTCATAGAGCTGGAAGAGCAGCCGCACCGCCTCGTCCTTGTCGATTGCCACCCCTGCGCTGATCATGGCGCTGACCGCCGCCTCGCAGCTCGCCCTCTTCATCGTCATGAAATCGATTAGCGTGTTGTCAAGGTCGAAGAGGATGGCGCGGAGCATGGGCGCGCGAGCGCAGCGTAACTTATAAATATTACGAGAGAGAAGCCATGTGCCGGGCAGGTATTTGGTAGGTGTAGGAAAACGATGAGAATGCAGTGATGACCGATGGAGCTTTCAGAAGAGAGGGGCATCCTCATTCATGCAGCACGACAGCTGGAAGCGCTCGTCAGGAAATACTTTACATGGAGCGGATCCGGCATTTATGAGCGCGACATCAGCAAGTCGGTTCTCGACGCACTTCCCATTTCCATTCTCTGGGTACGGAAAAAATCAGGCGAAACCCGCCCGTTTGACGGGACTGCCTCCGAAGGGAGCGTCTACGTCGCGGTCGCAAACGTTGCCTACCCTAATCTGGGCTATGATAAGAACATATTCCGTGTTGATCTCGATGAAGAGGTGCCGATCTTCGATCCAGGCGATATCATTCCTGTCCTCTACCGCCATCCGGCAGCACCCTATGAGCAATGGCCCGGCGTCGCCCAATATATCACAGGCAACTTTTTCAGGATGCAGGGGAACGAGCCTTTGTACGACATGGGCGCACCCGTCTTTGACTGTGAAGCTTTTTTCCGTAATCAATCCATTCAGTTAGCCTTGGCGCTTGACCAAGATCGCCTCTGGCGGCTACCGCCGCGGATTGCAGAGATCGGGGAAATATGCAGAATACAGCGCGGTTACCATAAGAAGACGTACCCCGGACCACGGGATGTTGCAAGGGAACTCCAGAAATGCCCCTGACTACTTCGCGCTCGCTGCCTGGCGCTCAAGATCGCGCTTCTTGCTCACCGCGCTCGACTTGCTTGAGTTCTGGTACGCGCCCATGATCTCCTCGGCAAGCGCCTGCTCGACCGGGAGCCTGCTGCGGAACGAGCGTGCATAGGAGCCCTGCACCATCATACGAAGTGCGATATCAATCCTGCGCTGCGGCGCGACTTCGACTGCCTTGGGATAGCGCGCGCCGCCGTACTCAATCGTCACAATCTCCTCTCGCGCGCAGGCGTTCTCCAGCCCGACGATGAACACCTCAAGGGGATTCTTGTGCAGCTTGTGCTCGACAATCTCGAACGCGCGCTCGACGGTCCGCATCGCGTGCTCCTTCTTTCCGGTGATGTGCCCTGAGCTGCGCCAGTGCTTCTTCCCCTTATGGCCGGGCACCATCAGCTTGTTGATCAGCCGCTCGACGATGAATATCTTGGACTTGTGGAACTTCATGCCGGCATACCGCGCACCCGTCTTCGGCACAATCTTCGGCTCAATGACCATATAGTCGCGGATGCCCAGGTCGCGGACCGTGACGCCTTCAACACCCCACCTGTTGAACAGAAGGATGCTCATCGGAAAACACCTGGATGGCGGAATGCCGCACGCTCCCGGCGCCGGTGAACAGCAAGCGGGCCTGCAAAGCAAGCTGCGGGTGCCGCTGGTGCAAAAAACCGTTTGGTGGTGGTCATCGCCGTGCCTTCTCGATCTTGCCGTGGAGCAGCGCATCGAGGCTCTGGTCGTTCACCTTGATGACTTTCCAGCGGATGCCTGACAGGTCGCCCATGGAGCCGCCCTTGCGTCCGCCGATGCCCTCCACGACGATCTCATCGTGCTCATCGATAAACTTGATCGCTCCGGTGCCTGGGGCAAACGCAGAGATCTGCTTGCCATTTTTCGACAGCTGGATGCGCACGCATTTCCGCATCGCAGAGTTGGGCTGCTTTGCCTCAAGCTCAAACTTCTCAAGGACGATGCCCGTGGCCTGCGACGCTCCTTCCAGGGGGTCCGACAGGAGCTTGCGCTCGAAACGGCGGGTGCGCTTGAACCGCATCCGGCGTGCGCGAAGCCGCTTTGCCACGTTCAACCCCTGTGATTTCTTGCTCATTGGGAACACCTTACACAATCTGGATATCGACGGGAAAGTACCGCTGCACCACGCTGCGCAGGGTATTTAAATTTTTCGCATTGCGCCCGATCAGCAGCCCTTTCGATGCGCGGTCACCGCTGCGGATCGTGATGACATCGCCTTCCCGCGCGCAGGAAGCCGCAATGGGCTGAATCAGGTTCCTGACGAACTGCGCAGCATCCTCGTCAAACGCGATGATCTTGATGGTGCGCCGCAACGCCTGCTGCAGCCGCTTCACCGCAGCGCCCTGCCTGCCGATTGCCCGCCCGATATCCTGCGCTTCAACGATGAAATACAGGACGCCATTCGCCCCGAAGATGTCTTTTGCCTCGACGCCGCTCAGGCGCGTGAACAGGCGCAGCTGATCAAGGAGCTCTTTCGTATACGTGCCTTTCATGCCGAACGCACACCAATTACAGAAATGGGAAATGGCTTCTTGCACAGCGTGCCGAGCTCCTCATTCTTCACGGGAAGCGTCACCACCGGCACGCGCGCGACTGCGCCATGCTGCGCAACATCGCCCTGCACCTGCCGGGGCGCGTTGCTCGCAAGGAACACTTTCTGCAGCTTGCCCTGCCGGAGCATCTTCAGCGTCCGATCGCTTCCGAGCACTGCCTTTCCGCTTTCAAGGACGGCGCGCACTTCATCAAGCTCTGCCATTCACTTCACCTTTGTCACGAGCCCGGGCAGGCCCGTCCCGAGAGGAACCGGCTGATTGATCATCACATTCTCCACCACGCTGTTGAGGTAGTCGACCTCGCCGACGAGCGCGGCATTGATGAGATGCTTGATCGGCGTCTCGAAGCTCGCGCGCGCAAGCACGCTGGTCTTCTCCCGCACCACTCCATAGCGGGTAATGCCCTGCATCGTCCCCCCGACGCACATCGTGTCTGCGACCAGCATCACGTGGCGCAAGTCGATGTTCAGCCCCTGCGCCTCAATCACCTTCATGACCTCGTCGATGATGGCCTGCCGTCCCGCTTCGATTCCGAGCACGCCAAAAATCTCCTGGATGTCATTGGTGGTCGTCCGTGCCGCGTCGACGTCCTTGAGCGCAAGCACCTCCCGCAGGTTGCTTCCCGCGGTCAGGATGATATACTCATCGCCGCGCTTCACCGGAAGGACCTGGGTGATGCCCTTCACGCCTTTGATGATGATGCCCTGGACCTTCTCCTTCATCGCATACACCTTGCTGATCGCGCCATCCTGCTCCTTGACTGCAATCTCAATCGAGCCCTCTTCGCTCTTCAGCGAGATGTTCTTCACCTTGCCGCGGATGAGCGCGCTCACATCGGACGCTTTCAGCCTGAGCTCTTCCAGCCGCTTCATGTTCAGCTGCAGCGTGAGCTTCTGTTCGAGCAGGTCGGTCACAAACTCCTTCACCACGTCACGGATTGCCGTCTGCCGGATCTCAAACGCCATCTCCTTGATCCGGTCGGCCTGCTGGTACGGCGCCTTGAAGAAGATCTCCATCATCGGCGTCTTGATCTCCTTGCGCGCATCGAAGATCTCGATAATGCGCGGCAGCCCCACTGTGACGTTCATCTCCGAAACGCCGGCAAAGTGGAAGGTATTCAGCGTCATCTGCGTCCCCGGCTCGCCGATGCTTTCTGCCCCCACAATCCCAACCGACTCGCCCGCGTGCACCTGCGCCTCCTTGTAGCGGCGGTGAACCTCATGCAGGACGCGCTCCAGCCGTTCCGCTGCGATGCGTTCGGGCAGGTGTTTTTTCACTTCTCTCATCATCCCGGGCGGAAGCAGCTTCCGGTACTTTCGCAGCACTGCAGCATTCTTATCCATGGGACAGGGCCTCCAGGACAATGCGCTTCACGTCGATCGTGCCATTCTCGCTGCGCGACACGTCGAGGCCGTCCTCTCCGTACCGGAACTGGATGATGCGCTTGCTCACGTCACGCACGGTGCGGTCATACTCGACTTTCAGGTCCTGCATCGCATTGCTCAGGCGGCGGTAGAGATAGCCGCTTTTCGGCGTGCGCAACGCAGTGTCCATCAGGCTGTCGCGCCCGGTCATGCTTCCGAAGAAAAACTCCGCGGGGTTCATCCCCCCCTTGAATGAAGTTGCGATAAAGCCGCGCGCCGCAGGGCTCAGGTCCCCTTCCTTAAAGTAGGGGAGGGTGCGATTGCGGTAGCCGCGCTCAATCCGCTTCCCGCGCAGCGCCTGCTGCCCCACGACCGCACTCATCTGCGCGATGTTGATGACGTTGCCGCGCGCTCCGCTGCGCGCCATGATCGCCGCCGCTGTTTCCTTGCTGTATTCCATGGCAATCTGCCCGCATTGGTTTCTCGCCTTGTTGAGCGCTTCGAGGATGCGCAGCTCGAGCGTCTCCGCGACCGTCCTGCCGGGGAACGCATCCAGCTGCCCCTCGTTGAATGAGGCAATAAGGGCATTCACTTCCTCGTCTGCGCGCCGCAGCACATCGGAAAGCTTCGTCATGCCCGCCGCAGGAAGGTCGGTGTCCGCGATGCCGATGGTGAACCCATGCCGGAGCAGTACCTTGATGCCGAGCCGGAAGATCTTCCCGATAAGGTCGAGCGTGAAAACGTCCCCATAGCGCTCGTTCATCGCGCGCAGCAGCCAGCCGCTCTCCTCACCGAGCGACGCGCTGTCCATCACACCATCCGTGAGCTGCCCGTTCCTGATTATGACCTCCTCCCCGCCCTTGCTGCGCCCGACGAAGTTGAAATCCTCGGGCAGCAGCGCGCTGAACACCTGCTTGCCGGAAACAGTCTTTCCTCGCCCGGCGAGCGTGCGGAAATCGCTCAACCCGATCTCGCTCAGGATCTCCAGCGCCTGCGCGCGCGTCAGCTCCATCTTCAGCGTCAGCAGGTAGTTCCCCGTGATGGAGTCCTGGATGCAGCCCATGATCGGCAGCCCGTAGCGCGGCGATATCAGCTGCCGCTCCACGAGCATCAGCGTTTCCGCCTCCGCCCGCGCCTCTTCCGTCTGGGGGATGTGCAGGTTCATCTCGTCACCATCAAAGTCCGCGTTATACGGATGGCACACCGCGGGGTTGAGGCGCAGCGTGCGCCCGGGCAGCACGCGGATCCGGTGCGCCATCATGCTCATTCGGTGCAGGCTCGGCTGCCGGTTGAAAATCGCGATATCGCCATCCATCAGGTGCCGCTCGACGATGTAGCCGGGGGCAAGCTCCTCGAGAATCTCCTCCTTGGTCTCATTGGTGATGCGCTTCCTGCGCCCGTCCGGCCGGATGATGTAATTCGCCCCGGGGTACGATGCGGGTCCGCGCTCCACGAACGGGCGCAGCCATGCCTGGCTCCAGGCGGTCATCCGCTCCGGCACGGTGAGCTTCTGCGCAATCTCCTGAGGGACGCCGACTTCGTTCAGCTTCAGCATCGGATCGGGCGAGATCACCGTTCGTGCCGAGAAGTTCGTCCGCTTGCCCGCAAGGTTGTAGCGGATCCTCCCTTCCTTGCTCTTGATGCGCGCCGTGATCGTCTTGAGCGGCTGCCCCCCGCGGTGCCGCGCCGGCGGAACCTGCGCGACTTCATTGTCAAAAAATGTCGTCACGTGGTACTGCAGCAGATCCCAGAGGTCTTCGATGATGACTTCCGGCGCGCCTGCGTTGATGTTCTCGAACAGGCGCTGGTTGATGCGCACCACGTCGCCGAGCTTGTGGGTCAGGTCATCTTCGCTGCGCTCGCCGCTTTCGAGCGTGATGCTCGGCCGGATCGTCACGGGCGGGATGGGCATCACTGTGAGCACCATCCACTCAGGCCGTGCGTACGCAGGATTCATCCCGAACAGCTCCAGATGCTCGTCGGGAATGCGCTCAAGGCGCGCCCGGACCTCGATGGGGCTGAGCTTTGTCTCGTCCTCGGAAAATGTGGTGGGCTTCTCGAGGATGATCTTGTTCTGGCCGGTTTTGCACGCAAGGCATTTCTTCCGGCTCTTGAGCTTCCTGATGATGGCCTGGATCCTGTCGCGGCGCGCCTCGAGCCCTTCCTCGCGTTCCGCCTGGTCCAGCACCGCCTTGTAGCGCGCGATGTTCTTCTCGGGGATCAGGATATGGCCGCAGCTCTTGCAGGTGGAGCGCAGCAGGTCAAGGATGATCTTGACAAATTTATAGTGGATGACAGGACGTGCAAGCTCGATGTAGCCGAAATGGCCCGTGCATTCCTTGATCCTGCCGCCGCATGTCTTGCACCGCAGTCCCGGATCGATCACGCCCAGCCGCACGTCCATCAGGCCGCCGTCAACGGGGTAGCCTTCCTTGTCATACAGCTCCGGCGTCACGATCTTCACCGCAGCCATCTTCTGGATATGCTGTGGGCCCAGCAGCCCAAAGACGAGCTGCCCGACCTGCTTGTAGACCAGTTCTTCTGCCATTGTCACTCCTCAAACTTGTTCCGGAGCCTGAGCTTCGGGTACAGCGCGAGGCTCTTGAGCTCATCGAGCAGCAGCTTGAACGCATAGCTCATCTCAACGTAGCTCACGTCCGTGTCCTCGCCGCACATGCTGCACGAGACCTTGTTCCTGAACTCATCGCGCACCGCAATAAGGCCGCACTGCTCGCACACCGGAACCACCGTCCTGTCGGCATCGAAGCGCTCCTTCAGCAGCAGCGCGGCGCCGTGCGCGACAAAGGTGTCCTTCTCCATCTCCCCAAGGCGCAGGCCGCCTTCTTTCGCGCGCCCTTCCGTCGGCTGCCTTGTGAGCAGCTGGATCGGGCCTCGCGCACGCGAGTGGATCTTGTTCGCGACCATATGCTTCAGCTTCAGGTAATACATGTCGCCGACAAAGATGCGCGCCTGCATCTTCTCGCCCGTATGCGCATGGTAAAATGTCTCCGTGCCGTCGTCGCGGAACCCCAGCGCAAGCAGCTCCGCACGCAGCTTTGCCTCCGGCTCCGCGGCGAATGTCGTGCCATCCACATAGCGGCCTGCGAGCGCGCCGGCCTTGCCGGCAACGAGCTCTATCAGGTGGCTCACGGTCATGCGGCTGGGGATGCCATGGGGCGAGAAGATCAGATCCGGGATAATGCCGGTCGCGCTGAAAGGGATGTCGGACTGCGGAACGATCAGCCCGACCACGCCCTTCTGCCCATGCCGGCTCGTGAACTTGTCCCCGATTTCCGGGATGCGCTGGTCGCGCAGCTTGACCTGCACGAGCTTGTTGCCCTCCTCATTTTCCGTTACCAGCACGAAATCAACAACCCCCTGCTCCCCATGCTTGAGCGCGATGGAGCTTTCCCTCCGTGTCGATGAGGAGAGGTTGTACTCGTCCAGCGCGCTCAGGAACCGCGGCGGGCTTGTCCTGCCGATCACGACGTCTCCTTCTCCCATCACCGCTTCCGGGAAGATGATCCCATCAGGCTCAAGCAGCCGGTACTCCTGCTCGGTGCGGTAGCCCTTCACGTCCTTGTCCGGCACGATGATCTCGTCCACGAGGCCGCCGCTGTAGCGCAGCTCTTCCGCGATCGCCGGGCGGTAATACGTGCTCCGCGCCATGCCCCGCTCAACGCTCGCCTTGTTCAGGATCACCGCATCTTCCATGTTGTAGCCTTCGTAGCTCATGATCGCGACGACCATATTCTGCCCCGCAGGATGCTTTTCGTAGCCTGCGATGTCATTCACCATCGTCCTGACGACCGGCTTCTGCGGATAATGGAGAAGGTTGACGTCCATATCCATGCGGACGTGGAAATTCGCCGCGTAGATGCCGAGAGCGTGCTTCTGGTTCTTGCTGCCGGCATTCAGGCGCGTACTTTGGTTGAAATTTCCGTAGGGGACGAGCGCCGTCGTGATGCCGAGCAGCGCATACGGCACCACTTCGAGGTGGGTATGCTCAGGGGTGAGCTGCGTGTCGTCCCAGGCGATGAGCGAATTCTCCTCTTCCGACGCATCAAGGTATTCGATGATGCCCTGCTCGACGAGATCCGACCAGGTCAATGCATTCTGCTCGAGCTGCCTGAGATGCTGCTCAGTGAGGAGCGGCTTGCCTTCCTTCACGACAACCAACGGCCGCCGCGCCCGCCCGCGGCTGCAATCCACCCGCACGGCATCCGCTTCCCGGTGGTAGGAGAGGTTGACATTGTGCGCGGAGTGCCTCTTCCGGAACTCATCGCGGATGTGCTCGACGAATCCCTGCCCGTTTTCGACGAACCCGACGAACTTGTTGTTGACGTAGACTTCGCTCATGGGACCGTCTCCAGCCCGTATTTTTTCAGCAGCGACAGCACTTCCTGCTCGCTTGATTCGTGGGAAATCGTGCACAGCAGCGCAAGGTTCTTGCGCAATCCGATGTTCGTCCCTTCCGGCGTCTCGATCGGGCACAGGCGCCCGAGGTGGGTGCTGTGCAATGCGCGCGCATCGAAGTTCTCCTGGCTCGCGCTCAGGGGCGAGACGATGCGCTGCAGGTGCGACAGCGCCTCGAGATAATTGAGGCGCTGCATGCGCTGGCTGATGCCCTTGCGGCCGCCGACCCAGCTTCCCGTCGCCATGGACGAATAGATGCGCGACGTGAGCAGTTTCTCGCGGATGATCACCCGGATGCTCGGAAGCTTGCCGCGCTTGATGATGCGCTGGAAATTGTAGAGCAGGTCGCCGACAAGCACCTTGAAGTTCACCGCAAACAGGTCCATCAGCAGGTCGCCGGACTGCTTCAGCTTCTTGTTCCCGTAGTGGTCCTTGTCGTCGGGAGCCAGCACGCCGCGCTCCACTTCGAGGTACCTCTTCCACATCTTGCAGAGGTTGTGCGCCTTGCCGAGCAGGTCGTCATCGCTCACGCCAAGGTGGGGCAGCAGGTACTTCTGGAGGATCTCCCGCACCCGCTCCAGCCGGACATCGCGCGCCTGCGTGATCCCGATCTGCTTCGCGACCTCATCGAGCGCGTCTTCCCTGCTCTTGACTTCGACAAACTCGTACAGGTTCACGAGCACCCCGGGATACTGCTCGTCGCGCGAAACGGCCTTGACGATGTCCTCATCCTTCACGAGGCCGAGCGCCTTGAGGATCAGCACGAGGGAGACTTTTTTCACCCGCGTAAACGTGAGATACATGATGCCATCTTTCTTCCGCTCGAGCGTATGCGGAATCTTGTACGACCCACGCTCCGAGAAGATCTTCCCGGTCAGCGTGCCATTCGCCTCCCGGTCGACGGTGAAGGTGTTCGGCGCAAGGTCCTCGACGGTAATCAGCACCTTTTCCGTGCCATTGATGATGAAAGAGCCGCCGGGCTCGTCGGGGTCCTCGCCGTGCTTCACGAGCTCGTCGCGGCCAAGCCCCGCAAGATGGCAGTATTTGCTCTTCAGCATGATGGGCATCTTCCCGATCTGCGCGGTGAAGCTCTCGCGCTGGACATCATTCACATACGCGGAAATCTCGAGGAAGATGGGCGCCGAGTAGGAGATCTTGCGCAGGCGCGCCTCGACCGGATAGATGTTGCGCTTGCTGCCGTCCGCTTCCGTGATCTCAGGCTTGCCTACCCATATCTTGCCGAACTTGATGACGAACCGCTCGATGTTGTGGGGGATGATTGCGGGCTCTGCCTCCTTGTTCTCGTCGACCACTTCCTGCATTCCCCGCTCGATGAACGTGTTGAAGGACTGGATGCTGCTCTCGACAAACTTGTGCTCTTCAAAGTACTTCCTGACGAGAATGCTCCTATCCACGGATGACCACCCGGTAATACACTGCCTTGCCGGCAGTCGCGCTCTTCCTGATGATCTTGACCACATCGCCCGCTTCGACGTTCATGGGGCGGACGGCGGGATCGCTTTTCAGGATTTTTGGCAGTTCTTTGTCGGTGATGCAGTATTTTGCGAGGAGCGCAGCCTTCTCTTCCCTGCTGAGCTTGCGCTGTTCAGGCACCAGCATGTGTTCCGTTACTTTAAATCCCATACCTGCGCGAAACCCCCTTGACGGTGCTCATCCGATGAGTATGACGGGCCGGACGGGACATTCGCCGGCAGACCGTTTCGAACCCGCGACACCTGGATCGCTTTGCACTGGGCGTAAAAGTCCAGTACTCTACCAAGCTGAGCTACCGGCCCGTGAGCGTGGAAAGCGCCCTGGCCGGGATTTTCAGTGAAATGCCGACGGTCGATGCACAACCGCCGCGCATCCGATGTTGAACCCGGGTCGAAGCCTTGCTGTGCGTGCACGACAGGGCTTCATGATAGGCCACTACACTACCAGGGCAAAGCTCCTTCTACGTCGTTTTGCGATCGTAGAAAGACACGTGAGCGGCATAGAGCCACCATCATACAGCACCCCCTTTATAAAGCTTACTATCTCGCGGGGGCTGTG
>CAYYLB010000028.1:0-14751 GCA_964472345.1 uncultured Methanosarcinales archaeon
GCGGAGACCGGCATCGGCAAAGGAAGTGTGGTGCTTGACGCAGGCGGCGGCTCCGGCGCGCTCGCATTCTTCCTCGCCCACCTCTGCAGGAAAGTGACAACCTATGAGCTGCGCAGCGACTTTGCCAAACTGCTGGAGTCAAACAAGCGTTTCCTCGGCATGAAAAATATCACCATCAGGAACAAGGACGTTTCCCAGGGCATTGACGAGAAGAACCTCGATCTGATTACCCTCGACCTGCCAGAGCCATGGAACGTGCTTGCGCACGCGGCCATGGCGCTCAAGCCCGGCGGCTTCCTCGTCACCTACAACCCCTCCATAACCCAGGCAGCGCAGCTCGTCGAGGCCGTGAAGCAGTCACCCGGCATGCAGTACCTCAAGACCAAGGAGGTGCTCGAGCGCAAATGGGAGATTGACGGCAGGAAGGTGCGCCCCTACAACCGCATGCTCGCGCACACCGGCTTTTTGGTGTTTTGCAGGAAAACCGGCTGATCGGCGCAGCACACAGCGCGCAGCCCATCTCAGCGCACCTCATACACCTGCTGCTTTTTCAGCAGCTCCCGCGCAAACGCAAGCTTCGCTTCATTCTCCGCGAACAGCGTGAACAGCGTCTCCCCCTTCCGGACCCGGTCACCAGCACTTTTGTCGAGGAAAAATCCGGCGCCCTTGTCGAGCGGCGCCCCTGCTGCACGCGCAAGTTTGTTGATTATGGTGTTGTTGATTGCCCGCACCCTGCCGCCCCGCGTGCTCCGCACCTCATGATGATATTCACCGACGGAAAAGCGCTTCTCCTGCTCGCCCTGCGCCCGGATGATCTGCTGCATCTTCCTCCAGGCTGCGCCGCTCTCAAGCAGCTCGCGCGCCGTGCGATGCCCTTGGTTGATTCCTCCCATTCCAAGGAGCATGCCGGCCATGCGCAGCGCCTTCTCGCGCAGATCGGGGGGAGCTTGCTCATCATTCTGCAGCACCCACAGCACGTCGCGCGCCTCGAGCACCGGCCCGATCCCGCGGCCGATGGGCCCGCTGCCGTCCGTGACGATGACTCGGCTCCGGATGCCCAGTTTCCTCGCAAGCAGGTGGAACTGCCGCGTGAGATGCGCAGCATGCTTCACAGTCTTGCACTTGCTCTGCGGGCCGCAGGGGATGTCAATCAGCACGTCCGTCGCGCCGACGCTCGCCTTCTTGGCCATGACGCTCGCAAGCATCTGCCCTTCCACGTCGAGCGAGAGCGGATGCTCGACGGCGATGATCTTGTCGTCTGCCGGCGCAAGCTTGAGCGCCCCGCCCCATGCGATGCACGCGTTCGTCTTTTTCACCACGCGCTTCAGCTGCGGTATGCTGAGCTGCACATTCGCCAGCACTTCCATCGTGTCTGCAGTTCCCGCCGGGCTGGTGATGGCGCGCGAGCTCGTCTTGGGCATGAGCAGTCCGGCAGCGGCAACGATGGGCACGATCAGCATTGTCGTCCGGTTGCCCGGCACGCCGCCGATGCTGTGCTTGTCGAACACTTTCCCGCGGAAGGAAAGCCGCTGTCCGGTGCCGACGATCGCCCGTGTCAGGTGCACGATTTCATCCATTCGCAGCCCCACAGCGTACGTCGCAGAAACAAAATAGGTTTTCTCGACCGCAGTCAGCCGGTCATGCACGATATCATCGACGATGCGGTACAGCTCACCGCGGCTGAGCCGCTTCCCGTGCAGCTTGTCGCGAATCGAGCTCACGGATTCCGGCTTTGCCGCAAGCTCGATGCCGACATGCTCGCCACCGCGGACGCCGAGCGCAGCGAGCACCTCTTCAAAAAGGCCGACGGAGCCCCGCGGCACTGCCCGCGTGCTCTCCGAAATGTCAAGCACCGCCACAACGCTCCTGCGCGCCCAGCTCACCTTGATGCGGTCCTCCGGATGCAGATCAAGCTGCGCAGCATCGTCCTGATGCATGATGGCCACAAAGATGCCGCCGGTGGCGATGTCCATGTCCTTGACGGTTAGTCTCATAGTGAATCACCGGTAACCGTCAAGGGCTTGAAAACAGGGAAGTTTTCATTGTCCTTGACTCTGAGTTTCATTTTTTAGGTGGATTCCGAAAGCGCCGCAGCGTACGCTCGCCTCCCGATTGAACGGCGGAGCTGGCCATTGACGGATGAATTCATAAGCGAATGATAACAGTCGACAGCTGCCCCGATATCAGGCCGTGCAAGGATGCCGGAAACCATGGCAATGTAATCAGCTCCCGCAGCGACGACATCGCGGATGTTCTGCTCGTTGATGCCGCCGATAGCTACGACGGGAACATTGACTGCTCTCCTGATTTCTGCGACGAGTCCAACCCCGACAGGCTTGCCTGCATCGCGCTTTGTTGAGGTCTTGAAGATAGGACCGACACTGACATAGTCCGCTTCCGCCTCTTGCGCAGCAATTGCCTCATCAACCGACGAGACGGAGACGCCGATGATCGTGCCTGCGCTGAGCAATGGACGCGCTTCAGCGCAACCCTTATCCTCCTGGCCGAGGTGGACTCCATCTGCATTGAGTTTCCGTGCAAGCATAATATCATCATTCACGATAAACAACGCATCATCATATTTCCTGCAGAGCATCTGTACAGCTTGCGCCATCGATTCGTAGTATTCATATTTCCGATCCTTCTCCGGCTTCTCCCGGTACTGCACAATCCGTACGCCTGCGTCGAGCGCCTGCTTGACGAGCTTGAGGAGGCTCTTCCCTCCCACCGCAAACCGGTCCGTCACCAGATAGAGCCTGCTTTCCATCATCTAGTTCACCACATCCCGTTCGACGAGCGCATGCGGCGCGATGCAGGCGTTGGGCCAGATCCTGACGCCGGGCATGATGCTCACGTTGATGCCGGTCTGCACCCCGTCGCCGATGATTGCTCCCAGCTTCTTCTGGCCGCTGCTGGCGCGCTCCTTGTTGATGTTCATCTTGATGTCGCCGTGGTCGAAGCGCAGGTTTGCCGTGATCGTGCCCGCGCCAAGGTTCACGCCGCCGCCGATCACTGAATCACCGACATAACTGAGATGAGGAACGGAGCTGTTATCGAATATCACGCTGTTCTTGATTTCGACTGCATTGCCGATCCTGCACCCGTCCCCGATGCTCACCGGCCCGCGGAGGTACGCGTTCGGTCCGATGATGCAGCCCTTTCCGATGAGCACGTTGCCTTCGATGCGCGTCCCGCCCTTGACGACGCTTCCCGCACCGAGCTGCAGCGTTCCGGTGACTGCGGCATTGCGCTCAACCGTTCCCTTCACCTGTGGGGTGATGCGTCGGAGGAGGAACGCATTCGCCTCGAGGATGTGCCACGGGTAGCCGACGGGAATCCAGGAGCCCCGCACGGCCTCGCACCGGATCTGTTTCCCCCGCTTGAGCAATGCCTGGAGATGATCAGTCGCCTCATACTCGCCGCGCGGGCTTTTTTTCAGCTTCTCCTGGAAGATGCTTGCATCAAGGAGGTAAAGGCCGGTGCTTGCCAGCCGTGACGCTGCTTTTTTCGGCTTTTCCGTGAATCCGGTGAGCAGGCCCTTCCGAACCTCGAGGATGCCCCACTTTTCCGGATCCGGCACTTCCTGTGCCATGACGCAGAGCGGAAACCTCAGGCAGCGCTCGATGTCCTCGCGCGCATACAGATCGTCCCCGTTGAGCACCAGAAAACGCTCACGGAGCAGCGGCTTGCACCGCATCAATGCATCACCAGAGCCTTTTTGCTCCGGCTGCTCGACATAGGTCAGTTTGATCTTCCCGAAGTTCATGCCCAGCAGCTTCCTGACCATCTCGCCGCGGTAGCCAATAACAATAATCACCTGGTCAGCGATGCCTTGCAGCTGCCGAAGGTTGTGCTCGAGCAGCGTAGTGTTCGCAACCCTGAGCAGCACCTTCGGCCGCGTCAGTGTCAGCGGCTCACAGCGCGTTCCTTTCCCTGCGGCAAGAATGACGGCCTGCATCATGCGCGGATAATCTCCAGCACCTCACGGAGCGTTTTGATGGTGTAATCCGGAACCTCAAACGCGTCTTTCGGTTTTAAATCTTTGTACTTGCCGTGCAGCAGCCGTATGGTGGTGAAGCCGAGCATCTTGCCGGCGCGGATTTCAGAGTCGAGCCGGTCGCCGATGACCACAATGTCTTTTGGATCGGTGATGTGATAGTTGTCCATCAGCCGCTTGAACAGTGCCTGCTTCTCCTCAGGGCTCGCACAGACGCAGATCTCCTCAAAATAGGGGCGGATGCCGAGGACGTCAACCTTTTGTTGCTGGATGCCCGGCTCGCCTTTGCTGATGAGCACCTTCGGAACCTTGATGGCGTTGAGTACCTGCAGCGCATCAGGAAACAGCGTGATGTTCGGCAGGTTCCGGTATGTTTCGTCCAGCTGCCCCCAGCGGTCGTACAGGGTGTCGTCAAGGTCGAAGATGACGAGCCGGACAGTGGTCATAGTCCCACCAGAATCTCCGCCAGCTTCTCTGAATCGTGCCGGATCAGCTCAGGCTCCCGCACCAGCTCCTCTGCGATGATGCGCTTCGCGAGCTTTTCCGCAGCGGCATCGGGCTGCACCGGATACGCATTCTCCTGTGCATACTTCCGCAGCAATGCCGCGTCCGCCTGCTTCCCGTTGCAGATGATTGTGTCAAGCATCAGCAGGCCGCTGTACCGCAGGATTTCCCTGGCATGATCAGAAACCGCAAAGCCGTTCGTCTCGCCCCATTTTGTCATCAGGTTGCAGACATACACCTTTTTTGCATGGCTCTTCTGGATGGCTTCCGGCACGCCCTTGACAAGCAGGTTGGGGATGATTGAGGTGTACAGGTCTCCCGGACCAATGACCAGAATGTCAGCCTGCTCGATGGCACGCCTCGTCGCTTCATAGACTGCAGCTTCCGGCTCGAGAAAGACACGCGTGATGCGCAGGCTGCCATCGTGCTTCGGCACGTCGATGTTCGTCTCGCCGCGGACGATCTGGCCATCTTCAAGCTCCGCGCAGAGGTGCGCATGGTCAACCGAGACGGGGAGCACCTTGCCTTTGATCTTCAGCACCTTGGACGCCTGCCGGATCGCCTCCACCTCGCTGCCGGTGATGCGCGTCAGCGCTGTCAGGAACAGGTTGCCGAAGCTGTGCCCCTTCAGCGAGCATTCCGCATCAAAGCGGTAGCTGAACAGCTCGCGCAGCACATTCCTTCCGTTCTCCTCCGCGAGCGCGACAAGGCACCGCCGGACATCACCAGGTGGAAGGATGCCGAACTCATCGCGCAGCATGCCCGTTGAGCCGCCGGAATCGAACATGCTGACGACCGCGGTGATGGCGACGTCATGCTTCTTCAGGCCGCGCAGCACCGTGTAGCTGCCCGTCCCGCCGCCGATGACGACGAATTTTTTCATGATAGTTTCCTCACGATGCCTTTATTGGCGTCAACTTCAACAATATCGCCATCCTTCAGCACTTTCGTCGCTATCTTCGTCCCAATCACGCACGGCTTGCCGAGCTCGCGTGCAACGATGGCTGCGTGGCAGAGGATACCTCCCGCGTCAGTCACAATAGCGGCAGCTTTTTCCATGAGGGGAACAAACTCAGGACGCGTCATGCCGGAAACAAGGATATCACCTTTGATAAACGTCTCTGCGTGCTCAGGATCAGAGATTACTCGGGCAATCCCCCGTGCTTTTCCCGGGTAAGCTGTCTGACCTTTCAGCTCGTTGCTTTCTAACGGGCGAGCGACTGCCTCCTCGATAGGGAGCACATCTTTACCTATAAAAAGGCTGTAATCCCCATCTTTGAAAACAAAGGCAGCGTCGTTGTACCTTTGTTCCAATAAGCTCTTGTTGGGTAAACGCCCATCTGCGAGGTAATCAATCATCTCTTCTTTGGTCATGCACAAAACATTCTCGCTTGTAGAGGCCGTTTTCTTGCCAATGGCTCGAGCAAGTCCAGCCATAAAATCTTCTGTTCTTTTAAAGACCGATTCTGCGTACACGCGAGCTTCTTGGAGCGCCCCCAGATGCTTCTCAAGGAGCTCTTTATCAAGGTAGTCGACAACATATTTGCAGGTGATGTGGGGTATGTAGTAGTCGTCAACGTGCTGCCAGAATTTTGTATAAATATCAAGACTGATATCCGCAGTTTCATATCTTTTTATAAACGCAAGAATCTTGTCGGCTTCTTTCTTAAAAGATTTACACAAATCTCTTATTTTTTCGTCAGGGCTTTTGCGTACAACCGATGCGATATGCCTTCCAAATGCCTCTTTCTCCTTCAATGGGAGAAATGCAGAGCTTTTCGCTTCGTGGACGATGAAGACTGCATGCTTCACAAATCGGGCCCCTTCTACCCTAAGCGTTTTTGTATATTGCTCGCCGAAATGAGAACAGGTGAGAAAACTCCAATTTCCGGCCCAGATGGTTACCCATTCTGCCGATTCAAGTTCGTTGATGTTCATCTCACCGTAACCCTCAGTTCAATTTCCTCACGATGCCTTTGTGGGCATCAACCTCAACTACTTCACCAGTTTTTAGTATCTTGGTGCAATTTCCTGTGCCATTGATAGCTGGAATTTTCATTTCTCTGCTTATCACTGCAGCATGGCTTAAAATACCTCCTTCTTCAGTGATTATTGCTTTAATATTGGTTAAATAAGGAACAATATCGGGGGATGTTGCATGAATTACGAGAATTTCTCCATTTTTGATGTTTTTATAGTCTTCTTTGTTATGAATAACTATGACTGTTCCTGTTACTTTTCCAAGATAGGCAGGAGTTCCTTTAATATCATTTCCTTTGTGTTTATGTATGTTTATTTTCTTGAAAAAATCAATAGCTTCTTTTCCTTGTAAAACAATATCCTCGCTATCTTCCTGTGTAAGATAAACAAATGCATGTTTTCGTTGTTCTATCATTGTTTTACTTGCTTTTTGTTTTGTTGTTAAAAATCTTGTTATTTCATCAGGTAATAACCATACCACCTCTCTTTTATCCTGAAGCTCCAATCTTTTTGCGATTTCTTTGAACATGTTTTGTACATAATAAGATGTTTGTTCAATATGTTCAACACGCCAGCTTCTGAAATAAATAGATTCATTTACAGTTCTTATTATGTCTTGATCCTGAGGAATAATTTTTTTTACGATTTGTTCTAAAACCTGTTTTCGTTTTTGTTCTTCCTCTTCTAATTTTTTTAGTTCTTGCTCTGGATTTTCTATTTGTTGTAATCGTTTTTGATAATAATCTTCATCATAAAAATTCATGAACATGCCCTTCTCTTTTAAGAATGAAAAAGCTTTAACATGTTCTTTTATATCCTGGTCTATATTTTGATTCAGTTTTTGTTTAATAGCTATTTTTACCAATGATTTTCGTTCTTCTAATTGGACTCCTAATTTAACTGGCGTCATGATGTGGTTAAAATAATCATTCCAGGTATTTGCAAAATATTTTTTTAGAATGTTTTTTGTTTCTTCTTCCATCAACGGTTCAATGCATAATGGTACATAAATAAATGGACCATAATTTTCTACAATGGTTTTAACATATTCTTGATATAATTTAGCGATCGCATTGTTGTCAAGCGTTGAATAATGTGTTTTTTCAATTTTTTTTAGATATTTTTGGTCTTTCTTGTATTGTTGGTATGCATTATTGAGATGCTTTAGGACAAAATCTGGTTGTTGTCGTAATTTTTCCCAAAGTTTTATTCTCAATAATCCAAGTTCTGATCTCTTTGTAAGAATATGATCAACTGCCGAACCATTAGTTTTAATATAATATTTGAAATCATTCAACGCTGTGTAATTCGGAGCTTTGTAATAGAAATACAAGACTAATGGACTTCTCTTTCGTAAATGCCAGAAATGCCAGTCAGTAGATATTATTTTCTTTTTCATTTCAACCACTCCATCTTGAATTCTTTTAGATTGCTGATAACATGGTCAGCTTGGGAGAAGTCCTGGTTTTTGGAATAAATTGTAGGAACGACCACAACTTTCATGCCGGATTTTTTAGCTGCCAGCATGCCCAAGGCAGTGTCTTCAAAGACAAGGCAGTTTTGTGCTGGCAATTTAAGCTTTTTGGCTGTTAGGATATAGCCTTCTGGATCCGGCTTGCGCTTTTGGTATTCTTCAAACGTAACGATAGCATCAAACAAAAGAGTTAGGTGGAATTTTTCTAAGATAAATTCAGTGTCACGAATATTAGCGGCAGTGGTCAAGCCGATCTTTAGGCCGCGTTTTTTGAGATCAAGAATAAAATCCCGCATATAAGGAAAAACGAGCTTGATGGTGTTGAAGTAAAGCTCGTTGAAGTGCCGGCTGTCAATCTTTATAGTTCTATTATATTTTTTTTCAAGCAAGGGGATGAAATCAGCAGGGTGACGGCCGAGAATAATCTCAAAATCTTCTTTAGCCATAGTTAATCCGGCTTCGGCCAGGCATTTTTTGTTGGCTTCCCATTGGATGCGGGGAGTGTCTACCACGATGCCGTCTTTGTCGAAAATAAGGGCATGGATCATCTGACAGTCACCGATTTGGCCAGGTTTCTCGGCTTGTCGATCGGCAGCCCCTTCTCCTTCGCCAGGTAATACGCCAGCAGCTGCCCCACAACTGTCGCCAAAATCCCAAACGTCCCGTCATTCGTTGTTGGCACGATAAAATCCCCCGTTTCGCTGCCGATGGTGATCACGTGCGCCCCCCGCGCCTCGACTTCCTTGATGTTGGACAGCATCGCTGTGTCATGGTTGCTCACCAGCCCTATCACCGGCGTCCCCTGCTCGATGAGCGCGATCGTCCCATGCTTCAGCTCGCCGCCCATCATCCCTTCGGCGTGGATGTAGGAAATCTCCTTGATCTTGAGCGCGATCTCGCGCGCCACCGGATAGCTCAGGCCGCGGCCGATCACATACACATCACGGTGGGGTGCAGTCTCCCGTGCGATGCGCTGGATCGCCGGCAGCTGCTCAAACACCGCCGCGATCTTCTCCGGCAGCTCACTGAGCGCAACCGCAAAGCCGAACCGCTCCGCAACCTTCAGCAGCAGCGTGACCTGGTTCACAAACGACTTCGTCGCCGCAACACACACTTCCTGCCCCGCAAGAATATTGAGCGACAGATCCGCCATGCGCTGGATAGTGCTGTACGGCACATTGACGACCGCCGCTATCTTTGCCCCTTTTTGTTTCGCGTATTTCAGCGCATCGATAACGTCCATCGTCTCCCCTGATTGAGAAAATGCAATCACAAGCGACTCAGCGTCGAGTGCAGCGAAATGCTCGAATTCCGACGCGATGAGCGTCTGCGCCTCGACGCCGCACTTGTGCAGGTAGTACGTTCCCAGCAATGTTGCATGATAGCTTGTTCCTGCGGCGACAAACACCACCTTATGTGCATGTTTGATCATGGCCACCAGTTTTTCAAAAGGTTCCTTTTGCTCAGTATCGAGCGAAAGGAGCAGCCTCCGCACCGCCGCAGGCTCTTCCATGATTTCCTTGAGCATGAAGTGATCGTACTTCTTCTCCTCGGCGGGCTCATGCCACTCAAACCGCATTGGCTTTTTTCCGATCAGGTTTTCCTTTGCATCAAGGAACAGGTAGCCCTGTGCATCCACGATGGCAGCCTCGTCGTTCTCAAAGAAGATGGCCCTGTCCGTCAACTCGGAAAACGCATAGATGTCAGAGGCGACATAGTACTCCCCCTGGCCGATGCCGAGCACGAGCGGCGAATCGCGGCGCAGCGCATACAGCTTGTCATCCCCTGCGACAAGAAGAAGGATCGCGAAAGTCCCTTGGGCATCGCGCATGAGCTCAGCGAGCGCCTGGTGCATCTCCTTCCCCGCGGCGAGCTTCCTTTCAACATAGTGGGGTATGACTTCCGTGTCCGTCTGGCTGATAAACACGCACCCTTCCTGCTCAAGTTTCTTCCGCAATGCCTCATAGTTCTCAATGATTCCGTTATGGACCGCAGCGACCTTCCCTCCGCAGGAAAGGTGGGGATGGGCATTCGCCTGCGTCACGCCGCCGTGCGTCGACCAGCGGGTATGGCAGATACCAATGGTGCCCGGCAGGTCCAGAAAATGCAGCTTCTTGTCAGCCTCGCCCACATCGCCGATGTCCTTTTTTACGGCGATGATCCCGTCGTGGAGCGTCGCCATGCCGACCGAGTCGTACCCGCGGTACTCAAGCCGCTTGATGCCGCGCAGGAGCAGCGGCGCCGCCGTTCTCCGTCCAACAGAGCCCATGATGCCGCACATCCGCCGCACGGGACAAACATTTATATATAAGCCTTACTAAAAATATATTACTACTAGTAAAAATAATATCATACTATGTACCTCATCAGGCGCCAGCGGAATGAAACATTAAGCCTGCCGTGCAAGGAGCTGACGCCGCAGCAACTGAAAAGCGCAAGCTCCCTGCTCGCCCAGCGCATCCTGAAGCGGCTTGCAGACATACCAAGCTATCCGAAGGAACTTGCGCGGCAGCTCCACGTGCACGAGCAGAAAGTCTACTATCACATCCGCAGGCTTGAGAAGGGAGGCATCATCCACATTGCACGGGCCGAGATGCGGCAGGGCGCCAGCGCGCGCTATTATGCACTGAGCCAGCCGAGCTTCAGTGTCCGCTTCAGGGAGTTCCAGCCGACGGCGCAGAAGGCATCGTTCGCCAACGAAAGCTCCTATCTTGAGCCATTCGTGCAGGACGGCGAGCTGAAGGCGCTGATTGTCGTGGGAAGCCCGGATCCACACGGCCCCGAGAAGGCGCGGAGCCGCGACGGCTATTATGGAATGGACCTTGCGCTCTTCCTCGGCACCTTCCTGAACTACATTCCGGGGCTGAACGTGCGCCTTGACACCGAGATGCGCGATGAGGAGCTGAAGCAGAACCTGATCATCATCGGCGGCCCCATCGTGAACACTGTCGCTGGAAAGGTCAACGATGCGCTCCCCGTCCGCTTCACTCCCAAGTCAATCATCAGCATGGTTTCCGGAGAGGAGTACTTCAGCGACGAGATCGGCATGATCGTGAAAGCCGAGAGCCCGTTTGCCTCTGCAAGCAAAATCCTGCTCGTTGCCGGCAGGCGCCATGCGGGCACCCGCGCATGCATCATCGCCTTCATCAGGCACTTCAGCGAAATCAGCGCAGGCAACCGGCACAACGGGAGCGTCCAGGCAAAGGTCATTGAAGGGGTTGACCTTGACAGCGACGGGGTGGTGGATGAGATTGAGCTCAAGGAATGAAGACTGCAGGCGACGACAAACGCACGCACTCACTCCACAACAATCTGCAGCCGGTTCCTGTCGAGCGGCTCGAGGATGACCTCTTTCCCTTTCTTGAGGGACAGGAACGTCGCGAGTGCCTTGGGGATGCGGACATCGAGCGCATTGCCGACGGCGGACACTCTCGTGCGTGCCCGGAGGCCCCAGAGCCCGCGCTTCTTCACTTCTTCCTCGATCTTTTGCGATGCCGCAGCCTCAAAGAGCGTCTCGCCGCAATGATTGCAGACGAGGGCGTCAAAGGTGCCGATGGGCTCGCCTAAGAAGGCGTAGGGCACATCTTTCTTCTCGTACTTCCCCATGTTGCAGGCGGTGCATCTCATTTTCTTTTCCATCCTCGCGGCCGGCCCAGGTGGACAGTGATGACCTTGTATCTTCCGTCCGCCAGCATTTCATACGCGACGGTGAAGTGCCGGTAGACGGTGACGAAATGGCCTCCCTCGGGAATGCGCGGCCCGCGGCTTATCGCTTCTGCGATTTCGACCCGCGAAATCCCGTCATCCATGGCCTCGCCCTGTGCGTGCTTGGTCATGACGAGGTCGTCGCTCGTTACCATACGGCCGTATATACAGGTAATTACATTACCTATTTATATCTTCCGGTACACGGACGGTAAACCCGACCAATGCTGGTGATGCGAAAAGGGAATGCTGCACCTGCAGGAGTTGGCGGCAGAGCCCGCCAGGAGGAGACGGGGTGAATGGGACTGAGCGTCATGAACGGCTACGAGCACCACTGGGACCGTGAGTACAGCCTCTTCTACGGCACCGCAGCGCTCACCGGCCTCCGCAGCTGGGCGAAGGAGATCGGCATCAGCATCGAGGCCCGCGGCGAAGGGCGCAGCGGATGGTTCTCCTCATTCTCGAAGCCTGCCATCAGGGAGCGGCTGCTCGCTGCATTCCCGGACTCGATGAGCGCACCGGAGATCCTGCAGCAGGTGGGCGCGTTCGAGGCTGATGGGGAGGCATTCATCACGTTCGCCCGAATGATGGGTGTATCACCGGCAATGTCAGACGACGAACTGCGAAGGCAGTACCAGCAGCTCTTTGACGCCTATGCGGTTTACTGCGCCAGCCTCTGGAAGAGCTTCTATTTCGCGGAGCGCGCATCGCAGGTGTTTGAAGCCGCGCTCCGGGCAGAGCTGCCTCCGGAGCGCATCAGTGCTGCCATCGGCTCCTGCTCAAAGCCCCTGAAAAAGACCGCACTGGTGCTCATCTCAGACTACTTCGCGCAGGAGCAGGAAAGGGAAAAAAGAATTGCATACATCGAAAAGAGCTTCCCGTGGATCGGAAGCAAGGACCTGTTCGTCGAGCCATGGGGCAGGGAGCATGCCGCCGCGTTCGTTGATGCATTCGCCTCACCAAAAGAAGATGTCGAGCCGAGCGTCAATCTCCGGAACCGTGATGCGCTCCTCTTCTACCAGAGCGCGCTCTACGTCAAGGACAAGCGTGACGAATACCGCCGGCAGGCTTTTTATCTCGCCGCATCGCTCGTCCGCGATCTGGCACAGCGCTCCGGGGCCGGTGTTGGCTTTTCTGGCATGGGCTTCTTTCTTCCGTCAGAGCTTCCCAGCGCAGCAGAACTCGCCAGGCGAAAGAAAGGATATGTTGTTTCGGTGAGCGGTGACAGTATCATGATTACATCAGGCGACGGCGCACGTGCCAAGTTCCTCCCACGGCCTGCGGTCCAGAGCACAGAAGAACTCAGGGGCACGGTTGGCTGCGGCGGCGTGGCGCGCGGCATCGTGCAGCGAGTGATGGGTGCGGCAGACATCCAGCGATTCGTGCAGGGAAAAATCCTTGTGGCGCCCACCACTGACGCATCGCATGTCATCGCGATGCAGAAAGCCGCTGCGATCGTCACCGATGAAGGGGGCATGACGTGCCACGCGGCAATCGTCGCACGGGAGATGAAGAAGCCATGTGTCGTTGGCACAAAGACTGCAACGAGTATGCTCAAGGACGGCGACAGGGTCGAGGTGGACGCAGACAATGGCATCGTTCGGATAATTACTTAGAGCTTATCCCCATGGGCGTTGCGACACTCTTAGCTTCGTCGAACTTGGCTCGTCGAACGTGTCTGCCGGGATAGGTTCTCGGCTTTAAGCTTCTGCGCCAGAACATTTAAATAACAATCTGTTATATTCAGTTACAAAAAATAACATTCGGAGGCACCATGGCACAGGCACTGATCCATCTTGACGAGCACGAGGACCGCATCCTCACGATCGTAAAGGGCAAATACGGCTTCAAGAACAAGTCGCAGGCAGTCAACTTCGTCATCCACAAGTTCGAGGAGGAGCTGCTTGAGCCCGAGCTGCGGCCGGAATATGCACGGAAGCTTGAAACGATCAGGAAGGGGAAATATGCGAAGTTTCGCTCTATCGAGGAACTGAGGAGAGCCACAAGCTGAGGATGCAGCATGCGTACGTTCCGGGTGAGCGAGCATCTCCAACGTGTTATGAGAAAGCTCTCCAAAAAAGACCCCGTTCTCCATGAGCAGCTGCTGAAGAAGATGGATGAGATTGTGCAGAGCACTGACATCAATCACTACAAGAACCTGAGGTACAGCATGAAAGACTCCAAGCGCGTTCATGTTGGCTCTTTCGTTCTTATTTTCCAGCACAACCAGGCAAAAGACGAGATCTCTTTCGATGATTTCGACCACCACAACACTATCTATAGAAGATGACCCCCATGAAACCCGAAATCCGCATCCTCGGCATCGACGACGCGTCCTTCAACAAGGAGCAGGATGATGTGCTGCTCATCGGCGTCTTCTTCCGCGGCGGCAGCTTTCTCGATGGGGTGCTTACGACAACGGTCAGGCGTGACGGTGACGACGCGACCATAAAGATCATCGAGATGGTCAACCGGTCAAAATTCCGCTCACAGCTCCAGGCCATTCTGCTCGACGGCATCGCCTTCGGCGGCTTCAACGTCGTGAACATCCATGCCATCGCACAGCACACCGGCATCCCCACCATCACCGTCATCCGCCGCTTCCCTGACTTCACCGCGATCAGGGCAACGCTCAAAAAGCTCGGCATGGGAAAGAAATATGGGCTCATGCAGCGCGCAGGCAGGCCGCAGAAGGTCACGCTGGGCAGCGGTCAGGTGTGGATCCAGCACGCCGGCTGCACTGGCGGCCAGGCACGGCAGTTCATACGGCTCACCGCAACCCGCAGCTTCATCCCCGAGCCGGTCCGCGTTGCGCACCTGATTGGCCAGGGCATCGTCATGGGAGAGAGCAAGGGCAGGGTGTAGTCTGGTGTGCCTCTAAAAAAGTTGGGAGAGCGTGAGCGAACCGTTTAGCGACTGTTAGACTGAGTTGCGAAGCAATTTGGTACGTTTTTGTTTTTACTGCTAAACGAAGGAAAGTCCATCAGGTGCTCAGGTTACTTTGAGGTACGGAAAAGGAGAATTGGAAATTACGCCTAACGTATCGGATTAAGAGAAGTTTTGCCGCAGCAAAATTTCCCCGAGCAACACA
>CAYYLB010000029.1:0-7462 GCA_964472345.1 uncultured Methanosarcinales archaeon
ATCCTGTCCTGCTTGCCTGCGTTCTCGTGGATGTGGCCGCTGATCGCCAGACGCGGCTTGATGCGCTCAATCTCCCTGCGGATGTCGGCGTTGCCCACAAAACCTCCGTTGAGCGCGTCGAGCTTCGTCTTGTACGGCGGGGCGTGGGTGACAAGGATAATGGTATCATCTTCATTGGTGAGGTGCCTTCGCCAGCTGCGCGCGACGCTGCGGAATGCGTCGGAATGCCTGGAGAAGCCGTCGGTGCCCCAGCCGAGGAACGTGATGCCGTTCCAGCGCACGAGCCGCTCGTGCAGGCAGACCATGTTCTTATGTTCCTTCAGCTCCCGCAGGAGCCTTGCCGGCTCCTCGTGGTTGCCTGGGATCAGCATGACCGGCTTGCCGATCGCATCGAACTTGCCGAGCATTTCGGCCATGAAGCTGCCGAAAACCGTGAAGTCGCCGGCGCAGGCGAGCAGGGTGATGTCAGGCTGCTGCGCGCGGCTGACGAGCTTCTTCACGACGGTGAAGTCGGCGTGAACATCTGAAAAGGCGAGGAGTTTCATATGGTGCAGAATTTTCCCCCCCTATAAAAACGTTTTTGGTTTCTCGGCTCTGCTGAAACCCTCCCGCTCACGCCCGGCACTGCCAACTCACTCGGCCGATTTCTCGCAGCCATTTCCGATGCACCTTTGCGGCTTCTGCCGAAGGAAATCGGTTCCCGTGAGCGATGCAAGCAAAGGCGCATGCCTCGTTCGCACCGAGCAGGCAGTGCATAGGGTTTCAGCAGAGCATGTTTTCTCTTCGTGCCACGCTGGACCTGTCGAACACCCTCAGAGCGCCCCATAATCCTCCAGCACCACCTTGTCGAGCTCCCTGAGGTTCTTCACGAGGTAAAACCTGCCGTTCCCTATCTCTGCGAGCTTCTGCGCGAGCCTGGCTGCCTTTGCGGTCAGATCGATTCCGGCGACGCTGATGGTGATATGATGGGCGCGCGCTTTTGCGGCTGCCTCGAGCGTCTCTTCCTCCGGCTGCTTCCCGACCGTGGGCATGGCATCGGTCAGGATGATCAGGTGGTTGGTGCTGCCGCTGCGGGGGAACAGCTCGACGGCCTTCTCGAGCAGCGCCGTGATGTCGGTCTCGCGCGCGGCACGGATGCGGATGATGGAGCGGAGCAGCAATCCAACATCAGCGGTCGGGGGGATGCCCTCCTTGACCTCCTTGGAGAAGACCACCAGACCAACCTTGTCCCTGCGCCCAATGGCCTTGAAGGCGAGCGCGATGCCTGCTTTCTTGGCCAGATCGATCTTCTCACCTTTCATGCTGCCGCTGGCATCAATGCCGTAGATGATGTTGATGTTCCCATGGCTCACGCGCTCGTGCGCCTCGAGGTCCCCCATGAGCAGCTGCCGGTGCGCCCTTTTCACCGCCCTCTTGACGCTGCGGCGGATCGCGATGTCGCGGTAGCGGCTCTGGCGGGTAAACGGGCGGGTCTCGCCTTTGCTTCCGTAGACGGCGCGCCTCTCGCTGCGCTGCTCCCCGAAGAGGCCGCGCGACTCGATGAGATCAAGCTCCTCGATGCAGGTCACGAGCGCGGCGAGCTGCAGGCCTTTCTCGGTGATGAGGTGGTTTTCATCCAGCATGCCGGTTTCGCGCAGCTCCCTGAGCTTCCCTGCGATGCGCTGCTGAAGCTCGCGCCGGAATTCAGGGATGCGGATGTTCCTGCCGACGTAGTCCGCGTCGTAGCCGGAGAGGAGGCTGACGAATGTCCTGCCGTAAAGCTGCTCGGCGCTGCGGTAATTCGTTATGAGGTTCCTGTAGATATCATCCGGAACAAACCCGCCGAAGCCCTGGTTGAGGGCCTCCTTGAGCAGCCTGCCATTGTTGGTCTGCCTGCCTTCGATGACCGAGTGCATCAGCCCCCGGCCGATTTCCGTAAGGCCGAGCCTGCCCGTCAGTTCGACCGCTTCACCCGCTGCAGAAGAGTCAAAGGCCATCACCACCGGATGGTGCGGCTGCGCGCGTGAAGTCCTTTGCGAGCGCTTTCCACTGCTCCTGAAGGAGCTCTTCAGGCGAGCGGAGGTAGCGCAGGCTCGGCTTGAGCTCGATGCGGTGGGCGAGGACGGAAACAACCGTATCGTGCAGGTCGCTGATCGTGACATTGCCGCGGCCGGCGAGGAGCGCTGCGGTCTGGGCGCGCTCGTACCACGCGATTGACGCGCGCACGCCAGGAACCTTCTCGAGGTCCTTGTTCGCACGCAAGGAGCGGATGAAGAGCACGAGGAATGCGAGAAGAGCTTCCGGGAATGGGAGAAGCTGCCTGCCCTTGGCGAGGACGATCTGCCTCTCGACGGCATCGGTTTCGGGGTAGCCCATGGGGATGGCATCAAACCTGTCGAGGAGGACGTCGCTGAGCTTCTCGGTGCTCGTGTCTTTGGGGTTCAATGTCGCAATCAGAAGGAAATTGGCCTGGAGGTCGACATCGTAGCTGCCGATGGTTGCGCGACCTTCCTCAAGGACCTGCAGCAGGGCATTCTGCAGCTTTTCCGGCGCGCGGTTGAGCTCATCGAAGAAGAGGATGCCGTTGTTGGCCCTGAAGAGCTTGCCGGGGGTGAAGGCTTCCTGGCTTGACGGGCCGAACTTCAGCGCCTTGATGGGGTCGATGTCGCCGAGGAGGTCTTCGGCCGTGAGATCGGGGGAGCCCTGGACGCGGACGAAGCGCTGGGCGCCGCTGATCTTCCTCGTCTTCGGCTTCTTTTCCCTGCAGGATGGGCATTGCGGCTGCGCAGGGGAGCAGTGCCAGGGGCAGTCGTTGAGCTCCACCGGCGGGAGAATCTTCGCGACGTTCTTTGCGAGGGTCGTCTTGCCGACGCCCGGGGGCCCGGTTATAATCACATGGTGGCCAGCAAGGAGCGCGGACTGGAGCTGCCGCTTGACGTGCTCCTGGCCGAGGATGTCGCTGAGCCCGTGCTTGCGGAATGCTTCTGCCAGCTGCCGGGTGAGCTGCTGCATGGGGCGGGGGTGGTGAGGGCGGTTTTTAAACGTTCTGTCGGCCGAGCGTTATTGGAAAGTTCGCCAAGGCGGCCAGTGTGCGTGTCGGGCTCGGCACGACACCCAGGAGGACGCTGCACGTTCTCCGTGCCGGCGTAAGCAGGATGCCTGCCAGGCTCCAGCTCGACTCGAGTCCGAAGGACGATTAACTCGAGCGCCTCGGACTCGGTACGAGGCTCAGGAAAAGCGCACTTTTCCGCGTAGCGAACGGGAACTTTCCAATAACGCCGTCGCCCTGCCACGCAAAAATTCTTTTAAGAATATATATTTCAATAATTTATTTATATAAGAATCACTTTTCCCTGCCCGGAGGTGGTCGTCATGGCCTACAAGATACGGTCGAAGTACCTGAAAGGAAGGGTGAAGAAGCTGAAGTGGACGCAGGACAACCGGAGCTACGTGCGGGATCTGGTATTCCTGGAGAATGCCATTGCGGACGGCGTCACCGGATGGGCGCATGCGATGCAGGTCCATACGCTGCGCTCAAGCTATCCGAAAGAGTATGCGGCGATGCTGAAGGAGCTCGACCGCGAAGGGCATAAAGAGCATCTCAAAGAGCAGGCGAAGGACGCGAAGGAAAGCAGAAAAGCGGAGCGGTGGTGCGAGGAAGAGGACCGCAGGGAAGAACGGGAGGAGAGGGGGTGGTGGAGGAGGTGAAGCGTTTTCCACTATTTTTGCAGGACGGGACCGTGCCGAACCAGATGACACAATCTGTCAAAAACCGCCGGTCAGTAGACCGGCGGCATGCCGTTTGCGGACGGCATGCGGAGTTTTTGAGCACACTGGTTTTCCACCGGTGAAAACACCGGTGGAAAACGCAGTGTTTATAAAGGCGCTGCCGCTTTCCCGCGGAGCCAGTGAAGGCAGTGAAGGGGGTCGGTGTCCATGGCACTTGAGGCATTCGCGTTGCCGTTCGTCTTTGTGGTCAGCATCCTCGGCCTGCTCTTCTCGTTCTGGCTCGCGCGCTGGGTGCTGAAGGAGGACGCAGGCTCTGCGCAGATGCAGTCCATCGCCGCAGCGATCAAGGAAGGGGCCGAGGCGTTCCTCAGGCGCCAGTACAAGACGATTGCGCTGCTTGCCATCGCCGCGGCTGCGCTCATCGCAGGAGTCTATCTGCTTGCGAACAACCTTCCGCTTGCGGTCAACACGGCCATCGCATTCCTGGTCGGGGCGGTCCTCTCCGCCGTCGCCGGCGTCGTGGGGATGATCATCTCAGTCCGCGCCAACGTGCGCACGGCTGCTGCCGCAGCCTCAAGCATCGGGAAAGCGATCACGATCGCACTGCGCGGCGGCGCTGTTTCCGGCTTTCTTGTCGTGGCATTGTCGCTGCTCGGCGTCGCCGGCCTGTATTATCTCTACGGCGCCAACCCGCAGGAGACGCCGTTCATGATCGTCGGCTTCGGTTTTGGGGCCTCGTTTGTTGCGCTGTTCGCCCAGCTCGGCGGCGGGATCTACACCAAGGCGGCGGACGTCGGCGCTGATCTGGTCGGCAAGGTTGAAGCGGGAATCCCCGAAGATGACCCGAGAAATCCGGCAGTGATCGCTGATCTCGTCGGCGATAACGTGGGCGATTGCGCCGGCAGAGGGGCAGACCTGTTCGAGTCCACCGCAGCGGAGAACATCGGCGCGATGATCCTCGGCGTTGCGCTCTTTCCTGTCTTTGGCGTCGCCGGCGTCCTGTTCCCGCTGGTCGCGCGCTCCCTGGGGATGATCGCAAGCGCTATCGGCATCTTTGCTGTCCGCCCGAAGGAAGACGAGGA
This sequence comes from uncultured Methanosarcinales archaeon, assembly GCA_964472345.1. GTDB lineage: Archaea > Nanobdellota > Nanobdellia > Woesearchaeales > JAGLXL01 > CAYYLB01. The sequence goes on from CAYYLB010000029.1 coordinate 4,791, forward strand.
TCCCATGAAAGCGCTGAACCGGGGCTATCTTGTCGCCGTGATTCTTGCGACGCTCGGCTGTTTCATCGCGACAAAAGTGATGCTCAACAACCTCTGGTTCTTTGCTGCGGGGGCGGTCGGCATCATCCTCAGCATTGCATTTGTGTACATCACCCAGTATTACACTGAGCACAAGTACCGCCCGGTGAAGGAGATCGCGGAAGCGAGCAAGACGGGGCCTGCGACCAACATCATCGCGGGCCTCTCGGTCGCGTTTGAGAACACGGGCCTGGTCGCCATCGCGGTGAGCGCTGCGCTGTTCCTCTCCTATTATTTCGGCGTGCAGAGCGGCATCCCGCACGGCGGCCTGTACGGCACGGCAATCGCAACGATGGGGATGCTTGCCACTGCCGCCTATATCCTTGCCATGGACACGTTCGGGCCCATCACGGACAATGCGGGCGGGATCGTGGAGATGTCCAAGGCGCCGGCGGACGTGCGCAAGCGCACCGACCGGCTCGATGCCGTCGGGAACACGACGAAGGCATTGACCAAGGGATATGCGATCGGATCTGCTGCGCTGGCGGCATTCCTGCTGTTCTCTGCGTACCTTGATGAGGTCGCGAAGCTGACCGGCAGGGCGTTTGACATCGTCGACATCGCGAAGGTGCCGGTGTTCATCGGCGGGCTCCTGGGAGCGATGCTGGTATTTGTCTTCAGCGCGTTTGCCATCCGCGCCGTGGGGAAGACGGCGGGCTATGTCATCACCGAGGTCCGGAGGCAGTTCAGGAACAAAGGGATCATGAAAGGCACTGTCAAGCCGGATTATGCGCGCTGCGTTGACATCACCACGAAAGGCGCGCTGAAGAACATGGTGCTGCCCGGGGTGCTTGCCGTGGCGTTTCCCATCGCCGTCGGGTTCGTGCTGCGGGCAGAGGCGATGGCTGCGTTCCTGATGGTCGGCACGATCGCGGGCATCCTGCTTGCGACGGTGCTCAACAACGGCGGAGGCGCGTGGGACAACGCGAAGAAGTTCATCGAAGCGGGTGGCCTGAAGGATGCGAAAGGCAAGGTGCTGGGAAAAGGAAGCGAGGCGCACAAGGCTGCGGTTGTCGGGGATACGGTGGGGGATCCCTACAAAGACACTGCGGGGCCATCATTGCATGTGCTGATCAAGCTGCTCTCGACGATTACGCTGGTGCTGGCGCCGCTGTTCCTGTGAAAGCGGATCCGCTATCGCAGTTTTTGGTGTAGCGGTTTGGTTTGGTGGGGATATGGTGAAGAAAAACGAGAAGATCTTAGGAGGTAATGAAACAATCATCTTTAATGTCTACTATTTAGGCCACTGTGGCAGTGGTTTTACAAGGAATGTTACCATAAAGATCGAAATGAAGGGAGCGCAAACATTGGACGATTTGCATGAAGCAATAATCTATAAGGCGTTTGGATGGGATGATCCCCATATGTATTCATTCCATTTTGACAATATCCCTTATTCAAAAAATAGAGAGATGGAGTATTCGTGCGACCCCGAGCCTGACACTTTTGACGACGCAAAGCCAAAGTCTACAAAGACAAAACTGAGTGAGTTACAGCTCAAGAAAAATCAGAAGTTCTTATTCGTCTTTGATTTTGGGGATGACCACCAATTTGGCATAAGCGTTGGAGGATTTGGAAACGTTGAGAAAAGCAAGAAATACCCTTTGATTTTAGAAGAGAAAGGAAAACCCCCAAAGCAATATCCGTAGGACCATTCCATCACGGCAAGTTTCCTATGGCGCCGCTGTTCCTGTAAATGCTTCTTTTTTCATCTTTTAACTGCTTTGAGAAACTCCCTTGAATCGCCCCCTAACTCCTCACCGATTGCATGAAAGACGATTTCGTCATCGATAGTTCCGTATTCGTGGGCTAATATATTTCTCATGCGCTTGGCGTCTTGGAGGCGCGCAGCAAGTTTGCCCGATAGTACTTTGTTCTGCGAAAGAATGTCAAATGCCTGCAAATCTGTTTCTGGAAGCGGCAGCCCCTTGTCCTTAATGATAAGCAATGCAAGATCAATAATCGCCTCGATAATCCTTTCTGCGTAGCGTTCGCATGCAGCTTTCGCCTTAAAGTCACTCCTATACTCACCAAGACTCTCCGGCACTATCTGGTGAAGCTCATCGAGGTACTTCTCGATCTCCCTCATTTTATCTTTTATCCGTTCGTTCATAGAGCAGCTTCCCCTGCACATCAATCTCTTTTTTAATCTTTTCGGGAAGAAGGTTATACACTTGTACATCGACTCCTTCTGTTACTCTTTTGAGCATATCAAGCCTGAACCGGAATGCCTCTTTTTTGGTGACCGATGTGAATTCGACGGCGATGTCGATGTCGGAGCGCAGCGTCAGCTGCCGCGTCGCAGCGGAGCCGAAAAGCACGATGCGCCTGATGCGGGGCTTGTACCTGCCCGAAACGATGGCTTCCTTGGCCTCGGCAATGCGCTCTTTGACCGCAGCCCCGTGCCTGAGCCTGAACTCCTGCGCGAACGGAGCGAGCGCTGCGACTGCTTCGAGCTTCTTGCGGATGTCACGCGAGAGCCGCGTTTTTTCCGATGGCGACAGCGTCACGCCAAGCAGCTGCTTTTCGATGATGACCAGTTCGCGCTTCCCGAAGATCCGCCGCAGGTTCTTATCCGCCTTGAGTGCTTCAAG
>CAYYLB010000029.1:7472-14548 GCA_964472345.1 uncultured Methanosarcinales archaeon
GCCGGCGGGCTGAAGGACGCGAAAGGCAAGGTGCTCGGAAAGGGAAGCGAGGCGCATAAGGCTGCGGTTGTCGGGGATACGGTGGGGGATCCTTGCAAAGACACCGCAGGGCCCTCATTGCACGTGCTGATCAAGCTGCTCTCGACAATCACACTGGTGCTGGCGCCGCTGTTCTTGTGATGCGGTGCGTTGAGTTGAACGTCACGGCAGAAAATGCTGTTCAGGGCGAAGATGGATGGTGCGGTATGCGGACTTAGAGCCTATCCCGATGGCAGACGCGCCGTTGGCGCTCCGCGTGGCCTGCGGTGCTGGAAACGCCTCGTGGGATAGGCTCTAAGTATCTCGGTTCTGCAAATGAGGTACGTGCTCAAGGGCCGCTAAAAGAAACACCTGCTCCCGTTCTCCCGCAGCCACCGCTTCTTTTCTTTGTAGTCCGGCATCGCCCGCGCGACCAGCGCCCAGAATTGCCCTGAATGATTCTTCTCAAGCAGGTGCGCCAGCTCGTGGGTGCAGACATAATCGATGACATCCTCGGGAGCGAAGAGGAGCCTTGTCGAGATGTTGATGTTCCTTCCTTTGCGCGAGCAGCTTCCCCAGTTCGAGCTGCTGTTCTTGAGGAAGACCTTGCTGAACTGCTGCCGGAAGTGCTTCTGGTTGAGCTCATGGACGCGCCGCGTGATCTCCGGCAGCCGCCGTGCGCCGATGCAGCGGCTGACCAGGGTTGCGATGTGCTTCTGCCTCTTTTCTTCCGGGAGACGTGAGGAAATCCTCAAGGAGATGGTGTTTCCGGTGATTCCGGCAGAGCTGCTTTCCTTCTCCTTGAATGCGATGTTAAGGAGGTACGCTTCATTCCCGACCTGCAGGGTATCGCCATGCGCGTAGGCCCTCTTCGGCTGCTGAAAGGCTGCGGGATGCCGCTCGAGCTTCTGCCGCACCAGCTGCCTGAACTCCATCAGCTTGCGGAACCGCTCATCACGGTTCATCCACTGGGGAAGCCTGATGATAATCGCGTGCTTTCCGACCGAGGCCGTCGCGTCATGCCGGTGCTCAATGAAGATGTTGATGGGGTAGGTGCGACCGTTGACGTCGATGGTTTCGGTTTTCATGGTCATTCTTCCTTTGCGCTGCCCAACCACCCCGATTTGCCATTACAGGAGCTGGCGCACGACGAGCATCGCTGCGCCGGCCACCAGGGGTATCAGCAGGTTATCATCGATCTTCCAGCTGCCAAGCTTCAGGTCAAGCCCCTCGAGGAGCATGGCGACGGCTGCCGCTGAGAACGCCTGGACGAAAGGGACGGCAAATGAGGCTGTGAGCGTGCCGGCGGCGATTCCCGCGAGAATGCCTTCCCATGTCTTCCTGGGGTTGATGTAGGGGGTTTTTCCATAGGGGCCCACGAGACCTGAAATGCCGTCGCCCCACGCAAGGATGAGGATGGCGGCTGCTGCGATTGCGGTTGGGAAAAGCCAGGCGGCAAGCGTCATGCCCAGCACGAAGAACGAGGCACCGATGCCGGCGAATGTGCGCATGTTCTCCTCACGCTCCATCTGGACAAGCAGCTCATGGATGATGGGGAGCCTGAAGCGGGTGTAGACAAGGAATATCGTGAGAAGCGCGAAAAAGAGGAGCGTGAGATGGAATGCGGTCAGCCAGCCAGTGAGCAGGAGGACTGCGATGATCGTTCCCGCGGTGATGTGGAAGAGCTTCCGCCTGACTTCCAATCCTGTCAATCGGCCCATTTTCTCCAGACAAGCCAGCTGATGGCAAGGCCAAGCGCTGCGCCTGCGACGATATCAGAAAGGTAATGCACGCTGAGGTAGACGCGGCTGAGCGCGATGAGCACCGCAAGCTCAAACCAGAGCGCGGGAAAGCGCAGCTTTGCGAGGATGAATGCGGCGGCAAAGGCAATGGCGGCGTGCAGGCTCGGGAATGCGTAGGGGATAAGGAAAGCCGCGCCTGCAGGGCGTGAGCGCTGGACGAGGAGCTTAAGGAGGAGCACGAGCAGGGTGGTGAAGATGATGCTGACCCAGAGCAGGGCAATGTGCCTCTTGTGCTGCGCGTAGCTGAAGGCGGAGAAGAGGACGAGGAGGATGATGATCAGCGCGAGGTCGAAAACGACGAGGAGGAGCTGGGCGAGGGCGGGGCTGTAGAGCAGGGGTATCGTGTCCGCCACTGCCTGGTCGAAGAAGACGGCTGCGGCGAGGAGGACTGCGACTAACAGAGCGATGAGTCCGGGGTTGACGCGGTTTTTTTTCTTTTTCATCTTTCTTACTGGATGAACCATACCCACACCCCCTTTCCGAAGAGGCTGATGAGCGTGACGGCTGCTGCCGCGATGAGGACGCCGATGATGCTGGCGATGAGGAAGTCCCGGAACTCAAAGCCGAGGACGTAGGCTGCGATGGCTGCGGTGTAGACGCCGCTTCCGGGCAGCGGGATTCCGATGAAAAACGCGAGGCCGAGGACGCCGTATTTTTCGACGTAGGGGTGGATCTTCGTTTGGGAGCGGACGACGAGGCGCTGCCAAAGGCTGCTGATGGGCCTGATGCGAAGGAAGAGATGGATGAGATGCCTGTAAAAGAGGTAGAGAATGGGTGCGAGGGCGATGTTCGCCGCGATGGCGATGGCAAGGATGACGGGAAGGCTGAGGCTGGTCTGGAAGATGCCATAGGGGATGCTGGCGCGGAGCTCGAGGAAGGGGGCGAGCGTGAGCGCGATGAGTGTGAGGGCCTCGTTGAGCATAAGGGCAGTTATTCTCTCTGGGTTTTTAAATGTGGGGGTGGACTGCAAGCGGATTTCGGGTTCGGGCAAGTCTCGTCTTGATCCCCCTGTGCACTTTATATAAAGTTATCGAGGCGGGCGGAGGCGGATTGTACATAAGGAATGTTAGGCTCCCCGAGCGATAGCGAAAGTGCAACGGGGTGCGAAGCAAGTTTTTTCCTCACTGGAAGTTTGGCTGGCACTGTAGTTTTTGGCAGTGAGTAAGCATAAAGTAACTTGCTAATGGCAGAGTAAAATTGCGGGGAATCTGGGAGTAATGTTTTTAAGGGAGTGGTGTGTTTGGAGGTTAAGAAGGTGTTACCTATGCTTTTAGCCAAAAATAAAGAGTATCTTCAACTGTTGCACAAAATTAAAGTGAGAGTTCGGTCTGCTCAGATAAAGGCAGCGATTTCTGTCAATAAAGAGCTTATTGGCTTGTATTGGGATGTCGGTAAAATGATTGCTGAAAGACAAGCAAAAGGGAGGTGGGGGGATTCCGTTGTAGATATGCTTGCTGGCGATTTGAGGCGAGAATTTCCAGATATGAAAGGGTTCTCCAGAGCCAATATCTTCAATATTCGCCAATGGTATCTCTACTATTTGACTATGGATGAAAAAGTCCAACAACTTGTTAGACAATTGCCCTGGGGGCATAATATGGTCATCGTTAACAAAATAAAAGACCCAACAGAAGCGGTTTTCTATCTTACAGAGACAGCCAGGAATAACTGGTCGAGGAATGTCTTAATTCATCAAATTGAAAGCGGGCTTTATTTGAGAAAAGGTAAGGTTCTGCATAATTTTGAGGCTACACTACCCGCACCTCAATCAGATTTAGCACGGCAGACGCTGAAAGACCCCTACATTTTTGATTTTCTTTCCCTGAGTGAAGAGGCACAGGAACGGGAAATTGAGAAAGAACTGACAAAGCATATTACGAAATTTTTGCTGGAATTAGGAGCTGGTTTTTCATTTGTGGGAAGTCAGTATCCTCTTGAAATATCAGGAAAGGATTATTACATTGACTTACTTTTTTACCATCTCAAATTACGCTGTTTTGTGATTATTGAACTGAAAGCCGGAGAATTCAAACCAGAATATGCTGGAAAATTGAATTTTTATCTTTCTGCCATTGATAAAACGTTGAAACGAGAGGGTGATAAGTCATCCATCGGGATTATTTTGTGTAAAAGCAAAGATAAAGTTATTGCCGAATATGCTCTTAAAGATATGAGCAAGCCAATGGGCGTTTCAGAGTACAAAATAGTTCGTGCCATTCCAGAAAAATTAAAGACAAGCTTGCCGACGATTGATGAATTAGAGAAAGAATTGTCGGAAACTAGAAAAGATAAGAAAGGGAACATTACATGAAGACGAAGTACGGCGGGCAAGTCAAAATGAGTTCAAAAATAGTAAAAACTAAAATACCCTCCTCGAAAGGAAAGCTTTCGGCAGTAATCCATTATCGTGAACTACTGCGGGTTTCGCTGAGGCTCAACCCGCAGGGTTCTTGCGCAGCCGCGCACTAAAGATATTCCTTACGGAAAGTACCTGAGAAAGCACAGTAACCGCCTGATTCGTTATAGATTCGTATAACAAGGCTGACATTAAACGAAGATGGACAAAAAAGAGAAGAAGTTTCAAAAGATGGCCGCAGAAGCTACAGTAGACTGCTATAATGAGTATGAACAAAGTAGTGGCTGGGCTTGTACACTGGCGGAAGAGCTGCCGCTCCCTTTGAAGTGCTTGATTTTCGGTGAAGAAGCTATGTTAGTTGATGTCGATACTGATGAATCTGGAACATCAGTTTTGGGAGTCATAACCAAGAATAAGAAAAAGATAAGAATTCCCATGCAGGATGTCGAGGTAGTAAACAAAAAATATAAAGGCTTAGATTGGCTTGGAGCCTACTGCTACTGGATTAAGAACGGTTGAAAATGATAAAAACCATAAAAGAGATTAGTGTAGAAGACATCCAAGATTTATTTGACAGTGTTATTTACTTACGCGGTGAAGAGTACTTTGAAGAAGGATTAGTAACTTCAATAGAACCACTGAACACCACCACCATTACCGGTACAGTGCGTGGCAATCAAAGTTATACCGTTTCTGTTTCTATAGATGATGATGGAAGTTTGGTATGTGATTGTAGCTGTCCCTGTGATTTTGACTGCAAGCATGCTGCCGCTTTACTTCTTAAATGGCTGTCGATAAAGAATAAGCAAAATGTCTCATTAAAAGAAGGTATTCCAAAGGCAAAAGAATCATTACAGCAATCTTTAGCGGCAAAGAATAAAGAAGAACTTATCGATTTACTCCAAGCAGCAATAGCTAAACATCCGGAACTTAAGTCATTGGTGCAGATTGAACGCAAAGCTATCCTCTCTCAAATAAAGAAATTATTTTCAGAATATTGGGAATGGAATGAGATCCACGATTTAATTTCACAGCTAGAAACAATTCTGGAAGGGATACGAAGGAATACAGCTTCTTGGGATAGAAACCTCTGGGAAGAAATGAAAATCTGCTCTGATATTATGGTCAAAAATATTGAAAATGTGCATGATGAGGGCGATTTAGGAATCTTCTGGGGAGATTGGTTTGAAACATACGGAGAAGTCTTTGCCGCAACAAAACCAAACAAAAGCAAAAAAGTTGGATTCATTCAGACTGTTCTCGATTGGATAGAAAAAGATGATTATGGCAATGAGGGAAGTTTCGAAAAGGCGCTGGTTGGTCTTTGCAGCACTCCAGAAGACGTTGAATTAATCAAAGAAATGCTGGCTAAAGTTAAAAAGAAAGAGTATGATGATGAAACTCGTTATGAAGAATTATTCTTGAAACTATACGAAAAAGCAGGCATGGAAGAAAAATACTTGGAAGAAGCAATGCGTTCTGGCTTTACAGCTGAACTTGTGGACAAGCTTGTTTCCCTCAATAGACTTGAAGAGGCTCTCGAAGTGTGTAACAAAAATAGAACAAAAGAACTTTCTTCTGATATTGAGACAAGACGGCTTCAGCTTTTACGAAAATTAGGCCAGGTTCCTGAACTCAAGAAAAGCCTGCTTACCTTGACAAAAAAATTAGGGAATATAACCTATGCACTTCAGTTAAAACAGGAAGCTTCTGCCGAAGAATGGAGAAAGTATAGTAAGGAGATTATTAATCATTCTAAGAATAATAACCAGCACAGTTTTCTCTCTCGTTTTTATTACGAAGAGAGGGATTTCAAGAATGCCTATGAATATTCCAAAAATCTTCGTGATGCGGCATACTTAGAACTTCTCGCTAAAAAGCTTAGCAATGAACACTCCGAATTATCTTGTGCTATCTTCAAGAAATTATGTTTCTATTTCATAGAACAAGGATCGGGTTGGCCGTATCAAAAAGCAGGGAAGATGCTGGAAGCACTCAAGAAAATAGATGAAAGGGGCAGTATTTTCAGAAAAACAAAAAATGAAATTATCAAGCTGCATGGGAGGAAGTATTCGTTAATGGCAATTGTGGAGAGAGTAAAATGACACTAAAAGAGGAAAAATTTCCGTGTAGAAAGTGTAACATCTCTATTGGAGGACATAACCAGTACCTCCATGATGGGATGTGCGATGATTGCTTTTTTGAGGTGTATTTTCCGGAGGAAGCACAGATTGTTGAGACTGACTTAGAACAAATAGGACGACATTGTAGAAGTAAGCCTGTTCAAAGAGAGAATAGCAATTTCAAGAAGTTTGTTCTGGAAAGTGAATTTGATCAAGAACGATTTGCAAAGATTACAAAAGAGATAAGGAATAAATTGTCTTGCCCAAATGGTGGAGCTTGTTGTAACCGGTTAAATGACAAATTAACCAGAGATAATATTGATACTTTTCTAGAGAATGCAGTGAAGTGTGCGATAGTATTCAATGTATTAGAAAATGCAAAAGAAGATTTCTTGGAAGAGATTTTTGCTTAAGGGGTTGCCGGGAACAAAAATTGAGATGAATTTGGTGAGCATCGCACATAATTTAGGAAAAATTTGGAGGTTGAGGGGAGGGATTACCGTTTAAAGCGGGGGTTTTATTTTTTTCTTGGCGGTTGGGTGTTACAGAAAATAATTGTGGGACGGCGTCCAATGTTATATTCTCCAAAGGACTAAAATTTAGTGCAACGATGCAGAAGGCAAAATTTTTGAGTTGTCGGCACTATATAGAAAGATGGGGGTCTGCTGAGATATAAAGATAAATTTTATTAAGTTCCTCTATTTATTTAAATCAGTATCAAGATTTGTGGTCAAAATGTCAAAACAATCTCTACGAGAAAAGGCAAACAGAGCTTCA
>CAYYLB010000030.1:0-14456 GCA_964472345.1 uncultured Methanosarcinales archaeon
CAAAAACCATTCATCCACCTCGTCGACCAAATCATCTCCATCACCAAAGACGACGATTACGTAGACAATCCCGACAAGCAAGCCAAAGTAAAGCGCTTGGAGAAAGAGATTGACCAGTTGGTTTACAAATTATACGAACTGACGCCGGAAGAGATTAAGATTGTTGAGGAGTTTGGAAAATGACCCCAGAAAACTCTTTAGTCGTCTTCGATGGAAAGAATATCCGCAGGATTTGGTTCAACGATGAATGGTGGTTTGTGGCAGTGGACATTGTGGCGGCTTTGACAGACTCAGCCGACCCGTCTGGCTACTTAAAGGACATGCGAAGAAGAGACGAAGGATTCGCCCAAGGGTGGGGGCAAATTGCCACCCCCCTTCCCATCGAAACCGCCGGAGGGGCACAGAAAATCAACTGTGTCTCCACAAAGGGGGCGTTGAGGCTCATCCAATCTATTCCTTCCAAAAAAGCTGAGCCATTTAAGCGCTGGCTGGCTCAAGTTGGCTATGAGCGGATTCGAGAGATTGAAAATCCTGAACTAGCGCAAGATCGGGCCAAGGAATATTATGAACTCAAAGGTTACCCTAAGGAGTGGGTTGATAAAAGGTTGAGGGGTATTGCGATCCGGCAAGAATTAACCGATGAATGGAAAAAAAGAGGAATCGAGGAACAAATAGAGTATGCTATCTTGACCAACGAGATTTCAAAAGCGACGTTTGGAGTGCCGATTAAAGTGCATAAAAAGGTAAAAGGGCTTGATCCCCGGTTCAAGAATCAGAATTTGAGGGACCACATAACTGATTTAGAGCTCATTTTTTCGATGTTGGGGGAAAGGCTCACCACTGAAGCGACTCGCAAAAAAGATGCCCGTGGTTTTACAGAAGGACGAGACGCAGCCAAAGAAGGCGGTGCGGTTGCGGGACGAGCTCGCCAAGACACAGAAAAAACATTTGGAATCAAGGTTGTTTCTCCAGAAAATTACTTAGATATAACTAAGAAGAAGAGAATAGAGAAAGAAATGAAAGATGAGAGTAAGAAGCTGAAGTAAAATGTCCAAGACGCACCAACGGAAAACAATTCTGTAGTAGGGTCATCACCATTATAAAAGCCGAAATTCCCCCCTCACAACCCCCTCCTCCACCGCCTTCTTCCTCACTGCTTCCGCGACGCGCAGCGCGACATCCTTGTCCAGCGCGCTCGGGACGATGCGCTCTGCCGTCGGCTTCTCAACGCACGCCGCAAGCGCACGCGCCGCCGCGAGCTTCATCCCTGCGGTGATCCGTGTCGCCTTCACCTCCAGCGCTCCGCGGAACACGCCGGGAAAGGCAAGCACATTGTTGATCTGGTTGGGGAAGTCGCTCCTGCCGGTTCCTACAACCGCCGCGCCGGCGCGCTTCGCCGCGGCAGGCATGACCTCCGGGACCGGATTGGCCATGGCAAAGACGATCGCATTCCTGCCCATTGAGCGTACCATCGCCTCGCTGATGATGCCGGGAGCAGAGACGCCGATGAGCACATCAGCGCCTTCCATCGCATCGGCAAGCGTCCCCTGCCGCCTTTCTTTGTTGGTGAGGCGCGCAAGCTGCCGCTTTGCAGCATTCAGGCTGTCCCGCGCAGGATGAAGGATTCCTTTGCGGTCAACCACAATCACGTCACGGACACGCTCCTGCCCCGATGTCGTTGCGCTGGCAGCACTCGCAGTCCCATCAGCGCCATGGCCACCAGCGCCTATCAGCATCTTTGCAACAGCTGTCCCCGCAGCGCCTGCACCGCTGATCGCAACGACAGCATCCTGCATCCGTTTCCCCACAACTTTCAGGGCGTTCATCATCGCCGCAAGCACCACAATCGCAGTCCCGTGCTGGTCATCGTGGAATACAGGAATACCGAGATCCTGCAGCTGCTCTTCGATCTCAAAGCAGCGGGGCGCTGAGATATCCTCGAGGTTGATGCCGCCGAACGCCGGCGCGATGTTCTTCACCACCGAAACGATTTCTGCCGCGTCCTGCGTCCTGATGCAGAGCGGGAACGCATTGACATCCGCGAACTCCTTGAACAGCACGCACTTCCCCTCCATCACCGGCAGCGCGGCCTCCGCCCCGATGTTGCCCAGTCCGAGCACCGCAGAGCCGTCGCTCACGACCGCGACCGTGTTCTGCTTAATCGTGTAGGTGTATACTGCTCTATGGTCTTTTGCAATCACGCGGCATGGCTCCGCGACGCCCGGCGTGTATGCGAGGCTCAGCGCCTCACGCGTCTGGATACGCATCTTCGGCACTGTTTCAAGCTTGCCTTTCCACCGCTCATGCGCGCGCAGCGCGTCCCCGCTGATGCCCATGGCCGAGGTCAGCATGCAGCGCTTTTTAAATATGGTGGCGGAAGCAAACAAGTGAGCAGCGGAACCGCCCGCAGCCACCGAAGCGCACCAGTGGATAATGCGATGAGCAGCGAAAGGTTTTTAGCGAAGGAAAGCCCCGAACAGGCTATGGGAGCTGCGCCGGCTGAAACCAGGGAAATAACCGACGTCGTCAACGGCCAGCAGGCCCCTGCACACGCACGCGAAACGCTGTCCGGACAGTTCACGCGCGTCACACTCGAGGTGCTGGCATTTGCAACAGCGACGGGCACTCTCTTCCACGCGGTACGCTGCTTTGAGCAAGGCGAGTACCTGAAGGGGGGAGGATTTGCGGTGCTGAGCACGCTCCTCTATGTCGCAGGGGCGCGCACCACCCGGCCATCGTCAGCAGCGGAAAGGGAGCGGAACAGCGAAACGGGTGCAACAAGCAATGAAAGACGAAAGGAAGCGCCATACGGAGCACCGCCTCACAACGAGTACGCCCCGCGGTGCCCGGGATGACGTTCCGCAGCAGGAGCACGATGCGCGTGAGCAAAGGCGCGGAGATGCTGGGGCGGCAACAATCTTTAAAAACCACCATCGGCTGCACGCCCTCACGGGCCTGTAGCGCAGCTTGGACAGCGCGTCTGCCTCCTAACGCCGATGACGAACCCATGGAGTAGTCGCGTCATGCGATGAACCTGAGAGTTAGCTGAGGTGAAAGCAGAAGGTCGGGAGTTCAAAGCTCGAAACGAGAGGGAAAGTCTCCCCAGGCCCGTTTTTTCATGACATCGCACTGGAGCTACCTCACCGAAGGCCTGCACATCCTCCGCAGCAGCCTCAGGCTCAAGGCGAATGGCTTCACAGAGTATGACGGCAATGCCAAGGCGATTTGCGGGCAGATTGTGGAAGACTGCTGGAACGGCCGCTTCTTCCAGACAAGCACGGCAAACTTCCCGCAGTTCTGGACGCGCGACTTCGGCTGGTGCACCGCTTCCCTGCTCAGGCTCGGCTACACAAAAGAGGTCGAGAAGACGCTGCGGTACGCGCTGGACATCTTTTCGCAGCACGGCAGGGTCGCCACCACGATCTCGCTGCAGCACAGGCCCTTTGATTTCCCCACGTACGCGGTCGACTCATTGCCGTGGCTGCTCCACAGCCTTGCGCTCGCGAAAAACAGGGAGCTTGTCGAGCCCTTCCGGCCATTCCTTGAGAGGGAAACGGAAAAGCTTTTCGTCATTGCCGTTGAGCAGGACACCGGGCTCGTGAAGCCGAAGCACTTCTCCTCCATCAAGGACTTCGCCATCCGGAAAAGCTCCTGCTACGACACCTGCATGCTCGCGCTGCTTTCGCAGAGCCTTGAGAAGCTGCGGCTTGCAAACCCGCTGCATGACTTTGACTACGGAAAGCTCCTCAAAGAGCACTACTGGAACGGCCGCTTCCTCTACGACGATCTGGCGAAGCAGGATTACGTCGCGGCTGACGCGAACATCTTCCCATTTGCGCTCGGTATCGTCAACGACAAAAGCATGCTGCGCTCTGCCCTCGGGCAGGTCCATCGTGCCGGGCTCGACCACCCATTTCCAATAAAATACACTGCAAAAACCGCTCCCGTCCGCTTCATCTGGCAGGAACGGCTCATGCGCGGCTACGAGCGCGACGCGGTGTGGACGCATCTGGGGCCGCTGTACATCGCGCTGGTCAGCCAGATCGACAGGCAACGGGCGCAGCAGCACCTCGGGCGCTCCACGCAGATTATCGAAAGGTATAAAACCTATCCGGAGGTGCTCACGCCTGCAGGAAAGCCGTTCACGTCGCCATTGTACCACTGCGACCAAGGCATGCTGTGGGCGGCGAACTACCTTACCTTATGATCTCCGTCATCGTTCCCGCATACAACGAGGAAAAATACCTTGCCAAGACGCTCCGGAGCATCAGGGAGCAGACGGTCCCTGCGCATGAGATCGTCGTCGTGGCTAACGGCTGCACAGACCGCACCGTTGCCATTGCACGGCGTTTCGCCGATCGCATCTTCGCCATCGACAAGCCGAACGTGGCGCTTGCGCGGAACATCGGCGCGCAGCACGCGTCCGGCGAGCTGCTCGTCTTTCTCGATGCCGACACCCGCCTGGCCCCAAACGCCCTTGCTGAAATAAGACAGCAGTTCTCAGCATACGACGCGGTTGCGACGCTCGACGCCTATCCGAATGCCCCGAAGCTGCGCTATCATCTGCTGCTTGCCTTCAAGAACCTGCTGCACCGTGCCAGGCTGTACGCAGGCAGTTCGGGCGTGATCGCGACTCCTGCTTTCCTCTTCCATCAGGTGCATGGCTTCAACCCGAGGATGCCGATCCGCGAGAACCATGCGCTGATCCGGCGCCTGAAGAAGCTCGGAACCTACAAGGTCGTCCGCGACACCTATGCGGTCACCTCCATGCGCCGCTATGAGCGCTGGGGGCTCCTCCGCGCGATGTTCTTCTGGCTCATCCACCGCTGGTTCGTGAGGCCAAGGACTCGGTACGAGGCGGTGCGCTGAGCCGCACCTTCTCCGCTCCCTTCCCCACGAGCCTCTTCAGCGCTTCAGAAATCTCCTTCCCGCCGGCTTTGCCGCTGAGCTGCTTGACCGCGATGCCCATCAGCGCGCCGAACGGGGCGTGCTCGTTCTCGTCGAGAATCTTCTTCAGCTGCCGCTGCAGCTCGCTGGCGGAGATGCCGCGGAATGTGTCAAGCTCCAGCTTTCCGGCAGCCGCATCACGCAGCGCCTCGGGAACGCGCTCCTTCGCGAGCTTGCCTTCATTCACCGCCGCAATGATGCTTGCAAGATGCTCATCGGTGATGGCTGCAGGATCAACGTCGTGATCGCGCTTCAGCTCAAGCAGCTTCGCGGTCAGCACCTCGGCGATGAACGCCGGCTTCACCTGGTGAGTTGCTGTTGCCAGCTCCTCGAACAGCGCAGCACGCCCGGACTTCGCGACAAACGCTGCAAGATCGCCGCTGAGGCCAAACTGCTTCACGAATCTTGCAATCTTCTGCTCGACCAGCTCCGGGAGGGTGATGCCCTTCGTTTCAGGCCTGATAAATGGGATGTCTGTTTCAGGATACATGCGCGCCGCACCTGGCATGGGGCGCAGATAGCTTGTCGTGCCGTCGGGATTTGCCTTCCGCACCTCGCTCGGCACGCCGGCACAGGCAGCAAGCGCCCGCTCATGAACAGCAGCAAGCGCTTTTTCCGCTATTTCTGCATCAGCAGCCACAAACACAAACCCGTCCGCCTTCCCGCAGGCAAGCCGCTTCCTGACACGCATGACATCCTCCTCAGTGATGCCGTACTTCGGCAGCTCATCGGAGTGGAAGATGCCGCCGACTCCCGCGCGCACCTTTGCATGATCAGAGAGTTCCGTGCCCAGTCGGCGTCCCGGCTGGAGCTCCTTTCCAAGAAGCCCTGCAAAGCCGCTCAGCTTCATCCCAAGCACGGCACCTCTTTTTTTCAGCGTGTTCTGGATGATGGTGGATGAAGTGTGCTCAAAGAGCCCGGAAAGGTCAACAGCTTTTTTCTGCAGCTTCGCTTTCCTCCGTGCGAGCTCGTCCTTAATCTCCAAAAGCGCCCGCTGCCGTCCTGCTTCGTGCGCGACGAGCGCCGGCAGCAGCTTGAGCTCCTGCGCCCCTTTGATCTCAACGCGCGCTCCCCCCGCGATGCTGACGTTGACATCCTGCCGGATGGTTCCGATGCCCCGTTTCACGCGGCCGGTGCTGCGCAGGATCATGCCTATCTTTTCAGCCGATTCCCTGCACTGCTCCGGCGTGCGGATGTCAGCGCCTGTCGCAATCTCGATCAGCGGAATGCCGAGGCGGTCGAGCCGGTACGTGACAAGATCAGACGTCTCCTGCAGGGGGCGCGCAGAATCCTCTTCGAGGCAGACCGTCGTGATGGAAACCCTGCCTGAGGATGTATCCAGTACCCCGTCATAGGCGACCAGTGCCGTCCGCTGAAAGCCGGCGGTGTTGCTCCCGTCGACCACCGTCTTGCGCATCACCTGCACGACATCCGCGATGCGTGCCTTGAGCAGCAAGGCGGCTTGCAGCGTAATGCGCAGCGCTTCCTGGCTGATCGGATGCGGAGGCTCTTCGTCAAGCTCGACAAGGCAGGTCGTGTCATGGTACGCTTCATACCTGAACTGCCTGCCTTTCAGCTGCTCGTGCAGCGCAGCGACATCGACCTCGCCGCCCTCACCTGCGACGGCACGCAGCTTCCGCCGCACGCTCAGATTGGGCGCATCGTCCCGCAGGACGCCCGGGCAGGAGCAGAAGAGCTTTGTAGTGTCGAGCTGCTGGTGGATCTCAAGGCCGCAGCGCAGCCCGAGCTTTTGGTAATCCTGCAACACCATAAGGAAAAGGCTCGCTGGCGTGTTTAAATAGGTTACGATGGCAATTCATAAAAAATGGAGCGGAGAGGTGCAATCCCGTTCGTACATCAATGACATCAGGTAAGAGAGAATGCTCCGACCTCCTCGAAAAACTTATAAACGCCGCACACGACGAACCGCGCACGCAGCCCCGTCGTCTAGCGGACAAGGATAACAGGCTCTGGCCCTGTCGACGGCGGTTCGAATCCGCCCGGGGCTACTTTTTTCTTCGACGGCAAAAGGCCGCAGCAAAAACGTCATACCCTTTAAGGTGTTTCGGGAACTGGTTGCTCAGCTTCGCACCCGTCCTGAGATCCTGCCCCTGCTCACGGCAATGTTGAACGGGGCGCCGAGCAACGGCCACGCAACGTTTATAAGTCAGCGTCTCCTCATCAGGGGCATGAGCAGCACCGTCACCATCAGCACCCTGTACCGCGAGATCAAGAAGATTGAGCAGCGTATGGTCACCAAGGACCAGCTTGAGAACTGGATGGAGACGCTCGACATCATGAGCAATCCGAACACGATGCGACAGCTTCGTCAAAGTGAGGAGGACATCAAGCACGGGCGGGTGAAGCGGATATCCTCAGTCAAGGATCTTTTGCGGGAATGCTGAATGTCATCTTGGTGCATCGAGCGCACCGAGACATTTGTACGCGAGCTGCGGAAATTTCGCAAGTATCCTCCCCTCCTTATCGCTTTGGACAAAAAGCTCCTGCGTCTGCACGATGATCCGCACAACGTCGGTGGGCTGCTGGGCGGTGACCTTCACGGGAAACGATCGACGCGATTGCTGCGGCGTTTGCGGCTGATTTTCCGAATAGACGAGCAGGAGCACACAGTCTACCTGGAAGCGCTTGATCACCATGGCTCGGTTTATGACTGAATGTAGCACCCGCTTTTCGATCGACGCTTCTGTAGTGTTGATGGGCACCGCAGGGCAGCGGCGGCAAGCGGAGGGAATGACCCCTGGGCTGAGGATAGGCACATCCCCTTGCCAACTTGGATGGTGCCCTCGATTGCGCCTGCTGCCGACGGCAGGGACTGCCCCGTGCCCGCGTTGATGAAGGCTCCGTTCCGCATTGGTGCCTGTTCCTCCTAAAGATTTATAAAGAAATCTCCGTAAGAAAAAGCCACAGCGGGGTAGGGCAGCTAGGAGTGCCCGTTGGGCTCATATCTCGGGAAGAAACCCAAAGGTCGGAGGTTCAAATCCTCTCCCCGCTATTTTTT
Source organism: uncultured Methanosarcinales archaeon (assembly GCA_964472345.1). GTDB lineage: Archaea > Nanobdellota > Nanobdellia > Woesearchaeales > JAGLXL01 > CAYYLB01. The sequence continues at coordinate 7,967 of CAYYLB010000030.1, forward strand.
CCTGCCACGATGCTTCTTCTCTCCTCCGCACAAAGCAGCTATTCGCCGGGTGATCGCAGCCGCCGGCCGATGAAAATGAGCGCCAGGATCACGGCAAGCAGGCTCGCGACGGCAACAAGTGCTCTGCTTCGCGGCTGCTGCACGGCCGGAACCTCAACGAACTGCACATCATCAGCTGCAGGAGAAACATTCATGGAAACATTTACTCTTTCTGCTCCGGGTTCCCCAGCCACCGAAACCGCAGGCGGCACGGCCGCAGGCATGTGGTACACAAAACGGTCGGAGAGCACCTGTCCTGCCGGGCTGACCGATCGGATTGTAGCTAGTATGGATGATGGCGCTTCGCGCAGCGGGACGGGAATGTCAAAAAGCCGGTGCGCCGCGCCGGGAGCAAGCTCGGCAAACGACTCTTCGATAGTTCCCAGCGGCAGCCCGCTCTCCACAGCCACATCGATGCGGTGATAGGTGCGCTTCACGCTTGGATTCACCACATCGAGCCTCAGCCGCCGCTGTCCTGCGCTTTCATAGAGATAATACCTTGCCACGGGGCGCGCTCCCTCCACCCGGAGCAGCGCGCTGCGCTCGAGCTGCGTCGCCTCGCCGGCGATGACGACACGGGCCTGGGCGAGCAGTGTGTGGTTCCCAAACTGCTGCGCCTCGAGCTCAATCATGAGCAGCTCTGCTGCCAGAGGATCGACCTGGATCGTTTTACGGATTGCTCCGCCCGCCTGCGTGAAGCCGGGGGAGAGGCGCACCACACGCAGGCCCTCGGGAACCGCCACGGCCAGCGGCGCGATATGCACCTGCTGTTTCCCTGTGTTGTTGAGCAGGAGCGTGGCGTTGGCTCTGCTGCCGACATCAATGATCGCCGGCAGGCGAAGTTCCATCACCAGCGGAAAAGCAATGAAACGAAAGGCGGTCTTTGCGGAAATCTCCCGCACCAGCTCAACGCTGTTGTTATAGCTCACTTCAGTCTTGAGGCTGTGCTTCAGCGCCACGCGCCCCTCGATGCGGTAGCGGCAGACCGCAGATTGCCGAGGCAGAAGCTCGCCCTTCCACACGACGCTGCTTCCGTCGCGCCAGCAGCTTGGTGTTTCGATCAGGATTCCAAGGCCGGCAGGCAGCACGTCCCGGGAGGAAACCGCCGTCGCTTTCCAGTCGCCGACGTTGGTGAGCGTGGTGTTGACCGCTGTCTGCTCCCCCACCCGCAGCTCGGTGCGATCGACGCGCTGCACCGCCACGACCCGAGCAACGAGCTGTTCGGCCCGCACCGAAAGATCATACCGCCGCTGCACATCATGATGCTCCGTTCCGTAGGTGCTGCCGTCGTAGCAGATGGCAAAACGCTCAAGCTCCCCCCGGAGCTGCTCGCACTCTCCTGCATCGAGGAAAAACTGCTGCCCGCTCACCGCAACAACAATGGTAGGAGGCCCTTGAATGGCGGTCGCGCCGATGGCGCGGATGGTGAGATTCATTCCGGCCACAGCGACCGAATCGCCGGAACGCACCGTCCCGCTGAACAGCGTTGCCGTTTCCAGCCCTTCAGCAAACGGAACGAGGCTGGCAGAGATGAGCGCAAGGAACAGGAGCCGGTGTGCACGCATAGCCCTACCTCCGGGAAGACTCAAAAAGAAAGAAAAAGAAACAAACCAAGTGCCTAGCTCGCACAGCGCCCTTCTAAGCGGTTTCCGTCGCCGGTGAACGTGTACGCAGCCCCCGTTGCAGTGTCAGTGTAGGAAATGCTCACCGCATAGCTGAACGCGTCTCCTTCGCTCGCGCAGCTGGCTGCCCCATCATCATCCGTGCAACTCGTTGCCTGCCCGGGCGCAAGGCTCGTTTCGTCACAGGTCTGCGCCCCGCCGCCGATGGTCACGCTCGTAAGGGTGACGCGGTTGCGCAGGTTGTTCCGCAGCGCGACATCGAGGTCATCCGAGCCGGCGAATGCTGCGTACTGCGAAATCGCGATATCCGCGGTCTGCCAATACGATGCCGAGGCCCTGCTCCGCGCCCCTGTTCCGACGCCGGGGATGCCGCCGAGCACTCCAATCACAATCAATGCGATGATGATGACGACGGCCAGGATAATCAGGTACTCCGTCGCCGCCTGTGCCCTGGTCGCAAACCTGCTCATGCCGATTACCTCCGCCGCTTCTTTCCTGACAGGACGCTCATACCTTCGACCTGCGCCAATGACAGCACGCCCTTCAGCGCAACAACAATCGTCGCGGGCACGACAAACGCAAGCAGCTGCACGAAGATGCTGCTGAACACTGCGCCGATCACGCCGACGCTCGCAAGCGTATCGCGCGCCGAGCCCATCCCTGCTGCAATAACCAGGACCGTGGCGAGCAGCGCAAACTCGGTGCTCTCTGCTTTTGACACGTTCAGGAGGCCGACAATCAGGCCGAGCACCACAAGAACTGAGGTGAGCCAGTCAATCGCCGTTTCCCCTAAAAATCCCCAGACTGCCGCAGCGCCAAGAATCAGCGCAAGAACAACGCCTACCACAAACGAGTAATGACCTATGTGTCGTTCCATGCTATCAACCTCTTTTTTTTGATAACCTGCAAGGGAGCTGATTCTTGGTGCCTATTTAAATGTTTGCGTCGACGTGAGCTTAAGTTCCTGAGAGGCCCCGCTAGCCCCCCAACAGCCCCTGCAGCACCGCCCGCAGCGCCACAAATGCGATCAGGCTGCCTGCAATCACGGCAGGTGCGTACCGGAAACCCACCGCAGGCTTGCCTTCCGCGATCACGCCGAGCAGCGCGCATGCCAGCAGCGACGTCACGAGCAGCATCACGACCGCGGCGCGCAGCATGAAGTCCGCAGTGATGGCGATCTCGCCGGCGAGGAACCCGAGGCCGAAGTCGCTCCGCAGCCCCGCGAGCGCCTGCAGGCCGGTGATGACCTCAATGAAATGGAGAGAGATCGCAAGCAGCAGCGGCATGCCGATGATGATAGTGAACAGCACGAAGATGGTATAGGTTTTTGTGCTTGTGACAAGCTCCTTCTTCAGCGCCCGCATCGCAACCATATCGCGGGCAAGCTCCTCAAGCAGTGTCGCGAGGTGCCCGCCCGAGCGCATCGCGGTGGTAAAGAGCTTCATCGCGCGCGAGAGCATCTCCGACCTGACGCGCCGGGACATGCTCAGCAGCGCGTCGGAGAACGATTCGGTCCCCAGCGCGCGCGCGGTCGCGAAACGGATCTCCTCCTCCAGCGGCCCGAACTCCTTGCGCGCCGCGAGCCGGAGCGCCTGGAACGGCGTCATGCCTGCGCGGATGTTCGATCCGATGAGCTGCAGCGCGTCAGGCAGCACCTGCTCCACCCGCCGCGTGCGATCCTGCACTTTCAGGTACAGCACGAAATAGGCGGCAAGCTCAATGAGCAGCGCAGCGGCAACTGCACCGAGGAGGGTCGCAATGCCAAACGCCGTCCCGCGCGCAAACGGAACGAGCATCGCCCCGGCGGCGGCGAGCAGCGCGAGCACCGTCGCCGCACCGAGATACTGCACCGCGTCGATCCGCTCCCCGGCATAGACAATCTGCCGCGCAGTATGCCGGTGATACGCACGCGGCAGAAGCAACGCGGCGCCCTGATAGAGCCGCTCGCGGAAGCTCATGAGACCACCACCAGCGGCCGGCGCGTTTTCACGAACCCTATGAGGATGAGCTGCACGGCGAACGACAGCGCGAGGAACAGGATGAAAACGCCCTTCGTCACCCCGACTCCGGCAAAGCTTGACAGGATCACGAGCAGGGTTGCGCCGATCGTTGGCACAGCGACAGCAAAAAGCAGGTACAGCAGGCTCCACAGGTTCAGCTCCCGTGCATAGGCCTGGATCCGGTCGCGCTGGTCAAGCGTCAGGTCATCGATCAGCGAGCGCAGTGCGCCCTGCAGCGAAGCCCCTGCCTTGAGCGTCGCAATCAGCTGCCAGGTTGTCCGGCGCAGGAACTCGGAGGTTGATGCAAGTGCCATGCGCTCCAGCGCCTTGTCGATGGGGGTTCCGGTGCTCACCGCACGGGCGACCTTCTCAAACTCCCGTGACGCCGCCCCGTATCCTGCGTTCGCGACATTCACCAGTGCAGCATACAGCGTCACCCCGGCGCCAATCTGCAGCAGCAGGTCTTTCAGCGCGAAAATCAGGTGCTTGTCGATCAGCTCGGCTTTCTTCCCTGCCAGGACGCGGGGATAGCGGAGCAGCGCCGCGAGCACAAGAAAAAAAATGAGCAGCGCGTACCACGAGCCCTGCAGCGCCGCAGCGGGCTGCTTGCCCTGCACGATGCCGAGCACGATGAACAGCGCTCCGGAGAGGAGGAAGAACACCATACTGTTCAGCAATGCGATGGCGGCATGCTCTTCAGCTGAAACAGTGAGGTCGCTTTCCTGCAGATCATAGCGCAGCCCGGGAAGCAGCCGCGCGAGAAGCGCTCCGGCGCCGCGCAGCGGCCTGCTCAGCACCGATGCAAGATGCGGGGGAACGACCAGCAGGGGGATCCGTTGCATGCTCATAACACCAGCTCAGGAGCGCGGTTGTGCTTCACCGCAGAAAGCAATTCCTCAGGATCCCGGTAATACAGGCGCATCACCGCGCCCATGTCATTGATCTCCCTGAGTTTGTGCCGAAGCATCCAATCGAGGACGGCAATGCGCTCCCGCAGGTCAGCGGCGATCTCCTTGGGAGTCATGCCCGTGCGCAGGTTGATCTCCTCAGCCACGCGGATGCTCGCAGCGGCCTGCTCGAACGTGTCGGTGCGGGGCCGCCAGCGATAGAGATAGTTGATCTCGAGCGCACCCTTGCCGCCGGTCAGGATTTCCGCAAGCTCCGACGTTCTGCGGATCCCCTTTCTCCGGTCGCGGAATTGCACGAGGACGAGCTGCAGGGCCTCAACCTCTGTTTGGGGGATGGCAATCGGCGGCTCGACCAGTCGCCGCTTGACCTGCTCGACCGTATCCGCGTGCAGCGTCGTCGCGACCGAATGGCCGGTGTGCATCGCTTCAAACATCGTTTCCGCCTGCGCTTTGCGGCGCACCTCTCCGACGATGATCCGGTCGGGGCGCATGCGCAGTGCGCTCACCATAAGATCCAGCATGGTGACTTCGCCTTGCCCTTCGGGATTCGGATTCCGAGTGGTGAGGGGGATCCAGTTCCAGTGGAGCGCCTCGGGCAGCGCGATCTCCCGCGTATCTTCGATGCTGATGATGCGCTGCGTCGGCGGGACCAGCGCGGCGAGCGCGCTCAAGAGCGATGTCTTTCCCGAGGCGGTGCCGCCCGCAACGAGGACGTTCAGCTCATAGTGGATCGCCTGCCAGAGCATCGCGGCCATCTCGATGGACATGGTAAACCCCTCGACCAGATGGATGACTGTCCATGGGTTGCGCGCGAAGCGGCGGATCGTGATGGTGTTGCCGGCGGTCGAAATGGGGAATAGTGTCGCAGCGACCCGGTCTCCCGTCAGGAGGTGCGCGTCCATGATCGGATGCAGGCTCGTGATCTCACGCCCGACTTTCCGCCCTATCTGGCTGGCGAGGTTGAAGATCTCTTCCTCGCCCGCGAGCTTCTGCCGGACCTTGCACCAGCCGTGCTTCTTGTGGTAGACGGCAAGCGGCTGGTCGGCGCCATTGATTGCAAGCTCCTCGAGCCAGTTGTCCGCAAGCAGCAGCTCAAGAAATCCAAGCCCATACATCCGGTGAAGCAGCATTCCCGCGACAACATCAATCTTGGAGGAGTCCTGCGGCGCCATGTGCTTCCGCACCACTGCCCGGATATCATCCAGGAAGCGCTGTTTCATCGCCTCAAACTTTTTCGGATCCGTGACGCCTTCAATGTCGATCGGGACTTTCGCCGCGATCTCGTCTCTCAGGCTTTCGAGGAGCGCCTCCGTCGCGGGCCCAAGCTCGGGGAGTCCGACATCATAGAGCGGCACGCTCTCCTCCGGCAGGTGCACGATGCGCACGTTCGCGGGCACCGCATCTGCGAGAACGAGGTACTCGTCAATGACCGCCGTGTCTCCGGGGGGTTTGCCTTTTGCCATGGTCAAAGGAAGCGGAGGAGCATAATCACTGCAAGGAGCCCGAGGAGGCCTGCGCCGGCAATCAGCAGCAGGAGGCGCGGGGACAGCAGGGACGCGGGGCGGGTTGCGCGCACACGCAAGACGGGCGTTTTCAGCGCAGAGGAGAGCTCAAGCATCCCCCGCTGATCAAGCACCCGGGCCCACTGCTCCGTCTGCGCAAGAGGGACGTGAAAGGTGTCCGCCACCTCGCGAAGGCTCATCTGTCCCTTCTTCTTGACTGCTTCGTAGATCTGGTCAAGCAGCGTTGTGAGCTGCCGCGAGCCGGGCGAAACGGGGTGGCCGGGCTCGGCATCGGCACGAAGTGCCCTGTGCTGCTCGCGCTGCTGCGGCTCCTGGGTGTGTGAGCGCCTGTGGGCCTGTGCATCGCGGACCTGTGAACCACGCTTCCGAACCATTTCTGCACGTTCAAGGAGCCCCAT
>CAYYLB010000031.1:0-14046 GCA_964472345.1 uncultured Methanosarcinales archaeon
GTGAAGCGAAGACCCCGTGAAACTTTACTGTAGCTTGCTGCTGTGACGCGAGTTCTGGTGCCTAGCGTACGTGGGAGCCGTTATGCGCATGCTTCCGGGTGTGCGATAGGCGACAATGTAACACCACGTACCAGGGTTTGCGTTGCTCACTTCCGCAAGGAAGGACACCAGTAGGCGGACAGTTTGGCTGGGGTGGCACCCTGCTGAAAACATATCAGTAGGGCCCAAAGGTCGGCTCACCTCGGTCAGAAATCGAGGGTTGAGTGCAAAGGCAAAAGCCGGCCTGATTGGATTCCCCTTAGAGCGGAATCCAAGGACGAAAGTCTGGCTTAGCGAACTCCTGTGTCCTCATTAATGGGGGCCAGGAATGACCGAAAAGTTACTCCGGGGATAACAGAGTCGTCGCGCCCGAGAGTTCCCATCGACGGCGCGGTTTGCTACATCGATGTCGGCTCATCCTATCCTGGCCGTGCAGAAAAAGTACCGCAGAGAAATCTGTTGTACAAGCTGTAGGCGGCCAAGGGTGGGGGTGTTCACCCATTAAAAGGGTTCGTGAGCTGGGTTCACAACGCTGTGAGGCAGTTGGTTTGATATCTATTGGAGATGCGTGGTGTCTGAAAGGAAGGGTCCCTTAGTACGAGAGGAACGGGGGCTCGGCGCCTCTGGTCTACCGGTTGTCTGACAAGGCAGGCCGGGCAGCTACGCGCTACGGGATAAATGCTGAAAGCATCTAAGCATGAAACCCCCCTTGAAAAGAGACACCGTAGGACACCGCAAGAAGAGCGGCTTGATAGAACCGATGTGTACGCACCAAGCTTCGGCGAGGTGTTCAGCATGCGGTCACTAACGTCCATCTTTCTGGCCTTTCTGCCTGCGCGGTTTTCATTTTTTTTCTTGGTTTTACTCAGGCACAGACTGCCTAACTGCGTTGCGTAAGCGATACTTATCAGAAAAGTATAAAACCCACCTCACGCACCCCCACCTATGAACGTTGATTGCTCAAACTGAGTACATACTCCGCAGCTTGCTGCGATTTATAGTTACTCAGTTTGAGGCTTAAAAATCCCCACAGCTTGCTGTGGCTGGGATTTTTAATACAAGAAGCTTGAAATTTGGCATCTTGCGTATCACTTTGTCATGGACATCTATAAAGCCGTAGAAAAATTTCCGAAATTCGAAGAGAATAATATCACTTCTCAGCTGCGCCGTGCGGCAACGTGCCTGCCTCTGAATATCGCAGAGGGAAGTGGGGCACGCTCACCGCGGATTTTCCTCAACTATCTTATATTTGCGTACCGATCCGTGCGGGAAACAGAAACGCTGCTGATGCTCAGCCGGGACCTCAACTACCTTCCCCAAACGAGGTATGAGGAACTGAATGGGAAGCTTGAGCTTTTTGCCAAGAAGCTTTATCGCTTTATGGATTACCTGGAGAACGACGTCATCAAAACAAAAAGAAAACGGGATCTCACCTTTTTCTTCCGCCAGCAGAAGGATGCACTGATCGGGAAGCGGGAGGAGATGGACCGGTTGGCCTGAGTTGGTTTGTGGAGAGAGTGCCGGCGCGGCTGCCTGCGCGGTTTTCATTTTTTCTTTTTGCGCCCGCTCCCGCCAGCGGCTTTTGACAAACAGCTTCTCAGGCAGGCTCATCGCCGCCATGCCCCAGCTCCTTTGCCATGTACGCCCCTTCCTTCCGGTAGCCGAGCCTGCGGTAATATTCCCGTGCCCCGACGCCGGAGATGACCAGCATCCTGCGCTTGCCGTGCTCCCGCGCGATCTCTTCCGCCTTTGCCATGAGCTGCTTTCCCAGGCCGCGGTGCTGGGCTGCGTTTTGCGTACTCTCTTCGCCGATGGCGGTAGCCGTCCCATAGACATGCAGCTCGCGGACGAGCGCCGTTTTCTCCGTGATCTCCGGCCGCAGCTGCTGCGAGGGAAAGCGAAGCCTGCAGAAGCCGAGGATAAGATCATTTTTTGCGTCGTCAGCGGAAATGAAGAATTCCTGCCCCCCGCCGGCTTCGTAGGAGAGGACATTCATCTTTATTGCGCTGAAATCGACAGCCTTTCCCATCGGCTCGCGGCAGCGGATGCACCGGCATGCGGGCTTGTAGCGCTCGTGGATGTACTGCCGGAGATTGGTGAACTCCACGCCGGACGCCCACATTTTTGTCGGCACGTCGCGCTGGATGCGCTGGACGCGGCAGTAGCGCGGGACAAACTGTTTCATGGCCACGATGCGCTGCGCTGCCTGGTCTGCGGTGAGCGGCGTGAACCTGCCTTGCTTCCATTCGTGGTAGAGCGCGGTGCCGGGAGCGACCATGCAGGGGTAGATCTTGAGCATGTCCGGCCGGTAGTCATGGCTGTCAAAGAGCTCCCTGAAGCCTGCGAGGTCGCGCTGCTCACCGGTCAGCGGCAGGCCGGGCATGTAATGCGCGCTGATCTTGAAGCCGAGGTCGCGGAGGGTGCGGAAGCTTTTCTTTGTATCGCTGCTGTCATGGCCGCGGTGCGTGTGCTTCAGGACATCGTCGTAGACGCTCTGCACGCCGATCTCGACGCGCGTGCAGCCCTGCGCGAGCATGCGGTTGCCGTGCTCCAAAAAGCCCCAGTCCGGCTTGCTCTCGATGCACAGCGCGACGCAGCGGATCCTTGCGGTTTCGTTTCTTGTTTTTTCTTGTTCTAATGTCATTTGTTTTTTTTGTTTTATTTGAAGGAGTTTTTCGTGGATGTGTTCTGTCCGTTCTTTGCTGCCCACTTCACCGGGAAGCTCAAAGAACTCTTTAAAAAAGTCAAAATCAAAATCACCATCCGGATAAAACATCTCGGAGAAATCATTCATCGCCTTGAATGCGTCCCTGATAAAATCATTCTGGTAGCTTTCCGGAAGCGCAGGGAACGTGCCGCCCATGACAATAAGCTCTATCTTATCGCAGTTGTGCCCGAGGATGATGTATTGCTCAAGGCGATTGAAGACCTGCAGGTAGCTGTCGTAATTGTTGCGAATGGCGCGCATGGTGGTGGGCTCGTGTCCTGTATAACTCTGGGGCACGCTGCCATAATAGCTATTAGGGCCGCCTGGGCAGAAGGTGCAACGGCCGTGACTGCACGGGAAAGGTGCCGCCATTATTGCTACTGGTGCTACACCAGAATTAGTGCGTATTGGCTTAGTTTGTAACTTTGTTTTGTAAATAGACATTTCACCTTTGGGCACATTCAGAAGTAATTCGATATTTGTTGGTACTTGTTTTATTTTATAATTTATTGTTGCGTTTCGCTTTATTTTGTCAAGGGCTTTAGGTGTGAGTTTGTCTCTTTTATTTATCTCTTGCAAGATAATTTTTATAGCTTCTTCTCTTGTCATCGTTGATTTATTACCTCTTTAATTCTTTTGGCTATGTCTTTTGCCCAGCTTTCCTGGAATTCTGTGAACAGTATATTACAGTTCAGCTCACGGCATTCTGGAAGAAGCTCTTTAATATGCTCATAGTCTGCCCATCTCTTATCAAGTACCACAAAACCATATAAGTCACTTTTGTTTTCAGCTTTTTTTCTAACACATGCTCTGTAAGTATCAAATATATGAGCGCGAATGTTCCCGCCGATCGGTTGGTGTCTAAAATTAGGTGTCCTGCTCTTCTGAGACGGCGCCAACCTTGTTATTTCTACAGTCATTTCTGAATCTTTATACTTACCAAAAATATCAAATTTCGAAGTGTAGGGGGTCATAATCCTATCGGGGAGTTCTACTCCGAGATTTTTAATTTCCTTGGCGAGTTCTCCGGCATCCTCATCTGGATAGAGATCAAATAGTGATAGGCCAAACTCCTGCGGTTTTAATATAACAAGCGTCATAAAGCTTTTTCTAGAATTGCTGGTGATTAGATTATTTTCGTTAGCTGTTAAAATACTTCTGCCAGAAATGCAAACGGCCAATTCGCGGGATCGCGGCTTTAGAATATTGCCACCTAAGTTTTTTGTTATCCTAAACAGTTTACCTTCTCGTAATATGATTACCCTTGTTTCTTTTTCACGTAGAAAATCAGCAAGCCTTCTTGAGTTTATCATTAGGTAGAATGTTTTGTTGCTCGGTCTGTACCTCACATACCCTGATAAAAGAGCTTGTTGCTCCATATTCTTGTTTATAACATGTTCATTCATACTCAATCACCTTCTCAACCATCTTGGAAGGTGATTGAGTACGAATATGCTGTGAGGTACAACACTTGAGCTTGAGGAGCTGGCGCTGGCCGGGATTGCTGGCCTTGATTTCTTCGATGAGGGTGGTGTAGGGGGGACACATGCTCGTGCGGGAAGCGTTTTGGTTTATAAGGGTTGGTATATTCAATCAGAAGTCGGCTAATTTTTGGATGGGGCAGTTTTCCTTTCGTAACATTTATGAACTTCTATAATCACACAATTAGATATGGGGAAAATTGTTATAATCGGTGGAGGAGAAATTGGCGATTATGAAACTCTTCCTTTTGACAAAAGAATAGTTGAACTTACAGGAAAGAAACATCCCAGAGCATTATTTATTCCAACCGCTAGTGGCGAACCAGATGGATATATTAAAACATTCAATAAAGTTTATGGCAAAAAATTGGGTTGTAAAACAGATGTTCTTTATTTACTCAAAACAAAACCAACAAAAGAAGAACTCAGACGAAAAATTCTTTCTTCAGATTTAATTTATGTTGGTGGTGGCAACACATCAAAAATGATGATGAGATGGCGCTTTCTTGGAGTTGATAAAATTTTAAAAGAGGCATACAAACAGGGAATTATTCTGTCTGGCATAAGTGCCGGTGGAATTTGTTGGTTTGAGGCAGGCCATAGCGATTCTATGAGTTTTTATCATCCTAACAATTGGGATTATATTAAAGTAAGAGGTCTGGGTTTACTTAGGGGCATTCATTGCCCGCATTTTAATGGTCAAACAAGAGGAATAAAAAGAAGAAAGAATTTTTCTAATTTTATGAAAAAATATTCGGTGGTTGGAATAGCGATAGATAATCATTGTGCTATTGAATTTGTTGATGGGAAATATAAAATTCTCACTGCAAAAAAAGACAGAAAAGCATACAGAGTATTCAAAAAAAGAAATAAAATCATGATTGAAGAAATACTGAAAAAGGACAATTATATGCTAATTTCTTTACTATATAAAAAATAGGAAAACTGCCCCTCGACGTAATCATCTGATTGGACTTCGTCCTTGATACACCGACTTCTGACTTTGATTTTTTCCTCCGCTTCGCTACGGAACGTTGCACTAAAAATCAATCCCTGATGGGAGAATATAACCGCGATCGCATTAGTTCCCGAAAAAGAAAAAGAGGTATGCCTTTCCTTTTTCACGGCGTCAGAAGCTGAGGACGACCTCCACGATGAGATAGGCGCAGTAGAGCCCGATGGTGAGCAGCCCTTGCTTCCAGGTCACCCAGCCCCGCCCCATGAAGAAAAGGACGAGCCCCAGCGCAAGTGCGAGCACCGCTGCGCTCAGCGCGATGACGCTGAAATCGATGGCGAGCGGCACCACGAGCGCGAGGACGCCGAGGAAGAGCAGCTGCTTGGCGAGCGTGCTGCCGAGAAGGTCGCCCATGCCGACGTCCTTGTGCCCCTGAAGCTCGGAGCGGATGATGACGATGAGATCAGGCACCTGCGCGCCGATGCCGAGAATGACGGCTGAGACAATGAATGTCGAGATGCCGATCTGCTGCGACAGTTGCGTGACGCCGAATATCAGCCAGCGTGCACTGAGCAGCAGCGCGCCGAGCGCAAGGATGAAGATCAGGCCGTCCTTCCAGATCGACTCGAGCCGGACGCGGCGGCGGAGGCTGCCCGACTTCTCCTCATTTTTCCAGAGGAAGATAAGGTACGCGGCGTAGGCAGCGACGAGCAGGCCGCCGTCAATGCGCGAAAGCCGGCCATCGATGACCAGTGCCAGGGGCAGCAGCGTGATGATGAAGACCAGCAGGCGGACGTTCTCGAAGAGCTTGCTGCGGATATCCAGCTTCTTCCCGATGAGCGCCATGATGCCGAGCACGAGCGTCAGGCCGCCGATGTTCGAGCCAAGGATGGTGCCGAAGACGATCTCGTGGTCGCCCAGCGAAGCGCCGGTGATGGCAGAGACCAGCTCCGGGAACGATGCGACGATGGCGATGACCACCAGCCCGGTGATGTAGTCGCTCAGCCCGATGCGCCGGGCGTAGCGCGTGACGCCATAGAGGAGCATGTCGGAGCTCTTGATCAGCAGCGCAAGGCTCGCAATAATCACAATGGAGAGGAACGCCTTGGGATGGCCTGCGGCAAGCCCCTGGATCAGCTGGAGCACCATCTACGCCTCCGTGCGCCGCGAGCGCAGGTATTTCGCAAGCTCGAGGTAGAAGAACCCGCTGCTTGCGACGATTGCGACGAGCAGGAATTCCGCTCCGCTGAGCGCATGCGTCTGGAAGATTGCGCGGAGCGCAGGGATGGTGATGATGGCGACGCAGATGGCAAGCGAGAGCAGCACGGCGAGGATCAGGGAGAAGTTCCTGAAGAGCCCGACCCGCAGCGCCGGAAAGCGTGTTGAGCGCGAGGCAAACGCCTGAAAGAGCTCGAAGAGCGCGAGCGAAAGGAATGCGACAGTCTGCGCATGCGCGAGGTTGCCGCTCTGCCGGTAGGTGTAGGTGAACAAGGCGAGCGTTGCAACAATGAGGATGACCGGGTACCAGATGATGAACGGCTCCAGGCCGGCGGTGATAGGCTCTTTCTGCTCGCGCGGCTTGCGCGTCATGGCTCCCGGCTCGAATGGATCGACGCCCAGGGCAAGCGCGGGGAGCATGTCGGTGACAAGGTTGATCATGAGGATCATGCTTGCGCTCAGGGGCAATGGCAGTCCGATCAGCATCGCGCCGAAGATGACGCCGATCTCGCCAAGGTTGCCGGAAATGAGGAACGCGAAGAACTTCTTGATGTTGTCGTAGACGCCGCGGCCTTCTTCGACCGCGTCGACAATGGAGGTGAAGTTGTCATCGGTGAGGACCATGTCGCTCGCTTCCCTGCTGATATCGGTGCCCGTCACGCCCATGGCGACGCCGATGTCCGCTTTCTTCAGCGCGGGCGCGTCGTTCACCCCGTCGCCAGTCATCGCCACGGTGAGGCCGCGCGCCTGCAGCGCATCAATGATCGTGAGCTTGTGCTCCGGGTCCACGCGGGCGAAGATGCCTATCTGGCCTATCCGTGAGCGGAGCTCTTCCGCTGAGAGCTTCTCGAGCTCCTGGCCCGTGATGGCCGTTCCCTCAATGCCGATCTCGCGCGCAACGGCAAGCGCCGTCGTCTGGTGGTCGCCGGTGATCATGAGCACCCTGATTCCTGCGCTCTTGCATTTTGCGATGGAGTCTTTCACCTCGGGGCGCGGCGGGTCGATCATGGCCTGCAGGCCGATGAAGATCATCTCGTTCTCGAGCTCCGCGGTGCGCAGTGCTCCCTGGCCAGCCTCAGCGTACGCGAACGCGATCACGCGCAGCGCCTCGCGGGCGAACTGCTCGTTTGCCTGCAGGATCTGCTGCTTCCGCTCGCGCGTCAGGCGCTCCGCGCGGCCGTGCAGCAGGATGCGGTCGCAGCGCTCGAGCAGCACATCGGGCGCGCCTTTGCTGAAGGCGACGCGCTGGCTCCGGGTCTCGTGGAGCGTCGTCATGCGCTTGCGCTCGGAAGTGAACTCAAGCTCATCGATCCGGGGGTACTGGGCGCTGAGCTGATCATGGGAGAGGCCGGCTTTCCCTGCGCTGACGAGCAGCGCGCCCTCGGTCGGGTCGCCGATGACGCTGCGCTGGCCGTTTTCCTCATGGATGCGCGCGTCGTTGCACAGCATGCCGATCTTCAGCAGCAGCTGCAGCGAAGGGTGCTTCTGCGTGTCGAGCTCCCTGCCACCCTGCGAAAAGACGCCCGTAGGGCTGTAGCCTGAGCCGCTCACATCGATGATCATGCCATCAACGAGGACCCTGCGGACAGTCATCTCGTTGTGCGTCAGGGTGCCGGTCTTGTCGGTGCAGATGACGGAGACGCTGCCGAGGGTTTCCGCGCTTGCGAGATTGCGCAGCAGGGCGTGGCGCTTGATCATCCGCTGCGTGCCGACGGCGAGCGCAATCGTAACGACAGCAGGCAGTCCTTCGGGAACCGCAGCGACCGCGAGGGAGACTGCGACGAGGAACATCATCAGCAGGGGCTCGCCGCGCAGCGCCCCCAGGCTGAAGGTGAGGATAATGATGATCACGGCGGCGGCGCTCATCCATTTGGCGAGCTGCGCGAAGCGCTTCTGCAAAGGCGTAGGCTCCTGCACCTCTTTCTGCAGCCCTCCAATCCTGCCGAATTCGGTCGCCATGCCTGTTGCGGTGACGACCGCTTTTGCACGGCCGCGCGTGATGATCGTGCCGGCGTAGAGCATGCTTGCCCGGTCAGCGAGCGCCGCGCTCTGGGGAGCTGCCTTGCTGTCCTTGCCCACGGGCGTGCTCTCTCCGGTCAGCACGGCTTCCTGGGTCTGCAGGTGGTGCGCTTCGATGAGCCGCGCGTCCGCTGCGGCCTTGTCGCCGGTTTCGAGGGCGAGGATGTCGCCAGGGACGACGTTGCGGCTTTCAATCTCGATGAGCTGCCCATTGCGGAGGACAGCCGAATGCGACGCGGTGAGGCGCTTCAATGCGGCGATGGCGCGCTCGGCCTTGTACTCCTGGATAAAGCCAAGGATCGCATTGATGATGATAATGGCTGCGATGACCAGTGCGTCGACGGCTTCGCGCAGGAACGCGGAGATGAGCACCGCAGCAATCAGGATCCAGATCAGGGGACTGTTGAACTGCCGGAGAAAGAGCCTTGCTGCCGGAACCGGCTTTTCCTCACGGAGCTCGTTCACGCCGTACTGGTGCAGGCGATGCTCCGCTTCCTCGCTGCTCAGGCCTTGATGGGGAGAAACATTGAGCTGCGCAAGGACTTCCGCTGCCTCACGGGCGTATGCGTCATTCATCGGTACCTGCTTCCCTTCCCGCAAGATTGAGGAGAAGGCTCTCTCTGCAGAGCTCAGCCGTCATATTTATAATCTTCGCTTGGGCGGCTTAGCAGAAAAGTGGCCGTCACACACCCATTACTTATCAGATAGTGATACCATACCACACTTTTTATAAACCTGAGCATCGCTTCGGTGCGTGCCTATGAGAAAGCCTTCCGACAAGAATCGCCTAATGGAAAGATTGGTTGAGCAAGGCCTGCCGCCGGCAGAGATTGCCCGAAGAGCGGAAGTTTCGTATAGGACTGCGTATGAGCTTGCTGTAGCGCGACGGAAAAAGTATCCTTCCTACTATGATTATTTGGCAGAGAAGAAAGTTGAATCGGACCCCGAGTTCGTGAAATTTTTAGATGGACAGCCCCCATCAGGGCGCCTCTACAAAACATATGCATTTCAGCGACAGCTTAAGCGAATGGGTCTTTCACACCCCGAATACAGGGACTCCTTGGCTAAGGGAATGGCAGAAAAAGACCCGGGGTACAGGAGATTTCTCGGTGAAAGAGGCACGCCCCCTTCACAATGGACACGCAAGCAATATTTACTTTTCAGAGAGGGGACTACAGATACTAAGCATAAAGTTACCCTGGCCCGGCGAAAAGCTAAATCAGACCGCTATTTTAAAGCATTTTTGCGAAGGGAAAACATCCAACCATCGGCAGCCACTTATGGACAATATCAGGCCTATCAGGCGGCGCAAAGGCAGCAACGGCTTCCAAACAAAATCATAAGCATGGTGATAACCGCGAGGCTCGGCGCATTGGGCAGGGATCAGAGGTGGCTTGCGCACTACCTTGGGCTCACCGATGCGGCTGTCTCGAGGTATGCCAAGGGCAAAACTACTCCAAGGGGGGGGCTGCAGCCAAGGTTATTTGAGGCGCTGGAACTGCCATACCAGACGATAGACGCGCTGGTGAAAGATCTCACGGAATGCCCACCAGCGCAACTTGCTGGGAAACTGGGCTCCCTGGGCATCGCGGAGGGACGTGAGGGTGGGGAAGGACTGGAGGGTATCCTTGATGAAGGCGTTGGAGAGTCGCCAGCAGCGTTGCTCGAAAAAATCCACTCAAAAGCGAAAAAAGCTGCGGCGGAAAGCAGGCAAGGCGCTAAAGCTTATAGCAGGCAAGGCGCTGAACCGGCACCCATCGACCTGCTCGTGGGCTGGCTGATAAGCGCAAAGTCCCGTGCACAAAAAATGACGCCGGAAGAGCTGGCCCGCGAGTTGGGGATACCGGAGATGAAGCTTTATGCCTACATCGGTGGCTGGCTTCCCAGCGGTAAGATGCAACCACTCCTGTTTAAGGCGCTCGGTTTGCCCTACACCGCGGTTGGCGGGATTGCAGAAGACATTGAACGATACCCGCTGGAGGCCCTCCTTGAAAAATGGGGGTTAAACGACGAAGCAACTGAGACCATTACTGCATTGAAAGGGCTTCTGGGCAGGTTGAGAGGTAGTGCCCCCTATTGACTTTGGGAAGTGGGTGAAGCGGTTTCGATCAGAGTTTTCTTTGGCCTTCTACACGTTGAGATCTCTTCTTTGCGTATGGGTGATGGGTGTTTTTCATAGGGTTTTTACCAAACCCCGAATATACCCCATTTGATAACTTAAAACCCAAAAGTCCAGATACGAGATACTGTCAAATAATGGGGATATTTATATATAAGCTCGTTCTTTAAAGTCTTAAAAAAGGGGTGCAGACATGGCGTCTTTCAACTGTCCAAAATGCGGCGATGCCGACATTGTGAAAAGAGGAAAAAGAAAAAATAATGATAGTGTAAAGCAGAGATACCGATGCAACGGCTGCCGCTCAACTTTTGTTGAGCCAGATGGCTTTGAGCGGATGCGGCACAGGCCTGAAGACATCACGCGGGCGGTCCATCAGCACAACGATGGGTTTTCGCTTTTTCAGGTTAAGTACCACCTCCACCAGCATGATGATGTGGAAGTGAGCCGTGAAGCAATCAGGCTGTGGTGTAAAAAATATGGGGTTTTTTTAAAATCCACTCCACAAAGAAGTAAAGCCAAAACTGAAAGGGCGGCAGCACCTTGATGAGAAATACATCAAAGTGAATGGGGAAGACTGCTATGATTTGAATTGCATCGATGCAAAAACAAAGTATATTACGGCCAATCTCTTCGTGCATAAACGCACAATTAAAAGATGTGTTAGTTTTCTTTCGCAGATTAAAGAAACATGCTATGAGCAGATACTCGAAATCTACAAAAAAGAGAAACACAAACCAAAAGACAAGAAAAAGCTCATCACGTTTGTCAGCGACAAATTTTGGAATTACAAAACGGCGTGGAGCATACTTTTTTCTCGCGTTACCAAACTGGTGTTTGGTGTTCCGATCGCCTGCCGCAAATACGGATTAAAACACAACAACAATCCAATTGAGCGATACAATGGAAAGACGAAAGACCGAACGAAAGTTATCCGGGGCGGATTCAAAAGTTTTAAAGGAGCGGAATGCTTTTTGAACTTAAGGCGAGTGGTTCATAATTTTGTGAATCCACATCAAGGACTGGATGGAGGGACGCCATCAGAAGCAGCTGGAATTAAGCTCCCTTTGGATCGAAACAGGCTTCTAAGCCTTATCAAATTTGTCGCGAGAACCCGTATCCCGAAAAGATGACAGTATCCAGATACGAAAAAGTTAATAAAGAGCATCGCACCTGTATTAGGAAAAAGGGATGAAGATGGGGATAGGACGGCAATTACGGGAGTTTGATGGATTCGCTGCGCTTCTTCTCCCCGGCCAAGGTCTTGTGGGGCTTGTCGTAGGACAAGAAGTTGGCATCCAAGCGACAGTATCTGCTTGCCAGGAGATTAGTACCAGCGATACCTACAGCCTTACTGTGGATGTCAGCAATGACAGCAACTGCTTTCGCCTTACTGCGGATAATATTGACCTTGATTGTGATGGGTATACTATCAAGTATGCCAACTCCAGCCAAGGGCAGGGAGTCGTCGCCGCAAACGTGAAGAACGCAACCATCAGGAACTGTGTCATCATCGACAGCAATGAGTCGAATGCGAACGGAATCGCCATCAACCTGACCAACGCAAGCGGAAGCGCCGCCGTCAACAACACGCTCCAGACCAACGGGACGAGCAACAACTGGGGCCTGCTGCTCACCCGCTCCGCGAACGCCACCATCGCAAACAACACCATCCGGACGCGCGGGAGCGCAGCATCCAACTATGGCATCTATGCGCTCACCGCAGTCAGCGGAAGCCGCTTCACCGGCAATGTCATCACCACCAATGGCACGTCTTCGAATTACGGCATCTACTTCGCTGCGGGAGCGAGCAACAACTCCGTCTCGAACAACTCTGTCACTGCCGGAGGAAGGACAAACCTGAATGTCGGAATCTTCATTGAGAATGCCATCGAAAACAACGTGAGCCACAATTCTATCGTCGCCAATGGGACGGACAGCAACTATGGGATCACTTTGGGCGGCAACGCGAACGAAACGCGCGTCGTGAACAACACCATCGCGACCGGCGGCACTTCAGACAGCAACTATGGCATCGTCCTGAGCGGAGGCACCAACTACCGGAATGCCATCGCGGGAAACCGCGTCACGACCAACGGGACAACGGCGAACTCAGGGATGCTCATCTCTTCGCTAAGCAACACCATCAGCAACAACACCATCGTTGCCCAGGGAGCCTCGGCAAGCCATGGGATCGAGCTTGCGAAAGCATCGAACAACAATGTCTTCATCCAGAACAACATCACGGTCAATGGGGCGGAGAACTATGGCTTTTACATCGACGGCTCGAACGGCACCGTCCTGAACACGACGGTGTTTTTTGACACGCAGAGGTGGCTCTTCGTGAACTCGCTGTCAGCCAATACCACCCTGGCGAACACCACGTTCTGGACGGGGAATGGCAGCATCCGCTTTCATGGCACCATCCTGCTGAACACCTCCGTTGCTGCGGCAAACGCGACGCGGCAGAACCTCAACGTAACAGTGAACAACGCAAGCATTAATGTCACCAACCTTCCGTCCCTGAACGCCACCGCGACCATCACATTCTTCGGCATCACCTTCACCGACCCGCAGCCGCTCGTTGACCCTGAGGATGACGGGAGCTTCACGAGCTGCACCAGCACCACCGACCCTGCCTGTGAGGAGCTCAGCTTCTCGGGCAATGTGTTTGTTTTCAACGTAACGCACTTCACCACCTATTCGTCCCAGGATGACACGACAGCCCCTCAAATCAACATCACTTCTCCGGCAAACATGACTGTTGTTGGAGCAAACTTCAACATCACCGAGAACATCACGGAGAGCAGCCTTGATTATGTTATCTATGAAGTAAAGAATGGCAGCGGCAACGTGTCGCAGTGGATCAACCAGACCAACCAGACGGGCATTAAATGGACGAGCCTGATCAGCATCAGCGGGCCGCAGCTGGCGGAAGGCACGTACACCATCGTGAAGAACGCAACGGATGCCGCAAACAACGTGAACGTCTCCTCCGTCAATTTCGTCGTCGATACCACCGCTCCTGCCATCAACATCACCTCCCCCGCCAACAACTCCTTAAACAACACCAACTTCAACATCAGCGAGAACATTACCGATGCGAATCTCGACTATGTGATTTACAACATCACCAACGGAACTGGAAACGTCACGCAGAACATCAACCAGACCAACCAGACCATTGACCTCTGGACAAGCCTGATCAACGTCAGCGCGCTTGCAGATGGCACATACAACATCACCAAGCGCGCGGTGGATGCGGCAGGCAACGCGGCGCAGGCCGTGGTGGGATTCCGCGTGGACGCCACCGCCCCGGCGCTTTCCGGCGCTGCCGCAACCGGCGTCACCAGCAGCAGCGCGGTGCTTGAGGTGACAAGCAATGAGGCAGCGACGTGCCGGTATGATGTGTCCGACATTGACTATGCGTCCATGACGCTTGCGTTCGACACGACCGGCGGCACCAGCCACAGCACGCAGGTCGCCGGCCTCAGCGCAGGCACAACCTATG
>CAYYLB010000032.1:0-13929 GCA_964472345.1 uncultured Methanosarcinales archaeon
CTCACCAGTAGAATCGATTTTTATTCTGCGAGTCTCCTCTACAACCGTATCTTGGCATTCCCCCCCACCCCTACCACCCACACCAAACTGTAACCCTCGCAGTTTTCCAGCAGTTCCAAATAGATACACTATGCGACCTAGCGCATTGGCCACCGCCTGCTGGTTCTGCGCCTGGGCGAGCCGGTTGAGCGCGTTGAGCAGGCCTGGATTTTTTCCGTAGGTTTCCTTGAGCTTTTTCGCGTGCTCTTTGAGCCTTGCCTTGTTTTCAGTTGTGAGGCCTTTTTTTCTTATGTTTTCCGTTGTGTCCGCCAGCTTTGCAAGCTCGGGCTCGCTTTGCTCTTCAGCATAGGTACGGAGCTGCTCCTCATACACCGCAAGCGAATCTTTCGCCGCTGCAGTCGCCTGGCCGACCCTGTTGAATGGCGCGAACAGGATGAAGAGCAGCACCAACCCGACAACCGCGACCAGGGAAACAACGCCAACGATGGCGACGTGAGAGGCATCGTGCTGCCTGTGGTGCGCCGGCTCGCGCTTCGCCTTCCTTGCCATCTCCGCCTCTCTTTTTGCGATGAGCGCCGTATTTCTCCGGGGTTTAAATCCTTTTCTCCCGCGCGGGCCGGTACGGCGCTGTTCCGGATGCCTTTGAGCCCAGGAGGAATCGTCACCGCGAGAGCATCCACTTCCATGCAGGCAGCACCCGGATCACTTTCTTGCCGGACCGGAGCTCGTCAGACTGGTTGTTGGTGAGGATGAGCCCTTCCTTCAGCCGGAATTTCTCAAGGGCCTCCGTCAGTCCGCCGATCTCCCTTGCCGTGTTCTCCTCGCTCAGCTCGAAGCAGACCTGGAGCGCGGCAGTGATCGTCGTCCCCTCCTTCACAACGAAGTCACATTCGCCCTTTTCCCGGAAGTAGAAGATTTCCTTGTGTCTCCGCCTGAGCTCCAGCAGGACGCTGTTCTCCAGCATCTTTCCCTTGTCCGGCGAGAACGATGCGGACACCGCACGCGAGAGACCCGTATCGATCGCGTAGGCCTTTTTCGGGCTGATGAGCTGTTTTCTCAGTGCGTAGTCGAATCTCGGAACGGTGAACAGCAGGTAACTGTCCTCAAGATAGGAAACAAACGAAACGACGCTGCTCGTGGAGCCGAGGCCGAACGTCTTCCCGAGCCGGCGGTACGAAAACTCCTTTCCGATGTTGGTCAGGAGGAAAAGCGCCATTCCCCGGAGCGTTTTGGCGCTTCTCAGCCGGTGCCGCGCAACAATGTCCCGCATGATGATGTCATCGAACAGCTCCTGCAGGATGCCGATGTTCCGGACCTTGAGAAACTCCGGAAAGCCGCCGTGCGCAAGGAACGCTTCAAACGCAGCGATGCCGGGTTCTTTGCGGACAAACTTCAGGAACTCCCTGAATGAGAACGGAAACAGCTCATGCCGCAGATGCCTTCCCGTGAGCCGCGTTCCCAGCTCCCTGCTCAGGAGTGAGGCGTTAGAGCCCGTGATCACGACGTGCCGTTTCCTGTCGAGCAGGGCCCTGACGAAAAGCTCCCACTTCGCGACATTCTGGACCTCATCAAAAAAGTAGCAGTCCGCACTTCCAAACTCTTCGGAGAACACCTCATCGAGCTTCTGGAAATCACCGGCCTCGAAACTCGCGGCACGGGGGTCCTCGAAGTTGAAATAATAGAAGTTCCGCAGGTCCCGTGCAATCTGCCGGAGCAGCGTGCTTTTGCCGCAGCGGCGCACCCCTGAGAGGACCGCCGCAAAGGGGATCCCCACATCGATCTCTTTCCGCTTCTCCCGTTCAACCCCTTCTTCGTAGGAGGCGAGTTCCGCTTTC
The DNA here is from genome assembly GCA_964472345.1 of uncultured Methanosarcinales archaeon. Lineage (GTDB taxonomy): Archaea > Nanobdellota > Nanobdellia > Woesearchaeales > JAGLXL01 > CAYYLB01. Next base: position 1,836 of record CAYYLB010000032.1, read on the forward strand.
TGGGCCAGCGCGACTGCCCGGAGGGTTTCCTTAAGTACCATGCTGTCCGCCGTTGCCAAGCTTGTTTATAAATGTTTCCATTACTAATGGACACTTTTGTATTTTGCTAATGGACAATAGTGTATTTTACTGGCGGACACTTTGCGCCTCACGGGCGCTCAACGGCGGCAGACAACAAACTATTTAAATGACCGGATCTGTGTGATAACTATGGCCGAAACGGTGGAACAGCAGATCCTTGATGAAATGCGGATGGTAAAAGGCAAAGTCCTTGAAATTGATCGGGAGCTGCACCGCCTCCGTGAAGAGTTCGAGGATACGCACCTCAGCGAAGAAGAGCGGAAGATGCTTGGAGAAGCGCTTGAAGAGGAACGGAAGGGGGAGACGGTTTCTCTTGAACGCCTGAAGAGAGAGCTGGGCCATGGATGACTCTTGCTATTGAGTTTTCCCGGCGCGCCGAAAAATTTCTCAAAAAGGCTGACAGGGTACTTTCCCAGCGGCTGATGAATGCCATCGCAGGCTTGCAGGAGGAGCCATTTCCGAAAGGCGCTGTCCGTGTGGAGAATGAGCAGTTCGAAAGAGAAAAAGTGTTTCGCGTCCGCGTGGGGGACTATCGGGTTCTTTATGCCATCAATCGCCAAAAGAATAGGCTTTTGACTGCAAGCATCGATAAAAGGTCCAGAGTATACTAACGTGCCGTGGCGCGGTAAAGCCGGTCACTTCTGCAAGAATGGAAAAGGTGCAACCGTGAGAGAAGGAGAAAACAGTGATCGCTGTCGTATGCGCACATCATATTTAAATAATCCAAGCGGTTGCTGCGCTGCATGCTTACCATCGACGAGCTCGCCACCTTCTGCAAGCGCAAGGGATTTGTCTATCCGAGCAGCGAGCTCTACGGCGGCCTTGCGGGATTCTTCGATTATGGTCCATTAGGTGTCGAGCTGAAGAACCGCATCAGGCAGGAGTGGTGGCGCACCTTCGTGCAGCAGCGGCCGGACGTGATCGGGCTTGACGGGGCGCTCATCTCGCACCGGAAGGTGTGGGAAGCCTCGGGGCACGCGACGTCGTTCAACGATGTCTTTGCCGAGTGCACGAAATGCAAGGCGCGGGTGCGCGCCGATCATCTCATCGAGGAGCGGCTGAAGCTCAAGGCAGAGGGGCTCTCTGCCGCGGACCTGCAGAAGCTCATTGCGGAGAACGACGTGAAATGCGCAAGCTGCAAGGGCTCCTTCGGCGAGGCGCGCGCCTTCAACCTGATGTTCCGGACCTTTGTCGGGCCGCGGGAGAGTGAGGAGCATGCCGCCTACCTGCGTCCCGAGACGGCGCAGCTGATTTTTGCCGATTTCAGGCTGCTCACGGAAACGAGCCGTGTCAAGCTGCCGTTCGGCGTTGCGCAGGCCGGCAAGGCATTCCGCAACGAGATCTCGCCGCGCGACTTCCTGTTCCGCTCGCGGGAGTTCGAGCAGCTCGAGATCGAGTTCTTCACGCACCCGAAGAAGGCGGATGCATGCCCGTTGCTGGATGATGTTGCAGGGCTTGAGCTCAGTTTCCTCAGCGCGGCGGAGCAGGGGAAGAAAAAGGGTTCCGCGAAGAAAATGCCGGTGAATGATCTGGTGAAGCAGAAGCTGCTTTCGCAGTGGCACGCGTACTGGCTCGCGCAGCAATACCGATGGTACCTTGACCTGGGCATCCGCGCGGAGCGCCTGCGGGTGCGCGAGCACCTCAAGGGCGAGCTGGCGCATTACGCGACCGCCTGTTTTGACATCGAATATGAGTTCCCCTTCGGATGGAAAGAGCTCGCGGGCAACGCGGCGCGCGGGACGTTTGACCTGACGCAGCACCAGAAGGCGAGCGGAAAGGCGCTTGAGCTGTTTGACGAGGCAAGCAAGGAGAAGGTTTTGCCAGCGGTTGCGAGCGAGCCGAGCCATGGCGTTGACCGGGCGTTCCTTGCATTCGTCGCTGATGCCTACACAGATGACAAGGAGCGCGGCAACGTGGTCCTGAAGCTGCATCCCAAGCTCGCGCCGGTGCAGCTGGTCGTCTGCCCGCTGGTTTCGAACAAGGAGCCCGTCGTGAAGAAAGCGCAGGAGATCTTCGGGGAGCTGCGGCAGTGCTACGTTTCGCAGTACGACGCATCCGGCTCCATTGGAAGAAGGTACGCGCGCGCGGATGAGATCGGCGTTCCGCTGTGCCTGACGGTTGACTTTGACACACTCGAGGATGATACGGTGACGCTGCGCGATCGTGACACGACGAAGCAAGTGCGTGTCAGGGTAAAAGAGCTGCGCGATGCGGTCTACCGGTTTTTGATAGGGGAGAAGCTGGAGAAGGTGGGAGCGGTCGTTGTGTGATTCTTCTGTTTGTAGGCAGTACCCCATTTTCTGCGGAAAAGCTTATAAGAGAGGGGCTGCTCTGCAGGGCATATGAACATCAAAGACCTCAAGCCTCGGATGGGCAGCGTCAACCTTGTGGTTACCGTAGTTGACAAGGGCGACGCCCGCGAGTTCGACAAGTTCGGCAAGAAAGGCCGCGTCTGCACCGCAACGGTCCAGGATGAAACGGGAAAGGTCGCATTGACCTTGTGGAATGAGGATGTTGACAAGGTCGGCGTTGGCGATAAGCTCGAGATGACCAATGGCTGGGTCGGCGAGTACCAGGGCGAGCTGCAGCTGTCTGCCGGAAAGTTCGGCCAGCTGAAAGTGTTGGAGAAAGGCGCTGGCAAGCCTGCCGAAGCGCCGAAAGAAACGCCCAAGGATGACGGCGAGCCCTCGCAGGCGCCGTACAAGGACGAAGAGATGGTCGAGGACGGCGACAAGGAAGAGGAGTATTACTGATTCTTTCGAAGGTGACTCCCCCCTAACGCCCCATAAACCTTATAAAGATAGGGGCTGCCGTGCGTGCCACCTGGGGCGGTAGCTACAGCCTGGGAGAGCACACGGCTGAAGAATGCGTTCCGAAACCGTGGTGTCGTGGGTTCAAAAAAGGCTCAGTTTCGGCTTTGCTTTTGACGCTCCCACCCGCCCCATACCACTACTTGCTAGTTATTACCTTAGAAAGATTTATAATCTTGATTTTCTCTCATTGGAGCATGAAACGGAAACGTCATCAAGCGGTCGCAGCGCTTCTTCTTGGCCTTGGCGCTGCCATCGGACTCTATATTCTCCATCGGTTTACTCCAATTCAGGTGGCTGATCCCGTCGAAAACCGGGGGCAGCCAGAGGCGCAAGTTCCGGAAGCAGAGCGGGGGGCTTTTGGGCTCTACCGGCACGCGCTGGATGCGGTGATGGGTGAGTACCGGGGCGTCCTTCTGCGCCGGCGTCCAGAAGATGGAACGTCGCGGCTAGAACGCGTTGCTCATCTGGGCTACGAAGAGGTGGGGGATTCGATGGAGTATGACACCCTACTAAAAGATGACATGGATGACACCATACCGGCGGGCGTAGGTTATTCCCTTGCACAGAATTTTCACTCTCTTTTTCAGCAGCATGCAACGGATGGTACGCTGGGAATCCTCCTCGTCGACTTCACACACTTGCGGGCTGCCGAAGAAACTCTCGGCCATTTCTATCAGCTTGCCTTTGCTGCGGAGAATCCGTTCGTGTTCCATTACGATTCGTACATTCATCCCCCTCATGTTGCCCAGTTCTGCCTTCCACTCCAGACAACCCCCGTGCAGACTGGCCGGCAGGTGATCGTCTATGGTGATGTTGATGCCAGCGTCCAGTTCAGCCTTCTTATGGAGCGAGACTTCTCAGATGTCAATATTTCTAGTACCTTTTTGCTCCCGTCGCCCGCCGATCTTGCTAATGCAGGCATTAGGACTATCGTTGTGGGGGTCGACCGTACACCCCTGGGATCAGCTTCAGCTTCGCTTCCACCCGACTATGGAGCCCACGATAAACTTCGCGCTTATTTTGAAAAATTAAAAAGAGATGGTTTCGGGGTTTCTTTTCATGGTATCCGCTGATGATACATTGTTTTTGCTTCCGTTCGTTATTCTACCGTGATGGTGATCTTATCTCCGATATCGATTTCGACATCCGGCTTTAGCGGATCCGCTGAACCGTCCGCAGTCACTTTCATGCATTGGGCAATGATCACCGTTGGCGGCAGAACATTCTCCCCAGCTATATTGCCAGTGAGACAGAAGTTGAGAAAGGTACTGATGCACTCGCTTGCAACACCAGCGCCGTATTTCCGTGCGATGAGCTGAGCGAGCTCGCTATCCTTCTCCTCAAGTTTTTGCTTTTCCCCCTCAAGTGCATTTTTTAGCTCTTCTTCTTTGTCTGTTGCTGCCTGTTCGAGATTGTCCTTGAGCTGTCGAAGCTTGTTCAGGACGTCTCCTCCGCTCCCGTCTCCTTCTATCAGTTTCCGCAGCAGCGCGTCGATATCAATAGTGCAGGAGCGTATCATGTCTTTTGCTGTCGCACGCTTTTTTTCTAGGTGCAACTTCTGCAGATCTTCGAGCGCTTTCTTGACTTTTTCCTCGAGGCCATCACTATACTCCGGCAGCGTCGTGCTCGTTTCTATCCTCTTGAAGCCATCCTCGCAGACAAGCTCCTGTGCAGTTTCATCGGCTCCATCGACAACCTCGATGCTGGTGCTTCCCGATGCCTGCACAGCGATTACTACTGCAACAATCATAAAGACGCCTATGGCAGCTCCGATGCACACACGCTCTGGTTGTTTCATTTTTGCGGAACCTCACTTAAAATACATCTCAAATTTTGTCTTCACCACGCGCGCCGGCACGCGATCTCCAGCTTCGAGCACATCGCAGATCGTTGCTTCCTTGGGAAGCAGGTTATCGAATGTGAAGCACTCACACACCCCAATCTCAAAGTTTGGCGTTATCTCTGTCACTATTCCAAACGCACCGCGGTCTATGTCAGCAACCTTTTCGACTGCCTCTTTTACCTCTTTCTTGAACGTGTCTGACGTTACGATGGCTTCACACTGGCTGCGGATATCATCCTGAAGCTGCTCCAACCCGCCGTAGGTTGTCGCATCACCCACAATAAGGCCCGCGGCTTGTGCTGAGGTCAGCCCCGCAATCGCCCTTTTGAGCTCTTTATCTGTTTGAACCGCCAAAGCCCCTTCGAGGAAGTCTTTGATGTCCTTTCCCACCTCTTGAGCTACTTTTTTCTTGAGCTTATCGACGCTAAACGTGTCGGGATTTTCAACCGGTTCATTGAGGATGAGCTGTGAGGTACAGACTTTAATCTCTTTTTCTTTACACGAGAAACTATCAAGCGCGCTTTCCATTGATTGGCTATCCTCGAGCACCTTCACAATCGGTTCGACGCCAAATTCAGCGCCCATCGCCAACGCTGCGAAAAAAACCACCATCACAGCTGCTGCCCCCGTCCTGAACCTCTTCAGTCCTTTCATCTTAGGTTTGCGGGGCGGGCAGCGTAGAACTCACTGTAACCGGCCCTTCGCATACGACCTTCGGTGCCATAAACGGAAAGACAGCTTTTTCGATACGCGCGACGCCACTGCTGATGATTTCCTTTTCCGTAAGCTGTTCCTCATTCGCTTCAGCCGCCAGGCTGTCCAGTATCCCGAGGACATCAGGGGTTTTTTGCGCAACCGTCCTTTTGTAGTCTGCGACGCTGAGTCCATATTCCTCGTATGCTGTTTTTAGGAGGTCGCTGAAGCTCGCGTATCTCCTTTCAAGCTCCCGCAGGGCTTTCTGTTGTTGCTCGTCCAGTTTTTTCAGAGTGTTTTCATACGACTCTTGCAGGCGGCACGGCTCGCAGTTCGGGTTTTTATCACAGACGGCAAGCTTTCCCGGCGCCGGTTTCATGTTGATGCACGCGGGAATCTTGTTCTTTTGCTCGACAAGGCGGTCATTGAGGTACTTGTTGACGGCTGCGATGGTTTTTCGCAGCTCCGCAACCTCGTTGGGGCTCGCCTTCTCTGCTTTGTAAAGCGCCTCGATCGCCCCTTGTTTCTTTAGGATGGACCGAATGTGAGGCTCGTCCACAAGTGCCGCGAGCTCCCGCATCGACGTTGCTGTAGCAGGACCATATGCCCGATCTCGCGCGTAGAGTTCAACTGCCTTCGCGGTCTGCTGGACTGTTGTTGCTTCCTGAGCGAGTGCGGGGTCACCTAGTTCTTCGGCGAATGTCTTAAGTTCCGTACCTGTGTCGTACAGTTCATCTGCGGTTGTTTTAAGGCTCGCAGGAATTTGCTGCGTGCTTTCCCGCGTTGCGACGGATTTCGCCTTCCCCACCAGATTCGTGGCGGGCGCAACGAGCGTGGCAACCAGCCCCACCACCGCTACAAGCGCAACAATCGCAAGAACAATGACTTCAGCCTGCAGGACGTCCTTGTTCACCATCGCATCACCCTTTGCGCCCCAGGATGCTCCGATAATATTTAAACCTATGCGAGGGCATTTGACAGGATCCTCCCCGCGATGATGTTGAACAGCAGCATGACCGCAAGGCTCAGCAGGCAGTACAGCACCGTCGCGCTCAGCGTGGAGGTGCCGAGCAGGTAGCGCTCCTGCAGCTTGTCCGCGCCGTTCTCGATCCCGTTGCTGAGGATAGTCAGGATCATCGTGATCTGCACGACATAGATTCCGACCACGATCTGGAAATAGTAGGTAGGCACGCCGTTGCCGAACAGCGTCACGATGCCGCCCAGCCCCGCGGTCGCCTGCGCTCCCTGCTCCGTCAGCGCAGCGATCTGCTTGCTCAGCTTGATCAGGATGGTGGTGATCATCGAGGTGATCCCGACCACGATGCCCGCAATCGCCGGCGTCAGGAACCGGATCTGCCCTTTCATGGACGCGATGATCTCTGCCAGCAGGTCGCGGAGCCGCTCGTCCACCCGGTGGATCTCCTTCATGTAGCGCGACATCGAGATGAGCGCCTGCGCCGCGATCTTCGGCCCCTTCCTGCTGCTCTCGACGAGCACGCGCATCGAGCTTTCAATCGCCTTCGAAGGGAAGAATATCAGCGCCCCGCGCGTGGGATGGAAGATGGCATCCTGCACGCTCATGCCCTGCTCGGTGATGTTCCTGCTCACCAGCAGAAAGAACTCTCCGGAGGCGGTGCCCTGCATGACCTGCGCGACCTTGCTGAACGCGATTTCCGCGGGGATTCCGTCGCCGAGCCGGTTGCCGAGCTGGAACAGCGCTGACGCGAACTCATCCTCAAGCCGCTTGGTCTTCTCCCGGACCGCAAAGACATTCTTGCTCCGCAATGAGAAGTACAGTCCGGCGCCTACGCCGAGCGCGAGGGTGACGAACAGCGACAGCAGCGCCGCGCCCAGGCCGTAGGGTCCGATGCGCTGCTCGGCCGGGCACTGATCTCCCTGCGGACAGACATAGCCGAGGAACGAGAATGTCTCGCCGGCAAAGGTGAAGTCATACGCGGGGTTCGCGGCGTGCAGCAGCAGCGGAAGCAGGCCGACCAGCAGCAGCACGGAGCCGGCAATGGCCGCGATGATCAGCGGCGGCACCCGCACCTCTTTCCCGCCGAACCTGAGCAGGATGCTGCGGTACTTCGCAAGCTCCGGGTTCCCTTCCGTGATGTCCGCCTGCCCATAGCCCGTGGGGCGCTTCGCGAGCACGACCTTGCTGAGGTAGTACACTCCGACAGGCAGGATCACATTGTAAAGCGCCGCAATGTACAAAGCGAGCGTCCGCGGCGACGCGCTGTCTCCTGCCATGAAGCTGACGACGAGCGGAAGGATCACGAGACCCAGGATCGGCAGGATGATGCCGAGCATGTGCAGCATGGTGATGGGGCTTTGCAGCCCATGCGCATAGTGAAGCATTTTCTCGTAGGTTTCGGTGAGCATCACGCTCAGCGCCTTGTCCAGCACATCCAGGCGCCTGCTCTCGCCCGGCTCATACAGCGAGCCTTCAATCAGGTGAAATGACTCGATGAACTCCTGGTTCCACTTCTTCCAGGTGGCGAGGTAATGGTCGAGCGACTCTTTGATGGTCTCAAACGCTCCCGTCTCGACGTCCCACAGCACTTTCTTCAGGTCCAGCGAGAGCGGAGGCCCGAGGCGGTCGGACGCGAACTCGACCGCCCGCTCGAGATTTGAGGTGTGGCGCATGTAGGTGACCACATAAAAGATGCACTGCACCATCTGGTTGCTCGCCTTGAGCCGCCAGCTGTTCGCAAGGAAATCCGGCAGGCGCTGCAGCGGATAGATGAGCGCAATGCTTCCGATGAAGAAGAGCGCGGCAAGGACCAGCGACCGCGTCGCCAGAAACACGGGCAGCGCAGTCACGAGACCGGCGAGAAACGGCACGATGACCGCAAATGACGCAGTGCCCGCAGGCGTCACTTCGAGGTGCGTGATCGCAATGGCCTCGAGCAGCTCCGCAGCGCGCTTCGCATCCGGCCGTATCTTCAGCAGCCGCTCCGCGATCTGGCAGGCGCGCTCATACAGCGAGAGGTGGCGCGGCAGGAAGGTGCGCTTGAAATCCTGATACTCGCGGGAGATGACCTGCGGCGTTGCCTGCACGCGCTGCGCGCCGAGCTCTGCCTGCAGCCGCTGGCGGTACTTCTTGATGATCCCCTCGTCGAGTGCCATCAGCGCCCCCGCTTGAGCTCCCGCTTGAGCCACTCCGTGAACTCAAACAGCACGCGCTTCGAGTCGATCCCGCCCGATTCCTCCTTCACGCGGTCGACGATCATATGGAACATCTCATTGCTCGCCTTGACCATGCCCGCTTCGAGCAGCTCAGGATTCTTCGTTTTTTCCGCCGCGGCGGCGACGGCGTTTTTGACGCTCGCGCGCAGCTGGATGTTCTCCCACACCGCATCCCAGTTGCCGGCGAAGTCTTTCACGTTCGCTGCGATGTCTTTCAGGACCTCGGAATTGCCGTTCATCAGCTCGTCCGTGACCTCAAGCTGGTCCGTCACCGGGTTGTATTTCATGAGGTCGACGAACCCATGCTCCTGCAGCGGATCGTTTTCCCACGTCTTGCGCACTTCGGTGATCTGCAGGATGCGCCGCTGCTTGCGCAGCCCCGCGGCCGTCCGGATGGGGTTGGCGACGATGATGATGTCCGTCGCCTTGAAGCTCGTCCGCGGCACGCCGATATCGTTCACCACGCGGTCGAACACGCCGTAGGGGCTCGCGCCGTGGATCGTGCCCGCGACCACATTCGCTGCCGCGCCGACACGCATCGCCTCGTACAGGGCCTTTGCTTCCTTGCTGCGCACCTCGCCGATGATGAGCGCGCTGTCGCCCATGCGCAGCGTCGTGCGGATGCCGCGCGTCGCGCTCACTTCAGACGTTTCCTTGCCCGCGAGCGCGCTCGCCACCTTGAGCGACTGGAGATTGTAGCCAAGCTTGCGGAGCGCATCCGTCGGCAGCTCGAGCGTGTCTTCGATCGTGATGATGCGGTAGCGCGGCATGATCTCGGTGAGGATGGAGCCGAGCAGGCTTGTCTTGCCGGAGCTGCGCGTCCCCGCGACGAGCATCGTCCGCGTCCCGTCGATCAGGAACGAAAGCAGGCCCGCAGCTAAGCCGTTCATCATCTTGACGCTCATGAACAGCGGGAACGTCCACGGCCGGTCGCGGTGCCGGCGGAACGAGAACGCGAGCCCTGAGGGATTCAGCGGCTGCGTGACCGCAGCGACGCGCGATGCCATGCCCGGGATGCGCAGTTCCGTATCGAGGACGGAATTCGCCTCGTCCAGCGGCCTGCCGGAGATCAGGCGCAGCTTGGTTGCCCAGCTTTCCGCTTCCGCAGGCGTCGGTATGATGTTGGTGTCGCAGTCATCAAAATCCTGATGGACGATGAAGATGGGCGTCTCCCCCATCGGAGAGTTCAGGGAGACATCCTGGATTTTCGGATCCGCAAGCAGCACCTCGATCAGGCCAAAGCCGACGGTGTAGCGCAGAAGCACCTGCGCGAGCTCATCCATCTCCTCATTTGCCAGCCGCAGGCCCCGGTAGCGCGCCAAGTCCCCGATAAGGTCGCGGCCGACGCTGAAAAACACCTCCCGCATCCGTTCAGGATCGACAAACTCCGACTTGTCCGGCTTGTGCTCCGCCATGATCTTGCGCGCGGTGTCCAGCAGCTCGTACTTCTCCTCGGAAAACTTGAACTCCGGCGGCACGACATGGTAGAGGGTCTTGCTGCTCGTGGGAAATCCGAAGATCGTGACTTCCGTGTTGCCGAGCGCATAGTTGTCGAGCACCGACCCTTCCGTCGGATAGGATGCCATCAGCTTGGTGAACATGAAATCCGGCGTAATCGCGGGATGGAAGAGCTTGCGGTAGACGTCGCGGTTGCCGGGGGTGAAGCCTGCCGCATACGGCCGCGCGAGGGTGATGAGCCGTGTCTTGTCGAGCAGCTCAAGGATGTTCGTGACCTCGGTTGAGAATGAGTCGGAGCAGCGCAGCCCCTGCCGGTCGGTCAGGTACTCCTGCCTGATCTTCTCGCTGCGCAGCAGCCGCCGCAGCTGGAGAGACGCGGCGACCGGATCGCTCTTGAGCATGGTGAACAGCAGGTACTGCAGGCTGGCGTAGCTCCCCCGCAGGTACCGCTCGCACCCGCTCGCACCGACAAGGCTCGAATAGCTCAGCTGCGGATCCCTGCTCAGGCGCTTGTAGAGCTGCGCCAGCTCATTGAGCAGCTGCGTCTGGTAATAGTCATATTCATAATCGCGCTTCTGCACCAGAACAAGCTTCGTGACCCCGCTCGTCTCCGCAAGCAGCTCGACCGTCTTCCCCATGCAGATTGCGCTGTCCTCAATCGACGGCGGGAAGGTGCACCATTCGCAGTTGATGCGCAGCGTCCGGTCTTCGCCTTCCTGGACGACCTCGGAGGTAAAGCATGCCTGCCTGTCAAAAAGTGCCATGATCCCTCTCTTTTCCCTGAAGACTTTTACTACCTGCGGAAGCTCACACAGGTTTATTAAGGCGTTGCCCGTTTTAAATCGTATGGCATTTAAAAACACTTCGATTCGTGATCGCTGATGGCACGGCCACCGCTTCCGCCGGCAGGGCAGGAGCCGCCGTCCCCCGGCATTGATGCGGGAGCCCTCACCATGCGGCTGCGTCTCGTGGAGGAAAAAGCGGCCAACCTCAACCGCAAGGTGGAGCTTCTTGAGAGCAATGGGGTGTCGTTCCAGCGGAAGATGAAAGACGAGCTGCGCCTGCTCGATTCCGACACGCTCGAGCTCAAGAACGCGGTTGAGCAGCTCCGCCAGCAGATGGACCTTGTCATCCGGGAGCTGAAGCTTGCCGCGGGAAAACACGAGCTGCAGACGCTGCAGCGCTACCTCGACCTGTGGAACCCCGCTCGCTTCGTGACGCGCGATGAGCTCAGCCGGATGATGGCAGGCACAGCTCATAAGGAGTCTGACCAGGAGATCGACAGCCCGGCGTCGGAGGAGGAAGAACCATCACCGCCAGCCGCGGATGCGGATGACCATGCCGCCGAAGGTGCCGGGAAATCGAAGCGTTTATAAAGAATGATTGATTAAAAACCGCAACGATGGTGCTGTTCGGTGGGCGCGGGCAAGGTTCAGTCATGCAGCAGGTTCTTCAGATGCGCCAGCAGGGCACGAGCGACAACCAGATCGTGCAGGCATTGCAGCGGCAGGGCGTCGCAACACAGGAGATTTTTGATGCGCTCTCGCAGGCAGACCTGACGGCCATCACTGCGGCAGAGGAGGCGCCGGCTCCCCAGGATGTTTCTCAGGCCGGGGAGTATCCGCCTGCGGCTGGGAGAGGTGCTGCTCAAGAAGGGTATGGATACAGTCCTGACGCAGCGCCGGCAGACGAGCGGATCCAGCAGGTCGCAGAGGCGATCATCAACGAGAAATGGGAAGAGCTCGCGGGAGAGGTGCAGAAGGTCGTCGCGTGGAAGGAGCAGGTCGAAACCGAGTTGCAGAAGCTGCAGGATGCGCTTGCCGCGCTCAAGGAGGAGTTCCGCCAGCTCCATCAGGGCGTGCTCGGCAAGGTCGGCGAGTACGACGAGCGCATGCGCGACGTCTCTGCGGACCTGAAAGCCGTGCAGAAGGTCTTCAAGGATGTTATTCCCTCATTTACGGAGAATGTCGCGGAGCTGTCGCGCGTGGCGAAGGCGATGAAGAAGGGAAAATAG
>CAYYLB010000033.1:0-13470 GCA_964472345.1 uncultured Methanosarcinales archaeon
GAAATAGCAAGACTTCCAAGATTTGTTTCTGAGTTTATGCTTACTAAACTTTCAGAATTTGAAGACGAACCTGAGAAATTCAATGAAAAATACAGAGAAATAATTGATATGATTCATAAACACTATCCTGAGCCAAAAGATAAGGATAAAATTCTGAATAAACTTATAGAAGAAAAGTTTTATACCATTATAGATGAATTTAAGGTCGAAGTTGATATTAAAAGAGAATTAAAAAAAGCACAGATTCCATCATTAAATATCAGAGATGCTATGATTTTTGATTCAATACTAAATAAGAATGAAAACCTTCTTTCTACTGGGATATGGGGGATTGCAAAGTTAAATCATGCACAACCAAGACTTGATGAAGATGGAAACAAGATTACAGCTCCTGTTTTAATCGAAGCGTTCAGTCCTTTCCAGGTCGCGAATGTTAATTTTAAAGAATTTGCAGAAAAAAGAGAGAATTTTACAACAGAAGAATGGGTGAATGTTCTGATAAATACGACTGGCTTAAATCCAGATGTGTTTGATGAGCAACAAAAATTGATAATGATTTCAAGGTTTATTTCCTTGGTTGAAGGAAATGTAAACCTAATGGAATTTGGTCCAAGAGCCACAGGAAAGACTTTCTTTTTTAGGAATATATCATTTTATACAAGAATAATCTCGGGGGGGCAAGTAAGTCCTGCCGTTTTATTCTATAATATCGGCACAAGAACTATGGGAGAAATTGGGATTAAAGATGCTATTGTTTTTGACGAAGTTGCAAAGATTCGTTTTGCCAACAGTGATGAAATGATGGGGAAATTAAAAGATTTTATGGAAAGTGCTCATTTTGAGAGAGGCCCCAAGAAAGCAACATCAACCTGCTCATTAAACTTTGTAGGAAATATTGACGTAAAAGGATTTATTCCTATAGAAGATTTTACGTATGTACTTCCTGATTTTATGAGAGATTCAGCATTTATTGATAGGATTAGTGGGCTTGTTCCTGGTTGGCAACTTCCAAAAATTAGAAAACCTGAAGCACATTTGTCTCAAAACTATGGCTTTTCTGTGGATTATTTTTCAGAAATACTACATGAACTTAGGAAAATGGACTTTCAATCGGAGATTACTAAAAGAGCCGATTTGGAAAATGTTACTATTAGAGATTATAAAAGTATTATGAAAACTACTGCTGGAATGTTAAAAATTTTATTCCCAAATAGAAAGTTTTCTCAAGAAGAATTTACTAAAATATTGACTTTCTGTATGGGGTATAGGCAAAGTATAGCAGATTGGTTACAAAAATTAGCACCTGGCGAATTTGAAAAGAAAAAAATTGAATTTAAACTAAACGTATTTGTTTAGAGGTTTCCGCATTCCCCGCTTCACTTCTTCATCAGCCCTCCCAGCGCCACCAGCGCCCCCACGACAAAGACTGCCGTCCCGAGGTAAATCGGCCCCAGGTGCGTCACCCAGTCATGTTGAAAGCCGCCGGTGTAGTGCATGGGCAGCGCAACTGCTAATCCGGCAACCGGCGAGAGCACCGCAGCGACCCACGCCCACCATGCTCCCCGCCGGACGCCATGCCATGCAAGAAACGCGACCGCGATCCCCGTCGCAGCGATGAAGCCGGCGGTTGCGACGTGCAGGTGGTTGATATAGTAAAGCACCGCGGGATTCAGCGCAGTAAGCTGGCTCGTGGTGACTCCGTTCAGCGTGTCGACACCAAGCTCAAATCCGCTTCCGGTGAAGCTGCGGAAGAAAAAGACGACCGCGTACCCGATGAAGCTCAGGGCGCCGAGAAGCATCAGCAGCGCTCCGGCGCGCAAGGATTGCTCTTTACCCATTGAAATCACCTCTTGCTGTTTTTTGGCTGATGGGCATCCTTCTATAAATAGTTTACCCTCATTTGGCTCTGTAGAAAAGTGGCCGTAGCCGTCAGCTGGAGCAGCACCGGAGCCGCATGGCGGAGGTCTGCTCGACGGCTGACGCCAAGCAAATCGGGGATTTGCGGGCACCAAAAGCGAAGCTTTTGCGTGCGCCGGGGGATGCGCCCGAGCGAGGCGAGCGGTGTGCCAGCAATTGCGGATTGCTCTGCACCCCATCCGGGGTGGCGCGTAGGCCACTTTTCTACGAAGCCCCTCCTTTGCGGCGTTGTACCTTGATCATATCCCGCCACCACTCCACACAGCGCCGGAGCCCCAACACATTTAAAAACACCATTTCTCCACCGCAAGCCATGGCGCTGCGGAGCTTGATTTGCACGGTTGTCGGCCACGTTGACCACGGCAAGACCAGCCTCCTCGATGCCATTCGCGGAAGCGCGGTCACTGCCACGGAAGCGGGGAAGATCACGCAGGCGATCGGCGCGAGCATCATCCCCCTCGAAACAATCGAAAGGCTCTGCGGTCCGCTGCTCAAAAAGAAAGGCATGGCGCTCAACCTTCCGGGGCTGCTGTTCATCGACACGCCCGGCCACGCGGCTTTCGTCAACCTGAGGAGGCGCGGAGGCGCACTTGCGGACATTGCGGTGCTTGTCATCGACATCAACGAGGGGTTCAGGCCGCAGACCATGGAGGGCATTGAGATCCTGAAAGCGAACAAGACTCCGTTTGTCGTTGCGGCGAACAAGATCGATCTGCTCCGCGGGTGGGCGACAAAGAAGGAGCTGCCGCTCGTGCAGTCGATCGCGCAGCAGGGCGCACTCGAGCTTTTTGAATCAAAACTTTACGAGCTTGTGGGGAAGCTTCACGAGCTTGGCTTCGCGTCAGAGCGCTTCGACCGTGTCGAGGACTTCGCGAAGCAGGTTGCGATAATCCCCGTCTCTGCGCACACCCGCGAGGGCATTCCCGAGCTGCTGATGGTGCTGGCAGGACTGGCGCAGCGGTACCTCGAGAAGCACCTGCAGGTTGACATTCTTGGCGGCGCAAAGGGAACAGTCCTTGAGCTCAAGGAGCAGCAGGGGCTCGGGACGACGGTGGACGTTATCCTTTATGATGGCATGCTGCACGTGAACGACACAATAGTCATCGGTGGCGTCGTCGCGCCCGTCGTCACCAAAGTGCGCGCCTTGCTCGAGCCCTTGCCATTGGTGGAGATGCGCACGAAGAAAGCGGCGTTCCGGCAGGTCGCCGAGGTCACCGCAGCGACAGGGGTGAAGATCGCCGCCCCATTGCTCGAGCATGCAGCCGCCGGCATGCCGCTGCGCTCCTGCGCTGCAGGCGACGTTGAGCGTGTCGCGCGCGAGGTTCAGGAGGAAGTTGAGGAAGTGCTCGTGCAGACGGATCCGCAGGGCGTGATCGTGAAGGCGGATGCGCTCGGCAGCGTGGAGGCGCTTGCCCTGCTGCTGCGGGAGCACGGCATCCCGATCAAGGCGGCATCCATCGGGCGCATCACGAAGAATGATGTTGCCGAAGCGGAGATGATGGGGAAGGAGCAGCCATTCTATGGCACTGTGATTGGCTTCAACACTGGTGTCCTGCAGGAAGCGCAGGAGGCGCTCGCCGCGAAGCAGGTGAAGCTGATCACGAGCGACGTGATTTACGACATCATTGAGCAGTACGGGCATTGGAAAGAGGAGAAGAAAAAAGCCATTGAGCTTGCGGAGCTGAGCCAGCTGGTGCGCGGCGGCAAGATCCGCATCCTGCCGGGCTACGTCTTCCGCCAGAGCAATCCTGCGGTCGTTGGCGTTGAGGTGCTCGCGGGCCGCATCAGGGCAGGCGAGCCGGCGATGAACGCTTCCGGGAAGCGGCTGAGCGTCATCCGCGACATCCAGGAGGAGCAGAAGTCCATTTCCGTCGCGGAAGCGGGGAAGCGCGTCGCGGTTGCGCTCGAGCACGTGATGGTCGGCAGGCAGGTGCATGAAGGCGACGTGCTGTACACGGACGTCCCGGAGGAGCATTTCCGCACGATGAAAAAGCTGAAGCACTATGTGACGGGCGGCGATGCGCTGCTGCTGAAGGAGATCGCAGAGGTGAAGCGGAAGGAGAACATCACCTGGGGGATGTAGGGGGCTATTTTTATAAAGCCGGCCGCTCTTCTCGGGAGAATGAAAAGGGGCCAGGTATCGCCGTTTCTGATTATGGGGCTTGTGCTCGTCGTTCTTGCTGCCGTCGTGGTTCTTGTGGTGAGTGTCACGACGGAAAAGAAAGCCGCAGAACAGGCGGCAGGGGCTGCGGAGCTTGCGGCGGAAGCGCAGGAGATCGAGACATTCATCACGCTCTGCGTGCGGCGCACCGCGTACGAAGGGCTTGAGCTTCTCGGCAGGCAGGGCGGCTATCTTGCGGTTCCGCGGCTGATACGCCTGCAGGGGACTGCATCCTGGCATCTCGACCAGGTGAACATCCAGCCGGCGCTGAACCAGACGCTGCAGCGCCTCGAGACGCACATCAACAACAACCTCGAGTCCTGCACGGCGCTGGAGCGCTTCCGGGCACAGGGCTTTGACATCAGCGCGCAGAGCCCGAAAAGCGCGGTCTTCTACACGCCCGACAGCGTGAGCATTGACGTGCGCTATCCCGTGCAGGTGCGGAAGGAAGGGTACGAGAAGAGCTTCGAGCAGTTCCATGCGAACCTCGACGTGCGCTTCCGCAGGATGTTCGAGCTCGCGTCGCAGATCGTCAACCGGCAGCTCGATCCGGCGTTCAGGTTCTCCGCTCCGCTTGAGCTGGTCGATGCGGGCGATTTTGCGGTTTCGTACCAGCGGGTCGACAACGAGACGCTCCTGTACACTATCACCGACCCGACGCGCCTTGAGGAAGGGCAGCGCTTCTCATTCACCTTCGCGAGCCGCTTCCGCCCTTCCGGCCTGAAGCGCTCCGTCGCGCTGCAGAGGAACAGCCACATCGTCGCGACCGTGCTGCCGCTGATCGTCTACTCGCTCGACCGGATGGCGCAGCTCAACATCTTTCCCGGAGCGACCATGGCGCTCGACAACGACAAAGTCGAAGCGATTACGGTGCAGCAGTTCTACCCTGACAACGCGACACGGAGTGACGTGCCGTTCCACGAGCTTGCGGACAACTCGGTGACGTATGGCGACCTGACGTGGGTGCTCACCTACCCCGTGTACCGCTTCGAGCCTACGGGAATGCGATTCAGCAGCCCGCAGCGGCTCGTCCTCTACTGGGACAACGACCGCGTCCCTGCGAAAGGGAAGATGGGGATCCTGTACCGGGAAGGGAGCGGAGAGGCAGCAGGCGCGTGGAGGCCGCTGCCGGCGCGGGCGGACTACGGGCAGCATTTCGTGTACACTGACATCCCCGGCTTCAGCGAGTTCACTCCGGTCGACTGCGAAGAGCAGCCGGAGAAGGACACGAGCGCGACGGCGGAGATTGATCCTGGCGGGAAGTGCTGGGCAATTTTCATCGTCGCAGTTATTGTCATCATAATCCTACTCTATCTCATCGGACCGTTTATCGTATTTCTGAAAGGGGCAATCGGAGCCCTCTTCACTGCTGTTGTCGTTACATCGGTCGCTGTCGTTGGGGGGGCGTTCACAAGCTCTCAACTCGCGTACAGCGCAGGCGAGGATAGCGTCACCTTCACGCCGACGTGTGACCAGCAGCTTGAAATCAGGGAAGAGCTGAGCAATGGCCAGGGCATGTGCGTCCCGAGCGGGACTGTCGATGTTACGGGAGGAACGCCTCAGCCTATCCAGGCCCAACTGCAGAAATGCACGGGAGCACGCAAATACTTCTGCGGCAAATGCTCCCTTACCTGCTCAACCAAATACAAGTAACATGATCTCACGCATACGGTGGCCGGTGTGGACGGTGGTGCTCGCAGCCGCGCTCCTCTTCTTCGGAGCAAGAAGCGGATTGATAGCGGGAGGCATAACAGGGACAGGTCTCGCCACCTTCGCCAACGCCGGCTGCTGCCTCCCTGTCTGCCAGCAGACGGCGCAGTCCGAGTGCTTCGGCGCGTTTGAAGCCGGCATGGAGTGCGCGGCGCTGGAGCAGTGCAACGTCGGCTGCTGCATCGACACGGAGGGCTACTGCCTGAGCAACTACCTTAGGGGGAGCTGCGCTGCCGCAGTAGGGGAGTTCATTGCTACGAGGGAGTGCCCGCAGGAGCCGCAGTGCGTCACGGAGAGGGCTGCAACGTCCCTGCTCGGCTTCACCGGGTATGAAGCGGCTTTCCCTGTGTCGCAGCATGGCATCCTCTTCACCGAGCCCATCGCGGGAAGAGCCGGGCAGCCGTTCACCATCAGGATGCAGCCATTCGGGAACGCAAGCGAGGTACGGGCGGCGCTTTCCAGCGGCGGCTACCAGAAGGCGCTTGCGCTGTACGACGACGGGAGCCACGGCGACGGCAATGCCGCTGACGGGCTTTTCGCGGCGGTGTGGAGCGAGCCGTCATTCCCTGCGTTCGAAGGCATCCGGCGCGTGAATGTGAGCGTAGCGGTGGACGGGGCTGAAGCGGCAACGGAAGACGCACTCTTTCTTACCTCCACGAGCTGCAGGCCGCTGCGCAAGCCGTGGGAAGCGCCGGAAACGAGGCCGGACATCATCTTCGTCAAGGCGCAGGACACAACCGCAACCGTGCAGCTGCCGCACGAGCTTGAGGCGCTGTTCGTGCTCAGCCACCTTGCCGCAGCAGAGTCGCTCGATGCGCTCAGCGAATGGAATATGGACATCATCAGCGAGCCTCTTGCGTCCGGCGATCGGAGCGCGGCACGGAGCGTCGTTGGCACCCACTGCACCTTCTACAACGCAGAGCAGGACACCATCATATTCTTCAATCCGGCCATCACCGGCTGCGAGCAGGAGCCCGGCATGATCACGGTAAATCCGCGCCTGATCTTCAACCAGAGCGCGCTTCCCGGCGTGCCGATCAGCACGGTGCTGGGCAGTTTCTGCAACCTGACGACGACGGAGCCGCAGCTCCGTGAGCGGATCGAGCAGGCGCGCAGCCCGCCGGACGTCACGCTCATCCTGCCGCAGAACGAGTCAGTGTATGATGTTTCAGCCGTCGCCGTGAGCTTCCAGATCAACGACAGCAGGGATTCGGCCCTCTCGTACGAGATCTACCGGGACATCAACAACCCGCTGATGGTGCTCGAGCGCGGGAGCGCGGCATCAGGGACGCAGCACGCGAGCAGCGTGACGCTCGGCGACGGCTCCCATTTCCTCTGGGTGGAGGCGCGCGACAGCGACGGCAACCTCGGCTTTTCGGAGGTCGTCACCATCAACGTGAACGTGTCCAACTTCGTGATCGACATCACCTCGCTGGAGCCGCTCGATTACGACCATTCGCCGGAAATCAACTTCACGGTCGCGCATGCGCATGCGGCAGAGCTCAATTATACTATCCTCATCAATGAAACGCTGCAGGTCAATGGAACGGCAGCAGTTGAGCAGCAGGTGAGCATCCCGACGGCGCTCGCCAACGGGACATATGTCATCCGGATCTCCGCGAGCGACGATGAAGGCCGGACGGCGCAGTCACTGCCCTACACCATCAACGTGAGCAACCAACCATGAAACGCCCGATGCACCTGACAATATTCGGCATCCTTGCCACAGGCATCCTTTTCGTGGGCATCCTTGCCGCAGGCGCCAGCGCCGAGCGGCTCTACCAGTTCGAGCTCAGCCGGAGCGAGAGTCAGATCCTGTACCTCGGCGTGCAGGTCATGGGGGGGACGCTCCCGCAGCCGGCATCCGAAGCCAGCGACGCGTTCGCACTTGCGCTGCTCGATTTCACCCGGCAGGAGCTGCACCGCGTCTCGTTCGGGCCGCCGCAGTACGGCCTCTTCACTGTGGCTGCGCCCTACCTGCCGTCGGCGAAGGAGGCGCGCATCACGAACGCTGCCGGCGACGTAGTCCTGACCATCCCCATTGCGCAGTTCGCAAAGACATGCGGCAACGCATATTGCGAGCCGCAGGAGAGCTTTGAGACATGTGCGCGCGACTGCAGCTCAGGAAGCCAGGACGATTACTGCGATCGGGAGCCGGATGGAAGATGCGATCCGGATTGCAAGGCAGCGGATGATGGGGACTGTGCTACCCCATTGCAGAAGCCTGCGGAACGGCTTGGAGAGCAGCTTGGTGGTGAGCGTGACACTTTCCGGGATGAAGAGCTTGTCGTTTCTTCTGGCGGTGAAGCGGCGGGGAGCGGTTTGTGGTGGTTGGCGCTCGCCGGCGCGGTTCTTGCCCTTGGGGTTGCGTTGTTCTTTCGGTCGCGGCGGGCCGCGCAGCTTGCTCGGTACGTGGAGAGCTGCCGCGCGCAGGGGTACACCGACCTCAGCATCCGTGAAGCGCTTGGTAAGGGAGAATATTCCCGTCGGCGGATTGAGCGTGCCCTGCGGAAGGTGATAAGAGGGCGCGGGAATGGAGAGGGGTGATGCTCATGGGGAGTAGGAGCACACGTTCTTTTTTTGCCTTTATGGCGGGTTGGTGCGAACCTCGCTGCCGCGGCGCTGCCAGCTCGCTCGCCGTTTTCCCGCCGTGCTTCATGCTGAACGCACCCTCATTTCCTTCGAAGGAAAACGGTCCCTTGCGCGTCTCACGAGGTACACGGGCTCGCTCGCAAAGGAATGGCAGCGCGCCGTTTCGCACCAACCCCATGTACGGCACAATCATTAAAAAGGATCGCGCAAAAGGCATTCCTCCATGAAACAGCTGCGCATCCTGAACACCCGCGACGTGAAGCGCCTGCAGCAGTTGCTCGGGGAGCAGCACGGCGGTGCGATGCCTGCGGATGTCGCGTTCCTGCAGGATTACAAGAACCATATTTTTCTTGTCACGAGGGACGTGATGCGCGTTGATCTTGAACAGCTGCGGCTGAACTCGCTCGGCTTGTATGTTGGCGAGATGAACGCGTATGGCGAGCTGCGGCTGAGCATCGAAGGCTCACAGCTCCTCGGCGTGCACGCGACCAGGAACGTGCGCGAGCTCGATGCGGAGCAGGTGCGCGCGTACTTCCGCGGCGAGGAGATCACGCTCGATCCGTCGCAGCAGCCCGGGGGCCAGCCGTTCCTGCTGCTGAAGTACCGCAATGACTTCCTCGGCGCAGCCAAGTGCAAAGGCGGGAAGCTGCTCAATTACCTCCCCAAAGTGCATCGGACGCACGACCTCATTCTCTAGCCATCAGCCGCTTCGATGGTGACCGTAATGGTTGCATTCGGATCCTTCAGCCGCTCAACCAGGCTGCGCGAGAGATCCCGTGCTGCTTTCGTCGCTCCCGTCGCGAACGTCCTCGCCGAGCGGAAGTCCGTCGTGCGGATCACCAGCTCATGCCCGTCCGAGAACAGCGGGTTCGGCCGCGCGGCCACCGCGTCCTGCGCGTCACCGGCCTGAATGAGAATCCTGACCAGTTTCTGCGTGAAGAATCCCTTGAGCTTCCCGGCTGCGAAGTCGGCGCCGACACCGGCGATGCAGTTCCCGCGTGTCGTCAGCTGCGTGTCACGGGTGAACTCAAGCGTCGTCGGATGCGTCGCGCGGATGTGAAGGTGGCCGCGTGCGGTAAAGGTGTAAGAAATCATCAAGCGTGTTCCTTGAGAAGGTCTTCGATCGGCTTCTTCTTTTTCTCCTTCGTATCCTTCGCGAGCTTCTCGAGGTCAACGCCGAGCTCTTTCAGCTCCTTGATGTGCATCTGCATCAGCTGCTCGACGATGGTGAGGATCTTGAGCATCTCCTCGCGCTCCTTTGCGAGCGTTGCGAGCGCGCCTTTGTGAAAACCCACCTGCTCGTCCTTGCCCGCGGATTGCCCAGCCATGGCCGCCGGAAGTGCTGGAACGTTTTTAAACCTTTGCGTCTCACGCGTCGCTATGGAGCTTTGGCTTGAGAACGGGAGGCTCATCACCCGTGAAGCGTGGGAGCGGCGCATCGGGCAGCTCAGGGAGTGCGCTCCAGCCGAATACCGGACAAAGGAAGAGGCGGTCGCAGCGGTGCGGGAGGCGCTCGTTGCCGCCGTCACCAGCAGGCTTCCCCAGAAATGCTTCGGCATCTTCTTCTCCGCCGGCGTGGACAGCGCGCTGATGGCGCTGCTTGCAAAACAGGCTCGGGCCGTTTTTGTCTGTTACACAGTCGGTTTTCACGAAGAGGGCATGGGCTTCCCTGCCGATGTGCTGGCAGCCGGGGCATTCGCGCCGCGTGAGCAGCTTGTTCTGCGGACCAGGATATTTTCGCTCGCTGAGGTGGAAGCGCTCGTGCATCGTGCCGTGGAGATCCTGAAACCGGCAGGCTTGTTCGATGCCGTGAGCGTCAGCGTGGCCGCCGTTGTGCTCGCTGCGCTCAGCCTCGCCCGCGCTGACCAGCTCATGGAGTTCTTCAGCGGCCTTGGAGCGGAGGAGATTTTCGCCGGCTATCACCGCCACAGGAAGGCAGCAGACGTCCAGGCAGAATGCTGGCGCGGCCTGGGCGCGATGTGGTCACGTGACCTAGTGCGTGATGCAGCCGTCGCCCGTGCGTACGGCATTACCATGCATACGCCATACCTCGATGAGAGCCTGATTGCGGCCGCCATGGCCGTCCCTTCGAAATGGAAGATTGATTCCCAGCACAAGAAGATCATCCTGCGCGAGGCTGCGGAAGAACTCGGCGTCCCGAAAGAGATTGCCTGGCGCAGGAAGATCGCCGCGCAGTACGGCAGCGGCTTTGACAAGGCGCTCGGGAAGCTCGCGAGGAAGCACGGGTTCAGGACAAAGGGGGAATATCTCGAAGCGCTCGCTCACGGCCGCGGATCGGGTAGGAAATAAGAACGCAAGCCCAGCGTCGTTCCAGCCCGTGTGTTCTGGCAGTGGCTGCTCATCTCACATGCACCTCCACCACATCCCCGTCCTTCAGCGCATGCTCTATCCCGAACTTCTGGCCTGCGAACTTCGCGCTCTTCCCCCAGACGCGCGCGAACCGGAACTTCTTCACGAAATCCTTGTGCAGCTTCAGGCAGACGCTACCGACCGTCGCCCCTTCGCGCATGATGAGCGGCACATCCATGTCTGCATCCTTCCTGGCTTCCTTGGTATAAATGCGGATGAACCGCAGCTTCTGGAAGATCAGCTCTTTCAGCGCCCCGATATTCTCTTTTGTCTCGCCGGAGACCGCAATGTCCGCCTTCGTCGCGCGCATCACCTCAAGCAGCTTCCGCTTGCTCACGAGGTCGATCTTGTTCACCGCGACAATGCCCGGCAGGTACACGCGGTTCCCTTCCAGCACATCAATCAGCTCATCTGCCGTGACATCTTCCCGCACAACCACCTGCGCGTTCACCACGCGGAACTCCCGCAGGATTGCCTCGATGGTCTCCCGCTCAAGCTGCGTCAGCTTCACCGTGACGCCAAGATCAAGCCCGCCGCGCTCCTTCCGCACGACGTTCACGTCCGGCTTCCGCACATTGACCCGGATGTTGGTGTCATGGACCTCTTTCAGCAGCACCGGCAGATGCCCGGGATGGAACACATCGAGCAGCAGCAGGACAAGGTCCGCATTCCGGATCACCGCAAGCACTTCCTTTCCTCTGCCAGTCCCCGCAGCGGCGCCTTGCAGGACACCCGGCACATCGAGGATCTGGATCTTCGCTCCGCGGTGCTCCAGCAGCCCCGGAATGACCGTGAGCGTCGTGAATGCGTACGCGCCGACGGGCGACTGCGTCCCCGTCAGCGCATTGAGCAGTGTTGACTTCCCAACCGACGGGAAGCCGAGCAGCACCACCGTCGCGTCGCCGCTCTTCGACACTGCATAGCCGCTTCCTGCTCCCTTGCCCGAGCCGCGCCGCTCCTGCTTCTCCCGCAGCTGCGCAATCTTCGCCTTGAGGATGCCGACGGCCTTCTGCGTGCGCTTGTTGTACTTCGTCCCTTGAAGCTCCTCTTCCAGTTCACGGATGCGCTCGGGCTGGGCCACGGATCTGAGATAAGCGTCTCTTTTTTAATGGTTCTTGTTCTGGGAGTTCTTGGTATCCTGTTTTCCCCAGCGGGCTGCGCGCGGAACTCGGCTGCATCCCTCAGTTCGCTCACGCTCGGGCCAGCGCCGACCCTTGCCGTGCAGGGCAATTCACGGATGGGACGAAGCGGAAAGAGAGTGCGGCGTGGTCGGGCGTAGCAAGCAGTTCAAAAAAGAAAAAGTTTAAGAAGTTTATCCTATCCTCCCTATCATTATGAAAAAAGTGATAATTGCTTCAAAAAACCCCGTCAAAATCCAAGCTGTTAAAGACGGTTTTGAAAAAATGTTCCCTAACGAAAGATTTGAATTTATTGGTGTTTCTGCCCCTTCAAATGTTGCAGATCAGCCATTCAGCAGTATTGAAACATTCACGGGGGCAATGAATAGGGTGGATCATGCTTCGAATGAGGTTAAAGACGCCGACTTTTATGTTGGTGTTGAGGGTGGAGTTGAGGAAGGAGAAGGGGAAATGGAAGTTTTTGCATGGGTTGTAGTAAAGTCAGCTCAGCAATATGGTAAATCAAGGACGGGAACATTTTTTCTTCCAAAAGAAGTAGTGAGACTCATTAAACAAGGTAAGGAACTGGGTGAAGCTGATGATATTTTTTTTAAGCGTAGTAATTCTAAACAACAAAACGGTGTCGTGGGGATTTTGACAGGAGATGTGATTGACCGAGTTAAGTATTATACCGAAGCAGTTGTATTATCTCTTATTCCTTTCAAGAATGCAGGGTTATACTAGAGAAATCTTGTCTTTTTTGAATTTCACTTAACACGGTTGAACTCTTTTACCCTGCGTAGTGGGGTAAAATTGCGTCCGCAAAGTCGAGAAAGATGGCGTTCTATCTAATGAGCGAATGCGATGTATCAAGAATAACAACCAAGGGCAAAAACTCTTAAGGTTTAGAAGCTGTTGGAGCTGGCTCGCGCGCACGCCGGCGGACGTTTGGACGCAGCGCGGAATCGGAGCGTTTATAAAGCAGGATTTGCTTGTGGGTTTATGGTAAACGCATCGTCCGTCGCGGAAGCAGTTTCCGGCTATGGGCGCTCGGTGTTCTCCGGCGTGCTTGCCAAGCTGCTGCTCGCGCTGCTGATCCTGCTCGGCGGCTTCATTCTTGGCCGGCTTCTCGGGCGCCTGACTGAGTTCCTGCTGCGTGAAGTCGAGGTGGACCGCTGGCTGGAGCGCTGGGGCTTTAAGATGCCTCTCGAGAGGACGATCGCGACGATCCTTTCGTATGCCGTCTATGTTCTTGCGATAGTGTTCACGCTGGAGACGGTTGGGATTACGAATGCGGTGCTGTATGTGGTCATCGGCGGAGCCATCACGCTCATCGTGTTCACGACGATTCTCGGGGTGCGGGATATTGTTTCCAATTTCCTCGCAGGGCTGCTCATCTACCGCAAAGGGCTTTTCCGCGAGGGGCAGCGGATAACGGTTCAGAATGTTGACGGGGTGGTGAAGCGCATCAGCATCGTGGAAACGGAGCTGGTGACGAAGAAGGGCGATAGGGTCCACATCCCCAATGCGCTGCTGCTGCGCTCAACGCTGGTGGTAAGGAAAGGGTGAGTTCGGCATCTCTGCAGCTGGCTTTCTGGTACT
>CAYYLB010000034.1:0-13454 GCA_964472345.1 uncultured Methanosarcinales archaeon
ACGAGCACAATCAGAACACACCAACCTAATGCCTATTTCAACGGGAATTTAGGAATTTTACATCGTTTGTTTTGCCCTATATGCCTTAGCTTTGGTGACTCAAAGTGCCCGGAACCGAATTGAACATAACGAGGTTATGTTTGGTGGGGGTCTAGGGAGCGAGGGTAACTGAAAATGCGAGCCGCAGCGAGCCATAGATAGTGAGCGACCGTCCCCCACCCGAGCACCGCAACCGCAGTGAGGAGCGCAGAGTTCGTGAACCACTGGCAAGAAAGGAGGTGCTGCCCGATTTATCGTTTTTTTAACGAAAGGTTTTTATAGTAGACACATTACAATTACATTACAATGGTAATGGATACACTACAGGTTAGGTTAAGTCATGGGATTGTAGAAAAAGTAGACGATTTGGTAGAAACAGGTATATATGCAAATAGGTCAGATGTTATTCGGGATGCAGTAAGAAGATTAATTCTAGATAAATTGGTAGGAATAATCCCTAATACGGGTGATTCTATAAAAGAAGTAAAAGAAATGAGAAAAAAATTATCTAAAGAGAAGTTTAATCTTGAAGCGATCAATAGGTTAGCGGAGTAAATCTTCTGGTCTGAAAACTTTCACGTGCTCTTGTGCAAATTCCATTAAATCTCTATCTCTTGTAATGAGGGGAACATTCAGCCTCTTGGCAATTGCAACGTGCAGATAATCATAGAAACTGAGAAGTTGATGTTCTTGCTCCCACTGCCGTGCTTGGTCGTAATCGTTTGGTGTCGTTTTGATGATTTTGATAGAGTCGCTTTCTTTGAAGAATTGTTTTACTTCATTGAATTTATCGCCCAACTTGAAAGTTAGTTCTTTGAGGGTGATGGTAGAGATTACTATGAAATTGTTGTCATCTTCAATCTGTTCGAAGAAGTCTTTGGCGAGTTTCCAGTAGGGAATGCCTTTGGTTTCATCGCCTTCTTTTTTGAAGAGATTGAGCCAGATACACGTATCTACATAATGGGATTTTTGTGGCACAAGATAAGAAAAGTAATGGTGTTTAAAAGATTTTACTCCTGTTAGGCTATACGTTGCCAACGTTTAAATGCTTTAACGTAAGAATAATTTAGGTCGAACCATTCCCCATTCATTCTTTTTGATTAAACATAACGGCTGTTAGGCTCCCCGAGTTTAACTCCGAAGGAGAAGGAGATGTTCATATTGACGGGGCGCCGGTGCGCATCAGGCATCAGCCGCACCGCCGGCCGCGTACAGCCGATCCAGCGGGTTTTTTCCACCGCAGGCATCCGCGGCGCCGTCGACATTCCCCTGCACGGAGGGAGGTGCCCGCGCCGGCAATGTATCTATCTTAATATATATCTTAAGATAGTTCTATCAAAAAATATAAATATTTAAATAGCGCCCCCAGATGTGACCACTTATCAATAGATAAAGAGGGGTGGTTTACTGGGGTGGAACACTATGAACAAGCTATTCATCGGGCTCATCGTCTTTACCATGCTCTTTGCAGGCGCAGCCGCCGCGCAGGACGCGCTTGATATCGTCACTTCTTCCGTCACGCTGAGCGGCAACACGCAGCAGACGCTCGCCGGAACATTTGTCGTGCAGAACACCGGCACCACGACCATCGGAGTCTCATTCACCGGCCTGACACTTACTGCAGGCTCGCGGACACTGGTCATAAGCCCGATTACCGCCATCACCGGCCTCGCTCCCAACGCGCAGCAGACGGTAAGCATGAGCGTTGCGACCGGCAACTCCTTCGCGGGCGCATACACTGGCAGCCTCATCGCCCGCGTTTCCACCGACACCTCAGTCAACGATTCGCTCCCGGTGAGCGTCACCGTCAATCCCGCTCCTGCATTGACTGCAACCAACCCCAGCCTCACGGTTGCCAAGGGAACGACGAAAACAGCTACTCTGACACTTACTAACACCGGCAACACTGATCTGAGCGGCGTCACGCTCACGGTCGGCAGCATCGCAAGCGGAAGCAACACCCTGCCCGCAAGCGCAATCTCGCTGAGCAGCTCCAGCTCCAGCATTGCCTTCGGCAACTCTGATACCATCACCATCACGGTCACGCCGCCGGCAACGCAGGCAAGCGGCACGTACACCGGCCCGATCACCATCGATCTCGGAACCTCGCAGCTCACCGCGACGCTCACCGTTGTCGTGCGTGACGCAGTCCACAGCGTTGCATTCAACAGCTCGCAGATCCTTCTGGGCAGCTCGACAACCGACCGGAACACCACGCAGACCGCGACATTTACCATCGAGAACACGGGCGACTTCACCGAAACCGTCGCGCTCAGCCTCGTGAACATCGCTTCAAGTTACAATGCGCAGCTTTCGGCGGCGCAGGTGACGCTCGCTCCCGCTGCGACATCGTCCATTACCCTCACCGCTTCGATCCCTGTTGGCCAGGATTCCGGCGTGCAGACGATCGGCAAGGTGCAGCTCAGCTACAGCAGCACGACAACCGTCAAAGACGTGCAGGTCGAGGCCCGCTCGCGGCTTTCGATCGAAGACATTGACGTCACCGTCGGCCAGAGCACCGACAACAACCTCGAGGAGGGGGAGCGCATCGAGGATGATGCCACTCCCGAGGACACGGTCGAATTTGACATTGAGGTAAAGAACCTGTTCAGCGATTCGCAGGACATCGAGATAGAGAATATCGAGGTCGAGGTCACCATCGAGAACATCGACGATGACGACGATCTCGAGGAATCAAGCGACGAGATCGACCTTGATGCTGATGACAAGGAGCGCGTCAAGGTGACATTTAAAGTTCCCATCGAAGCGGACAGCGGCACCTATGATGTGGTGATTGTCGCGACGGGAGACGATGAGAACGGCGCCCGCCATACGGACACCGTGAACCTCAAGCTCCGCGTCGACAAGGAGGATGATGATGTTCGCATCACCCGCAAGGAGCTGACCAGCTCAACCGTGAGCTGCAGCCGCACCACGAGCCTGCGTGTCGAGATCCGCAACTTCGGCTCTGACGACCAGGACGATGCCGCCCTGCTGGTCAGCAACGATGCGCTCAGCCTCAGCAAGCGCTTCGATGACATCGAGCTGGACAGCGACCCGGATGACCGTGACTCGCGATTCAGCCAGACGGTTGACATCGCGGTTCCCGCAGGCGCCGCTGCAGGCGCTTATCCGATTGAACTTGTCGCATTCATCGACGGCGACCGCCGCATCGACCGCGAGGAAGTGAGCCTGCGCGTCGATGACTGCGCGGCAGCGTCAACGGCAAGCCAGGGAACAGCCACGAGCACGGCCCCTGCAACCACGCCGGAGCGCGTCCTGGTCAACCGCACGGCGACCGTCACGCCGGCAGCCTCGCCTGCAGCCGCGGAAACCGTTGAAGTCCCGTTCACGCAGTCGCCGGTCTTCCTGGCGCTGCTCGTGCTCGGCAACCTTGTGGTGCTGGGGGCGATTGTGTTTTTGGTGCTCAAATTCCTTGTCTAAGGGACAGGGAGAAGGACATGCCTGGGCTGTAAACCATGGAAACCGGAGGTGGAAGGAAAGCAGTATTCATCACGCTACTGCTCGCGCTCTTCCTCCTCACGGTGCGTGCGGCCGCTGCTGACGTCGCGATTAACGAGTTCTTGGCGAATGGCGTGGCCGAGCCCGGAAGCGAATGGATCGAGCTCTACAACAACGGAACCGCGGCCGTTGACATTACCGGCTGGAACATCACTGACGGAGAATTAAACTCAAATTTTACCTTTCCAGCATTCATCCTCGAGCCCGGATCATTTGTCCTTGCGGTGCGGGATTCTGCGCAGTTCAATGCGACGTTCAACGATTCGCTCTTCTTCAACAGCTCGGTGACGGTATTTGAGTACAAGACGGATGCGCCCGGGCTGCAGCTTGCCAATGGGGGAGACAACATTACCCTGTTTGCTGCCGATAGCGCGGCGACCGTGCAGGACAGCATCAGCTTTGGAGCGCAAAGTGAGGGAGTCTCGCAAGGCCGCCTCCCCGACGGCAACGGCTCTTCGGACCTTGTGTCATTCTCACGCCCGACTCCCAGCAACCGCAATGACAACATCCCGCCGGCCATCAACGCCTCGCTCACGCCGATCGAGAACACCACCGTCACCGGCACGCTCACGCTTGTCGCGAACATCACCGACAACCTCTATCCGATCGACACTGCGCTGGTGGAGATCAACAGCATCAACAGCACCCTGGCACAGGCGGGCGACCTCTGGAGCTTCTCCTGGGACACGACGCTGCTCCCGGATGGTGTGTACAACCTCACATTCTTCGCGAATGACACTGCAGGGCTGAGCAGCTCAGCGTTCATCCGGAATGTCACGGTCGACAACAGCAGGCCGAACGTCACGCTCAGCAGCCCCGTGGACGGCTCGGTGCTCGGCGGGCCGCTCATCCTCAACGCGACGGTCAACGACAGCTCGCCCATTGACACGGTCTTTTTCAATGTCAGTAACGCCACGGACACCCTTATCATCCCTGCGGCGCAGAGCGGCGGGGAGTTCGCGGAGCAGCTCAATACCGCGGTACTGAATGACGGCCCCTACACCGCTGCCGTCTTCGCCAACGACACCGTCAACAACACCAATAGCTCACAGTCCGCAGCGTTCACGGTTGACAACCTCAAGCCGAACGCCAGCATCAACGGCCCCGCCGTCGCGCCGCCGGTGCGCGGAACGGTCCCCCTCAACGCGACTATCACGGACGCAACGGCGCTAACGGTCACCTTCGAAATCACGAACGCGAGCAACGGCTTCAACAGCACACCGGCACTTACGGGCGGCGAGTTTGTCTCTCTGCTTGACACCACCACCCTCGCGGACGGAGCGTACAATTTCGGCGTCCTTGCCGTCGACGCTGCGGGGAACACGAACGCGAGCGAGGTGACCGCGCTGACGGTCGATAATACGGCACCGGCTGTGACGATTAACAGCCCCGCTGATGGGCGCAATGTCACGCGCACGCTCACCCTGAACGCGACGGTCGCGGACGCTGCGCTTGACACGGTGCTCTTCAACATCAGCAACAGCTCAGGCTTCTCCCTGCTGGCCGCGGCTCCAAGTGGAGCGGAGCAGGCTGCCGCGCTTGACACGGCCACCCTCAATGACGGCGCCTATACTATCAATGTCCTTGCGAATGACACCGCCGGAAACAGGAACGCGACAGAAGCCGTCACCGTCACCATCGACAACACGCGGC
The DNA here is from genome assembly GCA_964472345.1 of uncultured Methanosarcinales archaeon. Taxonomy (GTDB): domain Archaea; phylum Nanobdellota; class Nanobdellia; order Woesearchaeales; family JAGLXL01; genus CAYYLB01. The sequence continues at coordinate 5,215 of CAYYLB010000034.1, forward strand.
CGGCCGTGACCATCAACGCGCCAACCGCTGCTGCAAACGTTTCCGGCACAACACTCTTGAACGTTACGGTAACCGATGCCTCGCCGCTCAGCGTCGCCGTCCTCAACCTAAGCAACGCAACCGACGCCCTCAGCACCATCACCGTAACAGGAGGGAACGGCGAGCTCGCGGAACTGCTCGACACCACGTCGCTCCCTGACGGCACTGCCACACTGCAGGTCATCGCCAACGACACACTCAACAACACCAACGCGACGGAGACGGTTTCGTTCTTCATCGACAACACGCCGCCAGCAGTGACCATCATCACCCCGCCCAACGGAACGAATGCCTCTGGCACGCTCACCCTGAACGCGACGGTCACCGATGCGCTCGCGCTCAGCATCGTTTTCTTCACCGTCAGCAATACGACAGACTTGGCAGCGATTGCCGCAACGCCGGCCGGCAGCGAGCAGAGCGCAGCGCTGGACACGGCGACGCTGAACGATGGCTCCTATGTAATCGCACTCTTTGCGAATGACACCCTGAACAATACCAACAGCAGCCAGGGGGCAACCGTTGTTATCGACAACACACCCCCAGTTATCACCCTTGGCGCCTGCACGCCCGATCCGGCAAACCTGACACAGGCGGTGACGTGCAACGCGACTATCACGGACAATCTCGTCGGCATCGGCACCGTCCAGGCGGTCGTCACGCTCCCCAACAGCACCAATGAAACCCAGACGCTCACCTTCAATGGCAACGTCTACCAGTTCACCTTCACCGGCACTGTGCTGCGCGGCATATACAACGTCACCTGGCGTGCGAATGATACGCTTAACAACAGCAATAAGGTAGTGACCAATTTCACGATCCTCAACCGCGCGCCCGAGCAGAACGGCACCGTGCCCAATCTCACCTGGTCGGAAGATACCAACATCACGCTCAACCTCAGCGCGTTCTTTACTGATGCGGACGGGGACAACCTGACGTTCCTCAACACGAGCGGCCCTTCGCTCACCACCATTTTTATCAACGAAAGCGGCCTTGTCACCTTTGAGCCGCCAGCGGATTTCAACGGCACGGACAGCGTCGTCTTCACCGTCAGCGATGGCTTCGGCGGCAGCAACACGACCAACAACATAACCCTCAATGTGACACAGGTCAATGACGCTCCCACCATCGCCCCGACGGTTCCCAATATCACGCTCGCGGAAGACTCCGGCGCCTTCGTGCTGTTCCTGACGCAGAACGAGCAGGACATTGAAGACCTGAACGGCACCGGCTTAAGCAATGGCCTGAGCTGGGCAGTGATCAACCAGAACGCCTCATTGTACAGCCTCTTTGTGTTCTCCACGCTTGACATGCTCGTCTTCAATACCACGCTGGACGCCTTCGGAACGGATACAATCGGCCTGATCCTGACCGATTCCGGCGGCCTGAGCGCGACGCAAAACCTCACGGTTACCATAACCCCCGTGAATGACGCGCCGGCCATCGCACCCATCCCGGCGCAATCCGTTACCGAGGATACGCTCACCACGCTTGAGCTGGCGCCGTTCCTCAGCGATGCTGATGGCGGGCTCGCCAGCCTTGTGGTGCAGGCCAACAGCAGCCGCGTGCTCGTCAATAGGCAGAACCTCACGTTCAACTACACCGACCAGGCTGTCACAAGCGAAGGCATCGAGCTCAACGTGACCGACGGCATCGCCAATGCATCGCGCATATTCAACATCACTGTCACCTTTGTCAACGACGTGCCGCAGTTCGCAGGCATCCTGCTCCAGACAGTAGCAGAGGACGGCGGCGGCAGCACGCTCAACCTCACCCCATTCATTTCCGATGAAGAGACTGCCGCTGCGGGCCTGACGCTCACGCTGCTCAGCGAGAATGCGAGCCAGGTGGACTGCTCGGTCACGTCGCAGACGCTCAACCTCACCCCCGCAGCAAACTTCAGCGGCCTTGCGCAGTGCGAGCTTCAGCTGAGCGACGGCAGCGCAGCCGCAAGCACGAACATCAGCATCAATGTCACGCCGGTGAATGATGCCGTGCAGCTGCTCAGCGCCATCCCGAACCAGACGCTGACGGAAGATACTCCCGCGGTGCTCAATCTCACGCCGTTCTGGTTCGATGCTGACGGCGACGCGATCGGCTATAACGTCGCGGCGCAGGGGCCGAATGTCACCATCACACTCAATAACGCGACGCGCACCGCAACGCTCCAGCCGGCAGCAAACTTCTCCGGCAGCACGTGGATGATCCTCGCTGCGACAGATGGCACGACGAGCGCGAACAGCTCGAACGTGAGCATCACCGTCACTGCAGTGAATGATGAGCCGCCGGCCGTCAGCGCGTTCCCGGCCGTGATCTTCAGCGAGGACAGCTTCAACGCAAGCATCAACCTGAGCGACTTTGTTGCCGATGCGGACACGCCCGATGACCAGATCAGCTGGAGCAAGCTCGGCGACCCCCGCATCCTCTTCAGCGTGCTTCCCGGACAGCGCGCCAATTTCAGCGCAGTGCCAGACTTCTGCGGCACGACTGCCATCCTCCTCACCGCAAGCGACGGTAACACGACGGACAGCGAGCCGGTCACGGTTCAGGTCAACTGCGTTGCGGACGCGCCCGTGGTTAACCTCACGGCGCCGGCGAACGGCAGCACCATCAACAGCACAACGGTCACCTTCAGCTGGACAGCAAGCGACGCAGACAACGATACCTTGAGCTTTACGCTGCACCTCGGAACGGGCAGCAATCCACCTGCCAATCTTACCACCACGGCCACGAGCGCGACGCTCAGCGGCCTGGCGAACAACCAGCTGCACTTCTGGCGCATTGTCGCGAACGACAGCACCTCCGTAGTCAGCTCGCCGACGCGGCAGTTCACGGTCATGACAAACCTGCCACCTGTCATCACCACATTCGCGCCAGCGGACACGACACCGGCGGTCGCCGAAGGCAGCACCCTCGCATTCAGCGTCACCGCGACTGATCCGGAGAGCGCTCCGCTGCGCTTCAACTGGACGCTCGATGGCACACAGGTTTCCACCACCGCGGCGTTCACCTACGCGCCGGGGTTCAGCGACGCCGGGGCGCACACCGTCCTGGCCAACGTGACAGACAGCGTGAACAACACCGCAACCCAGCAGTGGAACGTCACCGTGACGGGAACGAACACCGCGCCGGTGATCAACGGCACGATTCCCGCGCAGACGCTTGCCGAGGATGGAGGTACCCTGACGCTGGACCTGACGCCCTTCGAGCGCGATCTGGAAGACGGCAATGCCGGACTGACGTGGAGCGTTTCCGGTGTCGACGCGAGCCTCCTCACCATCACCATCAATGCGGCGACGGACGAGGCTGCCATCACTCCCGTGGCCAACGCCTTCGGCAGCGATACGGCCACCTTCACTCTTACCGATTCAGGTGGCCTCACCGCAAGCCAGAACGTGCTTATCACGGTGACTGCGGTCAACGACCCGCTCACGATCACCTCATTCAGCCCATCGTTTGACGACCCGGCCATCGGTGATAATGAGACACTCGTCTTCAGCATCACCGCGGTTGATCCCGATGGCACGGCACCCTCTATCACATGGTTCGTGAACAATGCACTGTCCGGCACCGGCAGCACCTTCGCCTTCACCGGAACGTCGCTCGGCGCCTTTGCTGTCAGGGCGAACGTCAGCGACGGGAGCGTCACCCTCGCGCAGGAATGGGACGTCACCGTGTCCCGCGCACCGATCCTCAGCGCCTTCGACGGATCCACAACCTTCAATGTCACCACCATGAACGACTCGCAGCTCGCAAGCGTCTCCAGCTTCATCCTCGAGCGCAGCGGCGTCGCGCGCATCGTCTTCACGCAGCCCGTTGACCTGCGCGACGCCGTCGATTTTGGCAATCTCGTGATCATGCAGAACAACCTTGTTGGCATTGATACCGCGGCATTGCCGGAGCTCAACAGGTCCGCGCGCATCACGCTCTTCAATGTCAATGTGAACAGCCCCGTGATCCTGTTCAACGGCGGCTTCACCGCAAACACGAGCGCCATCGCCGGCGTCTGCGACTTCTGCACCATCATCAGCAGCGCGAATAACCAGATCGTCTTTGATGTGACGCATTTCACGACATTCATGGCCGTGCCGTCAACCGCTGCGGACCTGCGCGTCCCGGACAGCATCACCATTGGCGGCGCCAACGCGGCGCGCAACAGCACGGTCAACGCGAGCTTTACCATCACGAACCCTGGAACGCTTGCAAGCGTCGCCAGCGTGCAGGTCTCTGCGGTGGCCAACAGCAGGTACGGCATCGCGTTCAGCCTGGATGGGGCGGTGTTCACTCCCACCCTCAGCGTAGGAACGATCGCCCCCGGCAGTTCGGCGACGGTCTTTGTCAGGGCAACGATCCCTGCGAACGAGGACGGGGGCGAGCATGACATCGGCGACATCGTCGTCAGCAGCCCGCAGGTCACCAAGACGATCCGCAATGTCCTCATCAACCCGCTCAGCTCCCTCAGGATCAAGAATGTTGAAGTCGACAGCGATGATCTGGACAGCGGCGGAAGCGCGGACATCGAGCCGGGAACATCAGTTGATGTCGAAGTTGAAGTCGAAAACATCGGAAGCGAGGATATGGAAGACATTGAGGTCGAAGTGCGCATCCTTGACATCCGCGACGGCAACAGGGACATCGAAGAGGACGCTGACGAGTTCGATCTTGACGCAGGCGATGAGGAGACCGCCACCGTCGGCGTGAACATCCCGGATGACCTTGACGAGGATTCCTATGACATCATCATCGAGGTGCGCGGAGTCGATGACAGCGGAGCGCGCCATGTCGCGACCCTGCGCGGCGAGCTTGACGTCGAGAAGGAGGATCATGACCTGCGCCTGTCGGCAGAGCTTTCCGCTGCGGAAATAAGCTGCACGCGCACCCCGACGGTCGATGTAACCGTCCGCAACCTGGGCGAGGATGATGAGGATGATGTGCGCATCACCGCGACCAGCTCCGCGCTCGGCGTCAGCGAGGAAGCGTCCGATCTCGATCTTGATGAAGGCGACCGCCTCCACCGCAGCTTTGCGCTCACGCTCACGCAGGCACGCGAGGGGAGCTATGCCATTGACGTGCGAGTCTACCGGGACAATAATGACCTTGAGGATACCGCCTCCCTGCCGCTCAGGATCACGGCATGTGCGGAAGAGCGGAGCGTTGCCGTCGATGTCGCGGAGCAGGACATCCGCCGGCAGCACCAGGAGCTGCTCAGCGCAATGCTCGCGCAGCAGCAGCCCCAGATCGTCGTCGAGCAGCGCGACACCGGATTCTTCTGGGTGGCCGTCGCAATCATCATCGTGATTAACGTCGGCGTGATCGCGTTCCTCACCGGCGCGGTGGTCATCAGGAAACAGCAGAAGCTCGCGCAGCAGCGCGCAACGCCGGGCGCTGAGCTTCCGGCACGCTCGGTCCTGGAGATGCGGAAGATGAAAGAGAAGGAAGGCGGCGAGCAGGGCAAGGAACGCAGCAATGAGCGTGAGGAGCCCGGACGGCCGAAGCGGAAGAGAGGAAGGCCGAGGAAGAATGAGTAACAGCCCATTTGGAACCTTGAAGGGGGGGATATAAAATGAATAAAATTAGATGGAAAACCATTGTTGTCAGTGCCTTGTTTATCATGCTTTTCGCCGTTAGCGCTGCCGGCCAATCGGAAGTCGGAAGCTCGCAAACGGCGGGACTCGCCTGTACGGAAACGAAAGAGGTCTTATTGTCTCCTGGCGGGCAGCTGGAGCGGAGCGACCCGACCGTTGAGGTTGAAGAGGAGAATCCGTTCGCATTTAATTATGTTTTATTTGGTGAGCCTTATCGCAACGAGGACGGCAAAGTACGCTACCCCAGAAGCGTCGTAGTGGACTCCTGCATGGGGAATTTCCTATGGGAGGTTTCCTGCGTCGATGGGAAGCTCCACACCCAGCAGTACCTTTGTGTTGGCGGAACGGAGGAGAAAGAGGTTGCGTTTGGTGACATACTTAATCAGAAGATATGCCGGTGCATCGGGACCGCACGCCTGTTCACGCCGCTTGCTGATGTCTATCTTCCTGAAAACGTCCATCTGGTTGGTGGCCTTTTTGGAGAACCGATTGACGACAAGGTAAAAATCAGGGAGCGTCACCGTTGATACGCTCCGCCCGTTTGCCGATGCGGCCACGAATGCTGTCAGCGCTTAGCGGCGAGGGTTGCGCATAACTGATCAACCTTCTTGTGGGTCAATCGGAGCTTCCTGTTGCTTTCTTTCACCAGCAACCGGAAATATGTCTCAGGAACGGCGAGTTTTTCCCCAACCGCAACCGGCGCCTCGATGAACTCGCTGCCGCGGATCTCGAGCATGGCGCGCTGCGGCGTTAGTGATATGATTCCGCTGTGCTTGAAGAGCCGCTGCGCTGTTCCGAGCAGCACGAGCGCGTCCGGAAGCGTCGCGCACGCCACGCGCAGGATCATCGGCTCGAAGCGGAACCACACCGTTTCATCAGGAAGCGTCCGGAGCGCGCGCCTGATGCCGGCAACGCCCACGGCCGTGTGGCTCACAAACAGGAAGCCAACGTCCTTCTTCAGCCCGCTGCGGGGGGCCGTGAGGAGCACGATGCGCCCTGAGCAGGAGGAGGTCGTCACATACGGGGCGAGCGCGTTGATGCGGCCGAGGAGCGGCCTGATGCGCGCGTCGATGCTGCCTTTGCTGGAGCGGTCCTTGCGGGCGAGGATGTACTGTTTCCGGGTGGCGAAGGGGTCGCGAATGAGGCCATGGGCGCACTGGTTCCTGCGGGTTAGGGGATGGAGGGGTAGGGAATGTCTTGATAGCGGACCAATAAGAGATAAATGTTTTGTTCGTGGTAGGTGAAATAAAAGGAATGTCTTTATACCATTTACTTTTCAGGGGCTCAAGATCCGTTGACGATAGTTTCGGCACCGTTTGCAAGAAAGTTTAAATAAGCGCCGTCGTTCTCCTTGCATATGTGGGAACTAAGAGAAACCAAAGAATTTGAGCGGAAGTTTGAGAAGCTGCCACCAGACATCAAAAAGCGGTTTGAAAACCAGATCAGGAAACTCCAAGAAAATCCCTATGCTCTTGGCAGGCCCCTCAGATATCCTTGGTTGAGGGAACTCAAGAACGATAAGTTTCGTGTTTACTATCTCATCTACAATCAGCTGGTTGTGGTCCTGTTCGTGGGGGTCTCCGACAAAAAGAGCCAGCAGGTGGTGATCAATGCCATCAAAAGCAATTTGAAAACATTTAAGGAGTTTGTAGAGAAAGGGGCAACTATTATAAAGGAGGAAAGACTTTGAACTCCTACAATGGACAAAGAACTCCAAAAGCTGATTGACGAACGCCATGAGCTTATTGACAAGCTTTGCATGGAGATCATCTCGGTAGAAGAAGGGATGACCAAGATACCGGTGGAAGCACAATGACCGAAGACATCAGACGGGTTAAAAAGGAACTGCAAGAGCAGAACGAATTTCTTCGCTCCCTGTTGCGGTCTTTTGAGGATATCAAGAAAGGAAGGATTAAGAAGTTTGAGTTCTCGGAGAAGCATACGGCGTAAGTTAACAGAACGGACTTTTCATTAGAACGCTCATTTTATATGGTTCCTGAGAACAGTTCCCTTATCTTCGCAAGCCCGTGCGTGAGACGGTCGGCAAGCTTTTGTTGAGTGGCTTTTGTTTGTGTTTTTAGCACTTTTTTCTGCTCATCAGTTTGCTTATCAGTTGGGGTGAGCCTCCGCTCCTCGCCTGTTGCACGCGCTATTTTTCTCCGGAGATACTGGTCACGCTCATCTGGATCACCCAGATAGGTGTGGAACCAGTGCGCCATGGCAAGAGGAACACGAAGCCCCGGCTCGCCATCGTACGCGAACAGCATCACGTAGCCTTTATCGCCTTGACTATCACGCGGCAGCGACGGGTAGATCTCTTCAGCAAACTTGCCAAAGCTCATGCGCTTGTGCCACTTAAAATCTCTCTGCTTTCCATTCTTCCCTTCCGCTTCCGCGAGGATGGTTTCAAGCGGCCCTTCTTCGATGAGGACGAACTGGTCGTGGGCATGCTTCACCGAGCCGTAGCCTGGCTGCGAGAACCACAGCACGCGATGATCCGCTTTCCCGGCTTCAGGAGCAGCATCCCTGAGATTGGCGAGAAGGTAGCCGACGATGGAAAGATAGAGCTCCCGCTGCGCAGGCTCCATAGCTGCCATCGCGGAAACGTGTTGGGGCGGA
>CAYYLB010000035.1:0-12830 GCA_964472345.1 uncultured Methanosarcinales archaeon
TCGCGTCAGCGGTCGTGAAAGCAAAGGATCCTGAACGCGCACTGCGCGCGCTGGTCGCGCCTCACCCCCCGCGCTGATACGGCTGCTCATCCTCAAACTCCTTGAATTCATGCTCCTGCTTCACGAGCGCTTCTCCGCCCGCACGCGACTGGTACGCACGCTTGAGCTTTTCTCCTGCCTGTGCGCTTGCCGTTGCGCTCTGCGCCTCGCTGCCCGGAGTTCCCCGCGCCATCCGCTCAAGCTCCGTGTGCTCGCGCCGCGCGTACTCCGTTCTTAGTTCGCGTTCCGTCGAAAGCGTCGGCGGCTGCGCTGCCTGGTAGATGCCTTCCCGGGCGCGCGGCGTTCCTGCCTCATATGTCAGGGGCTGCCGGGCCTCGTGCAGCGCGGCTGCATACTGCACCTCCGCCGGCGCCACCGGGCGCGGCGCTTCCCGCGCGACGCGATGCTCGAGCGACTCCTCTTCCGTTTCGCCTGCAGCGTGCTGCATGTGCGGTTCCGCAGGCTCATCTTTCTCCTTCTGCTCAGTCCGCTTCCCCCCGCGCATCCGGTGCGCATCGAACATCTCCCGCTCCTCTCCCGTCTCGAGCTGCTCCTCGCGCTCCGCAATCATCTGGGGAATCGGGATTTTCTCCTTCAGCTTCTGCTGCTCATTGAGCTCCTGCTCGCTGAGCTTCATGAGCGCTTGCGCTTCCTTGATCTCTTTCTCGCGCTCCTCCGCAAGCTGCTTCAGCCTCCCGAGGCGCTCTTCCGCAGGGAGCTTTTTGAGGTCGTCGAGACTTGCCATTCTGCTGGATAAAGAAGTAGCGGGATATAAACATTGCTCCTGGACGTCGCTGTTTGGATGTGTGAAGCGTCGCCGATGGCGGAGGTGCCAGTCGTTCTGGTGCCTTGACAGATAGCTCCCGCTGCCGGCCGCGCGTGGGAAACAGAACTTTTATATATTCAAAGATATTCCATCATATCCGGGTGATTATGTGTGTGGTATTTTACCAGGCACGCTCTGGAAAAGATGGATGGTTTTGGGCTGGACAAAAAAGAGGTCCAAAGCATCGTGAGCCGTGGCATGAAATGGAAAGAGCGGGATCGGGAGATTTGGCATGCGCGGATGATGGGCACCGAAGTAGTGTTTGGTAGGGAAGAACAAGACATCGTGATCATCACTATCTATCGGGAAGGGAAACCAAGATGAAATGCGTCCTCTGCGGCGGGAAAACGGCACGGAAAGAGGTTGACTACGGGGAGTTGGGAATCCCTTTCGGCAGGTTCCTCGCTGAGGTGTGTGGCCAATGCGGTGAGGTGTATTTCGATGAAAAGGCCGCGGAGCGCATCCAGCAGAGATCAAAGCAGCTCGGCGTCTTTGGGCTGGCACGGAAAGCGAAGGTCGCCGAAGTTGGGAACAGCATCGCCATCCGCATCCCGAAAGAGATTGCCACTTTCCTGGGTCTCAAGAAGGGGAAAGAAGTAACCGTCGTCCCCAAAAGCAGGCACGGCTTGGAAATTGAGGCGTGAGCGCGTCCTTCCGGGCTTCAAGAAATGCCCGCTGTTGTCTTCGCCTGCCTTCAGTTATAGTAAATCGCAATGATATCTGAACTTTTTCGTTGCGATTTACTATTCTAGCAAATCTCCCAAATGTTCAATCATGAAGGAGATTTGCTATTACCACATGATCATCCCATGGCCTTTCTTGAAGCAGCGTCACTTCGTTCCGGGCTTCAAGAAAGTCACGCCTGTTCAATCGCCCGCCTCCAGTTACCACATGATCATCCCATGGCCTTTCTTGAAGTTTTTGAACGTGAGGAACAGCCGCAAGTTCAAATCGCTGCGCGCAGCGTCTTTCTCCTTCTTCAGCTTGTACGGGTCGATCTTCTTCTCCTTTTTCGGCTTTTTTATCTTCGGCTTCTTCGGGCCGAGAACATCACGGAATGCCTTCCGGTGCCATGTCTCTTCCGCCCCCTTTTCCTTCTTCTCTTCCCACACCTGCCCGGCTTCCTCAAGGTATTTCTTCAGCTCATCGCCGAGCGCGACCATCGCCGCCTCGACCGCTGAGGAGATTGTCTTCATCAGCTCGAAGTCCTCCGCGTCCTTCATCTTCACATAGTTCTCGACTTCCTCATGCTTCCAGACATAGCCGCGCAGATTCATCTCCATCTTGCCGACATGCACCGGGCCGCGCTGGTAGCCCTCCTGCACGAACTTCAGGCTCGGGCGCGTGCGGAAGTGGAACGTCGCGATGATGATGGTGTTGTAGTGCTCCCATGGCCTTCGCCCGACAAACTCGACGTCGACCATGCTGCTCTCGAACGACGAGACAATCTCCGGATCGCTTGCGAAGCCGTGCTTCATCGTCAGCCGCTGCACGTGCCGCAGGTACGGCCGCACCCAGGCCATGTACATCTTGATGATCTCAAAATGCTGCCGCAGGTACTGCAGCGTGAACTGCCGCCGCGTCTTCATCTCGCTGTGCGTGCGCTCCTTCCAGATGATGAACTGCTTGAGATGGCGCTTCAGCACCTCGATCACTTTGCGGTTGAACTCAAGGCTGTCGACATACGCATCAACCCCCTCATGCTCCATGGGCGGCGCATCGAAGAAAAGGTCCGGCAGCGTCGTGAACTCGAGCTCGCGGGACATCCCATAGACGCTCGCAGGGTTCTTCGCCCCGCCCTGCACGAGGTCGATGAAGATGCCCTTGAGCGTGATCTCCGAGCTCTTCTTGCGCTGCTCGCGCGGCTTCTGCATCTGTTCTGCGGCGTCCTTGTAATATTCGAGGCGCTCGTCAAGGATGCGCAGCTCGCGCACGAGCTGGAACAGCTCCTTGATCATCTTGCCGATCGTCGCGAGATACTGCGAAACCTTGTCCTGCTGCGCCCCCAGCCGCTGCTGCGACACGCCAAAGAACGCCGAATTTTCCGCAGCCGCAAACACGTCTTCCGTCTTGATGATCTGGGGGAAGCCGAGATCCTGCTGGAAGTAATTGTGGATCCAGTAATACGGCTCCTCGATGCTCAGGTCATGCACCTCCCAGATGATCTTGAACCGCTTGATGGGCTTGGGATAGCCGGTCTTCCGGTAGCTCGCCCCCTTCCCAGGATCGCCAACATAGGGAACCTCTTCCCATTCCTCCTCAAATCCGAACTTTGAGAGCAATTCGCCGCTGACCATCGCCTTTTTTCTTTCTGGTGAAGCTCCGCGCTGTTTATAAACGCTTCGATGGAATAGGGCTGGTGCGGAATTCAGCGCTGGCGCGAACATCATCTCGGCCGCGGGCGCCCGGTGTGAAACATATGCATGCTGTTAAGTCCTCGCGAATACTTGGGGTGGTTGATTGCTCAAACTGAGTACATACTCCGCAGCTTCTTGCCGAGCGGAGCGAGCGCAAGTAGCGTAGCGCACTACGCGTTGCTGCGATTTATAGTTACTCAGTTCGAGGCTTAAAAATCCCCACAGCTTGCTGTGGCTGGGATTTTTAATTTTAGTGCAACGTTCCGCAGCGAAGCGAAGGAAAAATTCAAAGTAAATTTGAAGTCCGTCTATCCAGCGAACAAAGTGCGCAATCAAGACACAGAATCAAATGGCAGTTTCTATTCATCAAAGCCAAAGGCTCATCAACTTAAAGAATCTATCGGGTCGCTTTCTCGTAGTTTTTAGTACTACTATTTAATGGCGAAAGATATTTAAACCACCCCCCCATTTGTGATGTTATGTTTGAGCATAAAGTACTTTATACTTCAGATGTGCATGGTAATACAAAGCAGTTGAAGGCCTTGGTAGATTATGCTCTAGGAGTTAGACCTGATACCATTATTATTGCGGGAGAACTTGCACCAAAAGAGAAGAGATTGGGAACTCCTCAATATATTGATTCTCAGAGGAGATTTTTACAAGATAATTTTCCAGAAATAGTAAGATCATTAAAAGTACAACTGCCTGATGCTGCTGTTTTTGTTACATTAGGAAATGATGATTGCGCGGTTAATGCTAAAGTTCTGGATGCTCATTCTGATTTGTTTTATTATGTTCATGGAAAAAGAGCACCATTAGCAGAAGGTTATGATATTGTTGGTTATTCTTTTGTTCCAATAACACCATTTGGTCTTAAAGATTTTGAGAAACATGATTTAAGCAGAGTTTCTGCTTCTGTAAAAGATGACTACGCGAGACTTCTCAATAATGCTTCACATCAAGGGGTTAAAAGCACACCGCAAGGATGGGTAGAACATACTTTTGTTCCAGCAGATGCTTTGGATAGTTCAATTCAAAGAGATTTAGAAGATTCATTATTTACTGACAACGCTGGAAAAACTGTATATGTGTTTCATACACCACCATATGGTACTATTCTTGATGTGATAACAGCCCGAATAACTGGGGGGAGCGTTCATGTGGGAAGTTTTGCGGTTAGGGATTTTATCAAAATACATCAACCTCTTGTCACTCTTCATGGTCACATCCATGAAACTGTTGATTTGAGTGGTGGGCGGTTTATAGAAAAAACAGAAAAATCTTTTTCCATGTCTGCTGGTAATGATAATCATGCTTCAAAATTATCTGTTTTAGTTTTTGATTTATATCAACCGGAAACAGCACAAAGGGTACAATTGCCATGCACTGCTTTGGGTAAACTTGCAGCGAAGTTTTTTTGAAAGCGCTCCCATTAAGTTTTTTAGAAATTGCCCTCTTCTACTTTCAGGACCTTAAATTTATTGAGTTTAACAACCTTTATAAGCACTCACGCCATTCTCCCGCCGCAATGGTCGACGTCCGCCGCATTATCGTGATTTTTGTCGTTGCCGTACTCTTCACTATCCTGGTCAATGTCTCCATCGATGCATTCTACCAGCCGCCGGAGTATCACCGCTACTGCACGGACAGCACTCCCAAGTATGTGCCGCTGGCGCGCGAGGCGCCGTGCGAGCCGTTCCAGCCGCCGGACGGGCTGCGGGAAAGCTGCACGCCGGAGCGCGGCGCGATCATATACCGCACCGACAGCAGTGGCTGCCCCATCGAGGCGTTCTGCGACCCCTGCAGCGTGCGCTTTGAGCTTGCGCAGTCGCGCTACAATTTCATCGTCTTCGTCGTTTCCGCTGTCGCCGGCCTGCTCGCGCTCATCGCGGGGCTCTTCCTCCCGCAAAAGAAGAACATCATCAACGAATGGGTCGGCTCCGGCTTCCTCCTCGGTGGCCTGCTCGCGATTTTTGTCGGAACCGCGCGCTACTTCGGCGACATGGGCCGCGCCATGCGTCCGGTCGTCATCCTCCTCGAGCTTGTGCTGTTTCTTTACCTGACCTACCGCTGGCTGGGCTCGCGCATCAGGAAACGCTAGCTCGTGCAGTCAAACCACACCAGCTGCCCAGGCGCCCGCGTCCCGACATACCCGTAATAGCCTTTCTTCGCCGCACGCCGGTACGCGTCGCACGCGGCGCGCTTCTTCTCCGAATAGTCAATGGCAAAGATCAGCTTTCCTTTTCCTTTCAAGGTGTCAAGCGGCTCTTCCGCTGCCGTTATCGAACGGGGGCTCTTGAGCAGGTTGTCAGAATACCACACTTCCTCGGCGCTCACCCCGTCAACCGCGGAGACAAAGCGCCCGTCATGCGCGAGCATCGTCCCATTGCGCACCACGATCAGGAAACCGGCGTTGCGCCCCTTGGCATACGCGGACACGTCCGCCAGGAGCTCAACCATAAGTTTTTCCGTATGGAGAAAATTCTGCTCTCCCCAATAGGTGTGCACATCAGCATCGTCGAGGAACGCGCCGCTGTAATTCGCCTCGATCAGCTGCCGCACCTGCGTCACGACGATCTGCTGCCAGTCCTGCTCCCAGTACTTCACCTGCCGCTTTCCTGTCCCGTCGTCGTCGCCCATCCAGGCCGGCGGCGCGCTCTGCCATTCCGGCTTCCAGTAGCTGCGCTCAGGCATTGCTTTGCCCACGCTCATGAGCCCCAGGACACGGATGGTCGCGTTGGGCTTCTCAAAAGCGGCAAGCTGCTCAGCCGTCCAGCCGGTCTTCTCCGCGTCAACGACGGCGAATGAGATGTTCCTTGCGGCAAGTTCGCTGAGCTGCGCGTCCTGAAGCTGGATGATGAATCCCGGCTTTGCCGTTTCCTGGGGGGCGCACGCTGCAAGGACAAGCAACAGCGCCGCAACCACCGCTTTTTGTATCATGAAAGATGGGCCCGCCCAGATTGCCGTGGCAGCGCTTCCTGTTCAGCCCCGCCCATTCGAACTGGGGACCTCAACCGTACCCAGCACTCGCGTGCGTGTGAGGGTTGTGTCATGTGCAGTGCAGCTTCGCCGCAAAACCGCTAGACCACGGGCCCTCTTCTGCAGGAAATGGGCGCCTGCTTTAAAAAACCTTCGTGGAACTGCGGTCAGCATCAGTCGACCCTCAGCTCACAAAAACTTTAAATAGGGATGAAGAATACCTCCTCCAGAAACATAATCCGACGGGGTGGACAGCAATGGCAGACATCAAAAAGCGGAACATCTTTCTCGTGTACCTGTTTATGATCATCACGTTCGGCATCTACGGCATCTACTGGCTCGTTTCGACGAAAAATGAGATGAACAGCCTCGGTGCGAAGATTCCGACAGCCTGGCTGCTTATCGTGCCCATCGCCAACATCTACTGGGAGTACAAGTACGCCGAGGGTTTCGCGACGAGGCTCAAGAAGGACAACAACACCGTCCTCTGGTTCCTGGTGATAATTATCATCGGAATCGTGATGCCTGCGCTCGTGCAGTCAGAACTCAACAAGCTGGCGAGATAGCTGCTCATCCGCTCTTCTTTTCTTTCTTTTCTTCCCGTCGAGGGCGCAGCGCTCATGAAATATCCCGGTGCGTCTCGTACATGAACGCGGCATGCCGGTTGTGCTTCCGCAGCTCACGGGCGGCGTGCTGGGCAATCGCATCCGAGCTGATCTCGCGGCGGTGCCGCACTGCAGTGCTCACGCGCCGTGCGACGGCATCAGCAATCTTCTCGCACGCCTGTTCTGGCTCGCCGACCACCGAGCAGGCCGCGTACACCGAGCCGTAGACCTTGCGCTCGTCGTAGGCGTGGCAGGCATTCCCCCCGCCCCGCTTCACGACGCAGGTGGCTTTCGGCGGCACGCGCTTTCGCTGCCCCGGTGCTTTTCGCCTTTTTGCTGTGTGTCGTACCATCAATTATCACCCGAAATTCATCGTCCCGTTCGCGATGAGCATGAGCAGCCAGCCCAATGCAACAAGCAGCAGGCCGATGAACAGCCTCATGTAGGGCCGCGCATGCTGCTTCCACACCTTGATCTCATGCAGCTTCTTGCCCGCGGCAACCAGCACGAGGATCGTGATCAGCGGCAGCGTGAAAATCACGTTGTAGAGGATGAGCATCAGGAACGCGGTGAAGTCAAAATACTGCGACAGCAGCGTGATGATGGCCAGGTACGGCGCACCGGTGCATGGCAGCTCCACACCTGACACGAATGCCCCGAGGAAGATGACGCCGGGGATGGTGGTGCGCGAGCTCCAGACATGGATCTTCTTTGCGTAGCGCGCGGGGATGTTCAGCGAGAACCAGCGGCCGTACCAGAAGAAGTCCTTGATCTCGATCACGCCTGCGAGGATGATCAGGACGCCGACGCTGATGGACAGGTACTCCGTCAGCCAGAGGGGTATCTTGCTGAAAAAATACACGAGGCCGAGCCCCGCTGCCAGATAGACCAAGAATGCGGACAGGATGTACAGCCCGCCGAGGAGCAGCATGCGCTTCGTCGACTGCCGCGCTCCGAGCATCACGGAAATCATCAGGATCAGCACGCCGATGGCGCAGGGATTGATCGAGTCGATCGCCGCGGTGACGATCACCGTTCCGAGCGTCGGCAGGTAGGCTTCAACCGCCACGGAGCTCACCCCGTTGCTGCGCGGCGCGATAGCTGCTGCAGAGCCTTTCGGTCGCTTCCTTTTCAGCGTCAAGCTCGACAATGATGCAGTCGCCCGGCGGGACCTGCCCGTACGGCGCGAGCACATAATCCTCAAAATCCTGGACTTTGCGCTGCCGCACATCCCAGGAGCCGCGCTCATCAGGGTTCGTCACCTTGTACACGAACACCTGCACCTTCCCCGGCCGTCCGTTGCACAGCTGCCCGTCGAGCGCCGTCACATCGCCTCCGTGGGTTGGCACACGGAACATCCCGTCGCGCAGCTCGCCGCCGACGGTCTCGAAGAAGTGATGCAGTGAAACATCTGCCACACCAACAACAACCCCCTCGACGTGGATCCGGTTATCATTGTGCTCATGGAACAGTGTTGTCCCCACCCGGTTGGACATTCCCGTCGGATCCTCGAGCTCAAGCTGCTCGCCGCAGCTCCAAACCTCGAAATCAGCGTGCCAGTGGACCGGTCCGTTGCTTTCCGAAATGGTGTTCAGGTAGATCGTCGTTCCCGCCGAATAGGCCGTCGCGAGGAGCACAGGAATGATAATGCCAAGGAACAGCGCCCACTTCAGCCGCTCGCTCGCGTGATGCACGCCCGTGTCCCCATCAAGCGCCATCGCGATGAGGACAAGGATGAGCGCCAGCGTCCCCATCACCACGATGCCGAGAAAGGCGCGGTGCTTGAGGGTGAGCGCAAGGTCAGCAGTCCTCGCGGGGGAAGCAGCCCCATCGTTTTCCTCCTCATGCGCAGTGGCAGCCTCCGCCGCCTCCGGTCCCTCTTCGTGCGCGTATGCCGCCAGGGCACCGAGAACGAGCATGAGTGCCAGCGCTGCTGCGATAAAGCGTAACGTCACCATCTTTTTGAAAGGAGAAACGGGCTGTTTTTATATAGTTTACCTAACCAAGAATACGCGTTCGCCCCGGTCCCGCGCCACCACCCCCCATCAAAACGCCGTAGCCCCTTTCAGCATCCTATGCTACGCCCGGCGCATCCCCTGCTGAAGAATCCCCGGAGCGGCATGACCCCCCCCATTTAGGGCACAACCACATAGATCTTCTTCACCGTGTCGTACGGCTGCCCGTTGGAGAGCACGCGCACGTTGAAGATGTACGTTCCCGGAGGAGCATTCTTCGGCACGCTCACGAGCACCGGCACGCTGCGGCGCTCGCCATGCCCCAGCGGAAACGCATTCCGCTCATAGCGCAGCCACGCGAGCTGCCGGAGCTGCGCAAGCTGCTGCGGACTCATCTCCGTGTCGTCATTCCGCACGCCCTTGGCCAGCTCCACGGAAACCTCAAACAGCCCCTCTCCGCCGCTGTTCAGCACCCCGGCGCCGAACAGGTGCGACGTGCCGCGGTTAATGGTCTGCGTGCTGAAGGGGACGGCAATCTGCTGCCCCTGCTCGAGCAGCGCGGCAAGCTGCTGCTCCGTCTGCTGGTCCAGCTCGAGCTTGATATCTTCCGCACCCCCCACGAGCTGCCGGAGGATGAGGATGCCAAGGCCCAGCAGCGTGACCGCTAGGATGATCGTTACGATGAAATTGAATGACAGCTGAATGGTGCCGCGGTTCATGCGCCCACCTTCGCTGCGGCCGCTCGCTCTGCCGCGCCGTTACCGCCGCAGGTCATATTCCTTCACGAGAATGATCATGAACAGCACAAGCACCACCGCCCCCGCGACGAGGTACCAGACGCCCGGGCTGAGCATCGCGTCCCTCACGATGACGAACAGGCCCAGGCCCATGACAATGAAGCCGATCCACAGGAACTTGTCGAGCACCATCTTCAGGATCTCGAATTCCTGCTCCTCAGTCATGCGGTGTTTCATGTGACTCACCCTATGGTAACGAATGCTGTTTTTGTGGCATACATCGCCGGATCAGTTGGCGTTGTGCACGCCTCATCGGTAAAACCCCTGATATCGGCTCTCAAGGCAAAAGTACCTGGTTTCCTCGGCGCTGAGGCAAAAAGCGGATACGCATTCGCTTCAGATGGCGAGAGTACCTGGCAGCGGCGATCCCAGCGCAGTTCGAAATCATCCGGTTGTAATGCAAGCTTTCCAAAGTCACTGTTTTCCACGTCCCAACCAAGGTTGACCGTGAAATACAACATACTCGTTCCCGTATTGCGGACCCCAAGACCGGTCGTCTTTTCCTCTCCCCGTGAGAACCTCATTTCTCGGGCGAATGTTAGTTTTTCATCGCCCTTTTGAACATCCTCAAGAATCTGTTTTTTTACTTCCGCTTGAAGATCCCTTACAATCTCTTGAGAACTACCAAATTGATTGCGGATAAAAATCAGTCCAAGTCCAAGGAGCACCATCGCAATCACGATAATGACAATGGTTTGGATCGAAAGCTCTAATGAGCCTCTTTTGTTTTTTAACAGGGTCATATGTTCACCCAACTGTTATGAACGACAGCTTCGTCGCGTACAATGGCTGCACCGGATCAGGCGCCGTGCATGCCATGTCGGTGAACTGCAGCACATTCGCCCGCAGTGCGAACGTTCCCGGCGTTGTCGGCGCGCGCACGTTGATGCCGTACACATCCGCCTGCGCCGGCGACAGCAGCAGGCATTCGCCCTGATAGCGGATGTTGAAGCTCTCAAAGCCCGGATCGCTGTTGCTCGCGTCAAAGCTGACATTGACCTTGAAGTAGAGCGTCTGCGCGCCGATGTTCTGCACGCCGAGCGTAATCACTTTCTGCTCGTTTCTGCTGAGCTGGATGGAGCGCGGGAAGGAGACTTTCTCGCCGCTCGTGCGCAGCTGGCTCACGATCTGCTCGCGCACCTGCTCCTGCACTTCCGTTCCGATCGTCTGGATTTGCTGGAACTGCGAGCGGACAAACAGCAGCCCGAGGCCGAGCAGCGTCATGGCAAGAACAATGATCACAATCGCCTGAATCGAAAGCTCAAGAGAGCCTTTCTTTCCCCATCGCATGCAATACACCTCTCTTTTGCCTGACGGTATTCTTTTTTATTTATAAACGTTGTGATTTTGCGCTGCCTCACGGAACGGTTTTTCCGTCCGCCGCTCTTTTTTCAGGACGGGATGGGGGTCTGCGTGCCGAAGTCTTTATAAAGCCCAAAAGCCCCGGAAAGGGAGGGATGGTGGTACAGGATCTTGAAGGCAGGAGGCGTTTCATCGCCGCAGCGCTTGCATCACCTTTGGCGCTTCTGTCTGGGCAACGTGAAGCCTCTGCAGAAACGGACGAGCAGCGCGCCAAGGAGCAGCTCAGCGATAAGCTGTGGCAGCGCGTCGAGGAGAACAGGGACCAGCCGCTTGATGCCATCGTCGCTTCATTCAGGGATGCGCTGAAGCACGACCCGCTTTATGATACGCTGGGGCTGAAGGAGAAAGGGCCGTACGAAACGCTCGAAGCGATCGCGCGGGGCCTTGGGCCGTTCGTGTTCTTTGAGGCGGACTACGATCCGGCAGCACCGCCCGGGCAGCAGTATGGCGTGCCGTTCGTCTGCGGAGCGATTGAACGCGAGCGCATTGAGCGTAATGAGGACGGCACGTGCCTGCGCCTCTACACGCTCAACACGCTCAAGGACGTGAAAAACACGCCCCCCTTCCGCGGGCTCACATTCACCTACCCCAAATCACCTGATGGGGGGGAGCCAACCTATCTCATCGTGGTGAACCGTGACGAGTGTGAGGAACTTGTGCGCAGACGCCAAGAGCAGTTGGATGCGTATCACGGCTCGCCCAGGGATGGCGCTTCCGGAAGCATCGCTGAGCCGGGAACGCTGTCTGCCTACTACCTAGCCATCATTGACTATGTCTACAAAGGCCCCACCTATGACCGCTCGGTTGAAATCGAGGTGGAAGATTCCCTTGCGCACGAGCGCCTCCACGTCAAAGAGAGCAAGGCGCGCGCACGAAACGGCCGGCCGCTGCGCAGGAGCCCCGAGGAAAGGGAGCGCGAGGAGGCCGTCATCGGCGCAGAACTGCTCTGGGGCGCGGAAACCACGGGAGACGCTGCGCGTGCGCTGCTGGCCCCCATTGAGCTTGTGCTCGGCCCCCATCCGGGCTACGCCCGCACGCTCCTGCATTCGCTCGGCGAGGCAGCACAGACAGTGAGTCCCGGTGCTGCTATGGAGGTTTCGCACGGCGATGGCCGGCTGCTGGTGCCCGATGTCTGCGCGATGCGTCCCGATGAGATTAATGAAGTCGGACGGCGGGTGCATGGTTTATATACTGGCGGCATCAACGGGCCGAAAGCCAGTCCTGGACGTTCGCGGTGATAGGCGAAAATGAGACAGGGGGAAATGGCATGGGAAGACGATTTGGCATGAAAAGAATGATGGGCGCCGGCATCGTTGCTGCGCTGCTGCTTGCGCTGCTCGCTCTTTTTGTCAGCGCGCTGAGCGACGAGCAGTACGAGCAATGCCGGGGCAAGGTCGAGACGCGGCTGCTGAAGGCCGGTTCGGAGACGGCGCTGCGGCTGACGTGCACAGAGCAGGCGAAAATCTACTGCGGCTTGACCGAGCAGGATGCGCGGGAATTCTGCAGCAGGGTGGTGCTTGACTTTGACCGGATCGAGTGGCCCAAGCTGCTCTTCGAGGCCATCCTGAGCGACCTGCGCTCGCATCTGCGATCGGACATACCGGCGCTTCCTGCGCCCGGAGCAGCGCCCCCAGGAGACCCTGTCAGCGCTGAAGAGAATGCATGCAGGGAAGTGGCGGAGCGCGCCCTTGCGCGCGCGGAGCGCGACTACAGGAATGAGTTTCCCGCCGGCCACTGCGAGCTGCGCAGCGTCGGCATCGTGAATGCAGTTGACGCTTCCGGCGCTCCGGTGCTCAACGGGCAGGGCGGGCAGAAGCGGACGTGCGAATGGCAGGTGCTCTGCAGGGCGCGGCCAGGAGCATCCGAAGAGCAGGTCGCCGACTCCCACACCGGCGTGTACGATCCTGGCG
>CAYYLB010000036.1:0-12783 GCA_964472345.1 uncultured Methanosarcinales archaeon
TTTTTGAGAAGTTCAAGTATCCTCGCTTCTGGCGGGTTTTCTTCTTTCTCCACTTTGATGATGATTTCGCCGTCGAAGTCGATCAACCTAATGTGATCTTCTGGCTGCAAGCCCTCATTGTCGCGCATTTCTTTTGGAATCACGATCTGTCCACGTTCCCCCATTTTGACATATCTTTCGATTATCATATAATATGAAAGTATGAATTAGTATAAAAACTTTTTGGTTTTGTAGCTTAGGAGAAAAGTCCCACGGGAAAGTTTTATTCTTTTTAATACCGCTCCAAAATTCC
Source organism: uncultured Methanosarcinales archaeon (assembly GCA_964472345.1). Taxonomy (GTDB): domain Archaea; phylum Nanobdellota; class Nanobdellia; order Woesearchaeales; family JAGLXL01; genus CAYYLB01. Next base: position 293 of record CAYYLB010000036.1, read on the forward strand.
CTTGATCCGCGCCGCCGTCCTGTCCCAGCTGAACCGCAGCGCGGTCTGGCGCGCATTCACGCTCATGTATCTGCGCAGCCGCTTGCGCCGAATCAGCTTGCGGAGCTGCAGCACCAGTGTGTACACATTCCCGCGCGGAAACAGCAATCCGTTGTGGTTCTTGATGACATATTCCTTGAGGAAGCCTACTTTTGTCGTCACCACCGGCACGCCGCAGGCCATGGCCTCGAGCGTTGCCAGCGACGTCGTCTCGGTGAGGCTGGGCATCACGAAGATATCCATGGCTTTATAATAGCGCTCCACATCGCGCACGAAGCCCGGGAGCACCGCGTTCTTGGTATTCTCGAAGAGCTTCATCATGTGCTCCGTGCCGCTGCCCACCGCCAGCAGCGTGATGGGGTAGTCCTGCTGCAGCCGCTGCACGGCCTCGACGAGCACTTCGACGTTCTTCTCGCGCGAGATGCGGCCAACGTAGCCGACCACGATTCGGTTCGGCGGGATGCCCAGCGCCTGTTTTGCGGCTGCCTTGTCTTCCGGCGGCCGGAGCAGCTCGCTGTCGACACCAAGGCGTGCGACGTCCTTTCTGGTGGTGATGCCGAGCTGCGTCAGCTCACGGACCAGGCTCCGGTACGGCACGATCAGCGCATCGCAGGTGTTGTACCACGAGAGCACCAGGCGCTTGAAGAGGGGTATTGCAGGCCGGCGCAGCAGCCGTGGCAGGTTCTTCTCGTAGAGCTCCCACAGGATCAGGTGGATGTACCAGAGAGCCGTTTTGTGGTAGTTCTTTGCGTAGTGCAGTGCAAACACGCTGATCAGCGCAGGCCCCTGGATAAAGATGGTGTCTGCTTCTTTTACGGCGTCGCGGATGGTGCGGAGGTTCCTCAGCGACAGCCGCAGCGACTGGTAGCCTGCGAGCCGGATGATGCGCGAGAGCTTCACTTTCCGCTCGCTGAATGTCCAGCTCACGCCATAGTCAGGGACGAGCAGGGTGATGGCGAAGTCGTCAGCGATGCGCGGCAGCACTTCATGCAGGAAGCGCATGATCCCATCGACGCGGGGAGCGTACGTGTCGGCCACGATGAGGATTTTTTTCTTCATTGGATGCGGTAAAAGCGCTCGGCGATTCTCGTCCCGATGTGCAGCCCGTTCTTCAGCTCGCGTGCCAGGATCCCCCAGAGGAGGACGAGCATCACGGTCCGCTGGCTCTGGAAGTGGCGGATCGCCTGGATCTTTTTCCCGAAGGTATGTGTCGTATCAACATAGAGGCGCGGCGCGCGGCTTTTTCTGAGCGAAAACGGGTTCCAGATGGAAAACAGGTAAACCTCCGCCTTCACCCGCGCTTCCCGCAGCACCTCAAGCGCGATTACGTGCGTCGCGCGATGGTCGGGATGCGGATCCTCATTGGTATGAGTGAACACCTTTCGCGGCTTCAGGTTCTTCACCAGCGCAAGGAGCTGCCCCTTGATCGCTGCAAACCCCTCAGGAAAGCTCCCCTCCTTCAGGTCAAAGAATGTTGAGCGGCAGCCGACGATGCGGTCAGCATGGTGCGTTTCCCGCTCGCGGATATCCTTGGTGAACCGCGGCCGCAGCCAGGGATGGCTCTTTTCCCCGTAGGACAATACAATGACCCGCACCCGCTTCCCCTCGGCGGCGTACTGCGCGATCGTCCCGCCTGCACCAAGAATGTGGTCGTCCGAATGCGCGCAGATGACAAGGATGGTCTCTTTCTTGGGCATTTGAGAAATAATAAGTTTTGGGTTTAAATAGGTTGCGAGGGAAATTTGTATTTCCAGATACCCCTATCTTCTTTTATGTGATTTTCTTATTTTCCAGATGATATAAGAACAAAGAAAAAGCAAGATGATTGCCATAACAAGATCTGGTGTATCAAGCTCAATCCCTAAAAGGAAAACCGAGATTAGCATTATTGCGGCTATTATGGATAACAGGACTTCAAATATTCCGACTGAAAAACCTGGGGCTGTGTCTATTACATCCTTGCCGTCACAATCACCTTTGTATTCTTTCATCTTTTCTTTTAGCATTCTTTTGTAATGGGCCACCTCTTTCTCAGGCATTTCCGGGAATACTGGAGCTGTGTGGCCACAACTCTCACACTGGTATTTTGTTGTTGTGCCATATGCCCAGACGACCGGATTAGAGAAGTCGACATGTACATCTGTTGAGCCACACTTTGGACAAACCTTAACATGGCGTTCTTTTTTCATTTCTTATCCATCGATCATCTGATATTTTAGTCGCGCTCGCGAGCACGCAGAGCCTGTTGCCGAAAAGAATCTTCTCAAGGAGTTCGGTTGGACTGGTCATTGAAAATATGCGCAGGCCGGGACACGGAAAGTCGCCTTTCCTATCCCCGCTGCGCTGCTTTGCAATGCGCAGGCCGGGACTTTCGTTTCAATTTCGAACCCGGATAAGCGGCTTGGAAGGCCGCTGTCATCTCCGGCGCGTTTTCACGCGTAGCCGTTAGACCACCTGCGCACGCGGATGAATGGATGCCCTTGCTTTATAAAAGTAGCGCGAATTTATAAAGAGCCGCAGGTTCATGCAGCGTATGGGGTTGGCGTGGAACGATCAGGTTCTTGAGCGCTCGCGCGCCTTCCGCAGCCGCATTCTCCGTCCCGTGGTGCTGCCTCTCAGGCGCATCGGCATCAGCGCAGCGCACCTCACCGCGCTTTCGTTCCTCACCGGGCTCGCCGCCGTCTGGTTTGCGTTCAGCCAGCATGTCTGGTTCGTCATCTTCGGCATCGCGCACCTGCTCCTCGACGCACTGGACGGCGTTCTTGCGCGGGAGACGCAGCAGACCAGGAGCGGCGCGTATGCCGACACGATCACGGACAATCTCGTCACCGTGCTGCTGCTTGGCAAGGGATTTGTCGTCTTCAGCATCCCGTCATTCGGCGCCATCGCGCTTGCGTACCTCGTTCACCAGCTGATCCATCTCCTGTCGCGGATGCGTGCACCCGTGCTCTTCGGCCGCACGGTCCTGTTCATGGTGTTTTTCCTCCAGTGGTATTTCACGGGCATGCTCTTCATCGCCGCGCTCACCGCGTTCGGGCTTGGATTGCAGGCGCGGTTTTTTCTCAGAAAGAAATAATGGTTCTGTTCACCCTTACCACGTCACCTTCTTCAGTCCAAGCAGGTAGCCGAGATGGTTTGTCGCAGCGTGCAGCGCGGGCGTCAGAAGGACGATTGCAGCAATAACCGAAGCCGGCGGCACATACACGAAAAAAGAAAACGCAAACGCCCCGATCACCAGGTCGAGCTGATCCCAGGGGAACCACCGCTCCCCGGGTTTCTTGTCCAGCCGCCGCTTCACGAAGCTTTTTGCCAGGTCGCCGACGATTGCTCCGCTCGCCAGCAAAAAGCCAAGCAACAGCGGCTGCAGTGCATAATCAGCCAGCGACAGCTGCGCAAAGAATGGCACGGCAGAGAGCCGCTGCTGCACCGCAAAGACCGCAGTTCCCGCAGCCGTAGCGTACAGCAGCCCGCCCCACGTCTTGTGGCTGCCGAAGAGCGGCTTCCCCTTCCACGTGCGGCCGAAATCAACCGGCTGCGGAAAGACATTGAGCTTGCCAAGCACCACAGGCGCCATGTTCGCCGCATACGCCGGCAGGAAATAGTACAGCGCCTGCAGGATGAAGAATGCCATGGTCTCTCCAGAGTCCCAGCATGTCAAAAACCGCGGGTCTACTGACCTGCGGTTTTTGAGCACACTGGTTTTCCACCGGTAAACACACTGGTGGAAAACGCAGTGTTTATAAAACTTCACGCTTCGTGGCTCACATGCAGCTCCGCAATGCAGGCCAGTACCTCCTCCTTGCGCTCTTCACGCTGCTTCTTGTGTTCATCCTCTCCCTCATTGATATCCAGCAGCTCTTCGATAATCTCCGCAGCGCCCGCCCCGTTTTTGTGCTCCTCGCTGCGGCGAGCATGCTCCTTTTTTACCTCCCCTGGTCGTTGAACTACATGCTCTTCTTCCGCATTCCTTTCTTCAGTGCCCTGCTGGTCATCCTCAGCGGCGAGTTCTTCAATGCCATCTCCCCCGGGATCAATGTCGGAGGAGAGCCCGTCAAGGGCCATCTGCTCTCCAGGCTCCAGCAAAAGCCGTTCTCCGAGCAATTCTCAGCCGTCATCTCCCTCCGGCTGCTTGATGCGCTCTGGTACGCGCTCTTCAGCGCCCTTTCCCTGATCATCAGCGTCTTCTTCCTGCGCCTGCCGGCGAACATCGGCCTCCTCGCACAGGCCATCATTTTCATCATCGTCTTTGTCTTTCTCATCGCTGCGCTGCGCCGGAGCCTCGCCCTGCGGAACATCATTGACCTCTTCACCGAAAGGCTCCTGCGCTGGCTCCGCTTCCTCTCTGCGCGCGCCATGCCCGGCTTCGCCTATGCGCAGCGCTCGGTCAATCTCGCGCCGCTGCTCGAAGCGAAAGCCTACGTCCATGGGAAATTCAGCCGCATGGCCGCAGCCGCACGGCAGTTCAGCGCCGACATCAGGCGCGCCTTGCAGCGCATCTTCCTTGCCAGGCATGTCTTTCTCCCTCTCTTCCTGCTCACGGGGGCAGGCTGGCTTTTCATCTTCCTGAAGACCTATTTCATCTTCCTCGCATTTGGCCAGCCCGTAAGCTTCCCTAGTGCCATCATCGCGTGGATGATCCCCTCGCTGCTCGGCACATTGCTCTTCGTTCCCGGCGGCTTCGGCGTTACGGAAACGGCGATGATTGCGCTCCTCTACGCATGGGGCATCCCTCCCGAGGCCGCCGCCGCAATCGCCCTCGTTGATCGCGCCCTGTTCTACGCCGCTGAGCTTGGCGCCGGATCGCTTGCGTTGCTCGTGATGCAGCTTCGGCTGAAGAAACAGAAAACTACATAAAAGCAAGCCATTTTCCTGCCCCCATGCCCGACCTCCCCGAGCAATCAATCACGCGCGCACAGCGCGACTTCGAAGCCTTCCGGAAGAAACTTACATTCACGGCAGACGACCAGGAGCAGCTCATCTGGGACGCCACCGACCTGTTGGGTTGGTACGCAGCACGCCCCGGCGCTGAGCTTGAGGGGCTTATTGGGCGGATGATCGACTTCGGCGAGAAGAAGCAGTGGAGCATGGGCGCAACACAATTGCAGTTTACGAAGTTGAAGGCGAAGCGCCGAGCCACAGGACGTCCAGCACTCCCTTCCCATACTTCTGCAGCTTCACCGGGCCAATCCCCCTGATCTGCTCAAGTTCGGCGGCCGTCCCGGGCTTCCGCGCAGCAATCTCGAGCAGTGTGTCATTGGAAAGGATCACATACGCCGGCACGCCAGTCTCCTGCGCAAGCCGGTTCCGCCACTGCTTCAGCCGGTCAAACGCATCCTCCGCGATGGGAGCGCTTCCCGTGCCCTTCTCCATCAGCGCCTGCATCTCCGGCGTCACAAAACGCGTCAGGTTTCCGGCGTGCAGCAGGTAAAGCTGCTCCTTTGCCCTGCTGATGGCGACGTAAAACAGGCGCCGTTCTTCCTCTTCACGGTCATAATCAAGCTCCTTCACAAGGTCGATGATGGGGTGATCGCTCGCCTTGCAGGGGAAGTAAAGGCTGCTGCATCCTACGACAAGCACGAGCGCGGCTTCCATCCCTTTGATCGCGTGCACCGTCGCCAGCGTCACCTCATCCTGCTTCGCGACGCGCTCGCTCCGCTGGTCTTCGCTTCGCACAAGATGCGGGATTCCCGCAGCCCGCAACGCAGCCTGCAGCTCGTCCAGCTGCCGGTTCGTGCGCGCCAGGACGAAGATCTCATTCCGCGCCGCGCTGCTTTCCAGGATTGTCTGCATGACAAACGCCCGCTCCCCCTCCTCATCGCCGCAGGGGACCAGCACCGCCTTCCCTCCGTCCTGCGCCGCTTCAATGTCGGGGAGCCGCAGCGTGCGAATCGCTGCGTTCATCAGCTCCACGAGCTCCTTCCCTGAACGGTAGTTCCTGGTCAGATGCACCACCTCGCTGCTGCCGAACCGCTGCGGAAATTCCAGAAGGAACTGCACGGTTGAGCCGCGCCACCCGAAGATTGACTGCCGGGGATCGCCGACACAGAACAGGTTCGGCGCACCAAGCGCTTCCAGCAGCTTCACCTGCTGCGCATTCACGTCCTGGTACTCGTCAACCAGAACGTGCTCATACCGCGGCATGGTTTCGGGATGCTCCGCAAACAGCCGCAGTGCGTCCAGCAGCTGGTCAGCATAGTCTCGCAGCCCCTGCTGCCCCATCGCTTCCTGCATCGCAGTGCAGATCCGGTGCACGAGCTGCGCATTCGCACGGTCAGGCGCTGCAATGCCCTGCTTCTGCGAAAAATCGGCAAGCCGTTTCCCCGTTGTCTTGCAGTGCTCCAGCACGCTGAAACAGTCATAGACAAAGCGGTAGAACAGCTCCTCATCCGTCTTGCCGCGCCGCTGCGCGAATGAATAGAACCTCAGCAGCACCTCATCAGCGCGCCCGCCGAGCTTCTCGATGGATTCCCGCAGCAGCCGCACCCGCTCCCCAAACGACAGCACCCGCACCCCTTTTCCATACGCAAGGCCCGTATGCCGCAGCAGCGCCTTCTCGCAGAAGGAATTGAACGTCTCCACCTGCACCTGGGCGATGCCGGCCGCCGCAAGCCGCTCCTCCATCTCCTTCCGTGCCTTCCGGGTGAAGGTGATCGCCAGGATGCGCTCCGGATTGATGGAGCGGAACCTCACCAGGAACTCGATGCGCTTGGTCAGCGTCAGCGTCTTCCCGCTTCCCGCCCCCGCAACGCAGAGGATGCGTTCCGCAGCTGAGGTGATCGCTTTCTTTTGCTCATCGGTATAATCGCGGAGAAAGAAATCAAACGCCGCAAACAGCTTTCGGTCCTGCTCGGTGATCGCCGCCGCGGGCAGCACGCGCCCTTGCACGCTCGTTGCCGCTAGCCGGGGCTCTGCAAGCTCTGCCTTCCCTGCAGCAGTCAGCGCATAGACCTTGACATACTGCTTGTTTGGCAGCGCGGCCTGCTCAAGAAGCCGGTTCGCCGCGAGCCGCTCGATCATCGCCTCGATCTCAGCTGCATCATAGCCGCTCAGCGCCCCGAACGCCGCAAGCCGGTGCAGCCTGCTTCGCGTGACCATCTCGCGCTCGTTCCCCCGCAGAACATCCACAAGCAGCCGCCTCCCGACGCCGAAGGGCAGCTCCTGCAGCGCGCGCAGCACCGCAAGGTAGTCATCAGCCGCCATACTCAGAAGACGCGTCCCCTCTCCAGCGCCTCAAAGGTGAATCTGCGCTTCACGCCCCCGGCATCCTCCGCAATGACATGCCTCCCGAGCGCCCGCACCGTGTACGTACTCCCCTTCAATATAAACTGCTTCCCAACCTGCGCGGGAAACTGCTTGAACAGCACCGTGACGCGGTGCACCTCTTTTCCCGACAGGCGGTCGCGCGTGAACAGCCGCGACGTCACGCGCAGCAGTCCCCCAAACCGTGCCTGGAGCTGCCTGCCGAGCTTCCGCGCGAACCGGAAATCGTCAACGCGCAGGTCAACGCCGTGCTTCAGCCACCGCTCATTGCTGATTCGGATCCCTGCCCGCCCCAACGTCGCAGCAGCGAACGCATGCACCTCTTTCTCAACGTTCCGCAGCTGGATCGTCGCCTCGAAGTAGCCCGCGTGCTTCCCCTGCCGCTTTGCTGCACGCCCGTGCGCTGATCCGGGCTTTGGCTGCGCCTTCTTCCTGCGCGAGGGACCGGCCTCCGGTGGGTGCAGCTGGGCATGGCACGCAGCGCACAGGAACTCCTGATGAAGCTCCTTCTTCCCGCATCTGACGCAGAAGTCCATACGGCAAAAACATCCGCGTGCTTGATAAAGGTAACGGTGCGTTTGGCTGCACTCCTGGAGCTATTGCATTGCGTGCACAAACGAGCGAATGCCTAATTTCAAGCAAAAAAGCAGGCGCGCTGGTGTTGAACTGCGTCTTGGAGCAGCAAAATAGCAGGTAATACTACGCTTATATCATCATCTAACGAAAAAGAAAACCGGCATACTTCTTCACACCCCCCCACAAATCTCTCAAGCAGGCCCGGTTGAACCGTCTTCAGGGGCTTCTTAGCAAACGCAATCTTGATGACATCCCCTGAGGATTGAATATCATAATGTCTCTGGCGGTACTTAACGAACAGCTCAAGCGCTCTTCTGAAAGAAGGATCATGGTTTGCATCTATTTCAAGATGATTATACCTCATTTTCCCATCCTCCTCTTCTTTTGCATACTGGAAAACGGAGGAGAGAAGGTCGTACCATTCTAAGTTGCTACATCTTCCCCAGGAGGAGTCTGCCGGCATGAACGTTCGAGCAACGAGATAACGCTCTCCGGAGTCTTGGCGGGTGCATGTGCTCAAAAACGCAACGAGTGGCGCTTTTTCGTCCCGAACTAAAATGAAAGCATCATCAATCCCCTCCTCAAGCTTGCCGGGGACAGCGATGCCGGCTCTTTGTGCAACACCGCGAACCTGCTCAGCTACTCCTTCGTAGGCTTCCTTATTCTTAATATTACTATACAGGCAGTTTCGACTCCCATTCCCATGGGGAACCGCCTCCCATTTTTAAACTTTTCTATATGTAACCACTAAAAAGTAACTAATTGACCTATTTCTTCACCATCCTCCACAGCCCCACTTTCACGTAATACGCTCTCCGCCGGTGCCACGGCAGCTGCTGCGGAATGCGGAAATCATACGCCCAGCGGTCCGTGATCATAAACCTATGGTCGCGCGCCACCGCCTCGACAAACGCAGCAGTGCTGATCTTGTGCATGCTGTACACTGTTTTCCCGACGGTAAACGCCTGCTCCAGGAACCTCTTGTCATGGTGCCTAACCTTCGTCCCGAACGGCGGGTTCTGCAGCACCACATCCACGTTTGTCGTAAAATCAGCGATGTCCGCGCAGATAAACTCACTTTTCCCGATGTCATAAGCCTGCTCAAGCGCATCAACGTTCTTGCGTGCCAGCTCAAGCGCCTGCTGCTCGGCATCAACGAAAAATACCCGCTTCGCGCCCATCAGCAGCGCACCGCAGCCAAGGATGCCAGGCCCGCACGCCGCATCTAAGCTCACTTTTCCCGCCAGATCAGGCTTAAGTGCCGCCTGCCAGATCCAGTCTGCCGCAATCTCGCTCGGAGTCGCATACTGCTCAAGCCTCACATCGACTTTTTCAAACCCTTTCAGCCTGCTCAGCTCAACTGCAAGCCGCTTCTTCGTCCAGCCTGAACTCTCACTTTTCATATTTTTCCGCTTGCCGGACAGTGGTTTCTGCTTCCTCAAAGCCGCCAAAAGCGCCGGCAACCCTCACTTTACACCACATCTCTGGGCTCATCTGCGGCAACATGGTGCGCCAACCCTATCAAAGCCCCATGCACCCATCCTGATCCCAAACAGCCTGCCATTTATAAACCATTCCTTCAACCCCCTCGCAGGCCTCCGCCAAAACGTTCGCAAAACCGCTTTCCACAAACTCCGCAAATCTCACCGCAGGATAAGCTCAAGTCCCAAAGTAGTCCCAGGACCGACTGAGACAGGACCATAGAAGTCCTACTATATTCCCAAAATATACAAAAAATAAGAGGAAAGCGTTCCCTAAATAGTCCCAATATATTCCCAAGTTGTTCCCAACATAGTCCCAGCAAGTCCCAGCGAACGTCACCAAAAGGTTTATTAACGTCCCGCGCATCACAGCTCCCATGGGGCTTTTCGCAGGAGGGCGCGACTGGGACAAGATCGACCGCAGCCTCAAGGGCGCGTTCGCCGGCGTCAGGCAGGACACCGCCACGCTCTACGAGTGGATCCAGTTTCTTCACAGGAAACTTGAGCGCCAGCAGCAGACCATTATCGCCCTCCAGGACAAGTTCGACACGCACCTGCTCACCCCGCAGGACATCCGGCAGCTGCTCGAGAGCCACTTCGCTATCAGGAGCGCCCAGCAGCTCGATCATCGTGTCCGGCAGCTCGACCGGAAAGTCGGCGTGCTCGCGGCATTGCACGACGGCCAGCACACGCGCCTCAGCGAGCTGCATAAGCGCCTCGATTCGCTCCATACCGTCGCTGAGAAGAAAAGCGCATCGCTCAAGGAGCGCATCATAAGGAAGCTCACCCGCAACAGCAAAGCCTATGCCAAGAACGTGATCCTCAGCTACATCGAGAAATACCGCGAAGTCTCCGCCACGCAGCTCAAGGAAATGCTCGTCGAGGAGCAGCGGCTCTGCTCAAAAAGCAGCCTCTACCGCCTGCTGCAGGAGTTGGAAGACACCCAAAAAGTGAGCGTTGTCCACGACAGCAAGCAGAAAACCTACTTCAGCCGCTCCATAAAAGCCCCAAAAGAGCACATCTTCGACGAGAAATAAGCTCAAACCGGCGTTATTGAAAAGTTCGCCAAGATGGCCAGTGTGCGTGTCGGGCTCGGCACGACACCCAGGAGGACGCTGCACGTTCTCCGTGCCGGCGTGAGCAGGATGCCTGCCAGGCTCTAGCTCGACTCGAGTCCGAAGGACGATTAACTCGAGCGCCTCGGACTCGGTACGAGGCTCAGGAAAGCGCACTTTTCCGCGTAGCGAACGGGAACTTTTCAATAATGCGCTCAAACCACAACCTTTTTAAACACCGCAGCGTTCCTCTCAACTGCTTCGGGGGGTTGGTGTGAAGCAGGGTTCATGAAGCGGAGGTAGCTCTATGACCATCTTCAAGCGCTTATTTGGAGGCATGCTTGCCCAGTTCCGCGACGAGCTCGATGAGCACCGTGCGGCAATCAACGAGAATACCGACGAGATCCAGTCCAATTATGCCTATGCGCAGGAGCTCCATCAGAAGCTCAGCCAGCTCGCGGAGCGCCTCGGCCATATCGAGCTGCTTCTGGAAGGCCAGGTCAAGCGCTTCGAAGTCCATCCCCTCACCCACCCGGAAAAGCAGGTCTTCCTCGTTCTCTACACTGAGGAAAAGCCCCTCACCTATGCCGATATCACAGCGCAGACTGGCTACACTGAATCGCTCGTGCAGCATCACATAACCAGTCTCATCGAAAAGGGCATCCCTATTATCAAATCCTACTTCAACGGCACACCATTTATGAAGCTCAATCCCGAGTTCAAAGAGCTTCAGGCCAAGGAGAACCTCCTGAACCTGTCACTAAAATCTTTTGTTGAAGATTAAAAGTTTTATTCAACAAATTAAATAAATATTTCAAGCTAAAACAAAAACTTTTAGTCTTAATCTAATCTAAATTAGTAATAAACTATTTAATCAAAAATTAAAAGTTTTATGCGAAAACTATAAATACTTAAAAATTCGTATAATATACATTAGACGAATGTTTTATGCGGGGAAATAAAAAAGAGGCAAAACCATGCTTGAGGACCTGCTCACAGAGCTAAAACTGCGGGGTCTGAGCCCGAGGACGGTCAAGACATATGTCTACCACAACAAGCGATTTCTTGACTTCATCAAAAAACAACCCGCGGACGTAACCCAGCAAGACATAAAACTCTACTTGGCAGAACACACCGACACTTCAAGTCTTGCAACCGTTTCACTGATGAAAAGCGCCCTCCGGTTCTATTACGATGAAATTCTCCAGAAGAACTACCTTTCGTTCAAAAGTCCCAAGCCAGCGCGAAAGCTGCCCATAGTCCTGACGGAAGAAGAAGTCCTTCGGCTGATCGATGCCGCCCCAACCCGGAAAAGCAGCCTCTTGCTGCAGATGCTCTATGGTTCGGGATTACGGGTAAGCGAATGCGCAAGTCTCAAGGTGGTCGACATCGAACTCGATCAAAAGATAGGGTGGGTCCGTCGCGGCAAGGGTGCCAAAGACAGGATGATCATCATTTCCGATGGTATCATCAAGGAATTGCGCAAATATCTTGAAAAGTATGAAGGGGCCTACCTCTTCTCCAAAGAGAAGCCGCTCTCACCACGGAGCGTCCAGCAGATGCTCAAGCGGGTGGCTGAAAAGGCAGGCATCAGGAAAGACATCTCACCCCATACCCTCCGCCACAGCTTTGCCACCCATCTGCTCCAGCATGGAACGGACGTGCGGGTCATCCAGGAGCTGCTTGGCCACTCCCATCTCGAAACCACACAGATCTACACCCAAGTGACGCAGGAGCAGATAAGGAGAGTAAGAAGTCCGCTCGATACGATCAGGAACAAGAAGTCCAATGGATAGCCCCCCAAGGGCAAGCCTAAAAATAAAGTCTTAAATTTTTGATAGTGTATTATTCCCTTATGGATTCTTTTTATGCTGTTTAGTGCGCGGCTGCGCAAGAACCCTGCGGGCTGAGCGAAGCGAAGCCCGCAGTAGTTCACTCCCGCAGGACATAAAAATGGAGTGAGAGCGCAGCGGGGCAAGCGACCGAAAGGAGCGCAGAGTTTTCTTACTGCCGAAAATCAGATAGGTGCCGTAGTTTTTACTTACTTTAACATCAATAACTGCGAAGCAGACAATAGTTT
>CAYYLB010000037.1:0-12102 GCA_964472345.1 uncultured Methanosarcinales archaeon
GAGACACAGAAACTTGCGTTTCTTACCTCTAAGCGCTTTCGCTTCGCTCAAGCCCTTAGAGGGATTTGAACCCCCGGCCTACTGCTTACGAAGCAGTCGCTCTGCCACTGAGCTATAAGGGCGGAATTTTATTCTAGCGGTTCGAGCATCTGCCGCTTCTCATTTTTGAACTTTCTCTGGCAGCCGAAGCAGACGGTGTGCAGCTTGCCTTTTGCGTCCTTGATGATCGTTCCCTTGATTTTCCCGAGGAACAGCTGCTCGATCGCCGCCTTGCAGAGCTCGCATTTCATTGCGGCTGCGGGAGAGCAAAGCTATTTAAATGTAGCGTCGTGCCGCGAGAAGATGCGCAAGGTCACTGCTATCGTCGACAGGGACAAGTGCCATCCGAACAAATGCGGGCACGAATGCATCAAGTATGACCCCTTGAACCGGTCAGGAGGCGAAGGCTTCCACATCGGTCCGAGCGGAAAATCGGAGATTGCGGAAGAGGTGGTCACGGAGATGCACAAGGTTTCCGCGAAGATGTGCCCGTTCGGCGCGATCAGGATCGTGCGGCTTCCGGAGCAGCTGAAGCAGCAGCCGATCCACCAGTACGGGAGGAACCAGTTCCGGCTTTTCAACGTGCCGACACCGCTCGCCGGGCAGGTCGTCGGCATCGTCGGGGTGAACGGCATCGGCAAGTCAACGGCGATGAAGGTCCTCGCGGGTGTGCTGCAGCCGAACCTGGGGAACGAGCGGGAAGCGACGCCCAGGGAGCTAATCGACTTCTTCAAGGGGACCGAGACGCAGCAGTTCTTCGAGAAGGCGGCTGCCGGCAGCATGCGCGTGCGGTACAAGCCGCAGCAGATTGAGCTGATCCAGAAGAAAGCGCAGGGGACGGTGCGGGAGCTTCTTGCGAAGGCAGATGCTGCCGGCATGCTGGATGCGGTCGCGGAGCAGCTTGCGCTCTCGGCCATCATGGAGCGCGACGTGACGAAGCTCTCAGGAGGAGAGATGCAGCGCGCCGCCATTGCCGCGACCGCATTGCAGCAGGCTGATGTGTACCTGTTCGACGAGCCTACGAGCTACCTGGATATCAGGCAGCGGTTCAATGCGAGCGCATTCATCCGTTCGCTTGCTGCGCGGAGCTCGGTCATCGCCGTTGAGCACGACCTGATCGTTCTTGACGCAATCGCCGATCTGGTCCATATCCTGTACGGTGAGGAGGGCGCCTACGGGGTCGTCTCCGGCGTCAAAAGCGCAAAAGAAGGGGTCAATGTCTTTCTCTCCGGCTATCTGCGCGAGGAGAACACCCGTTTCCGGGACCATGCAATCACCTTCGAGCGTACGCCGCTGATTGAGCAGCAACGGCGTGTTTCCCTGTGCTCGTGGAAGGGACTGCGCAAGCAGCTGGGCGATTTTTCGGTCGCTGCTGCGGGCGGCGAGATTTATCGCGGCGAAGTGGTCGGCGTGCTCGGGGAGAACGGCATCGGCAAGACGACCTTCGTGCAGATGCTGGCAGGCCTGCTGCAGCCTGATGCCGGGAGCGTTTCGGCTTCCGTGCGCGTCGCGTACAAACCGCAGTATCTCGATGTTGAGGGCGACCAGCTTGTGGTGCATGTCCTGCAGCAGGCGATTCAGAAGCACGCCTCGCTCCTGATCCAGCCGCTCCGGCTCGAGGCGCTGTTTGACAAGCAGCTGAGCCAGCTTTCCGGCGGCGAGCTACAGCGGGTTTCGATCGCCAAGGCGCTCAGCGAGGATGCGGAGCTTTTCCTTCTCGATGAGCCGAGCGCCTACCTTGATGTCGAACAGCGCCTTGTCCTTTCAAAGATCCTGAAGCGGTTTGTGCTCGAGCAGGGAGCGACGGTCCTTGTGGTGGACCACGACCTGCTGTTCCTGGACTATCTCAGCAACCGGCTGCTCGTGTTCCAGGGGACGCCGGCGCTTTCAGGCTCAGCTCAGGGGCCGTTCGTGATGGAGGAAGGGATGAACCTGTTCCTGCGTGAGGTGGGGATCACGTTCCGCCGGGATGTGGAGAGCGGACGGCCGCGGGCGAACAAGCCCGATTCGCTGAAAGACCGCGAGCAGAAGAAGGGGGGAAAGTATTATTATGGTTAGGCCCCGCGAGCTGCTGAAACTCTTCGCATTCCCGATCGCTGTCCTGGCTGTGCATCTCATTCTTTCTGCGCTTGAGCTTTATGAGACTGCACCCTGGGTTGATGTGCCGATGCATTTCTTCGGCGGAGCAAGCATCGGCATCGCGTATACGCTGCTGCTGCGAAGGCTTGCTCCGTTCTCCCCAGCCATCCTGCTGCTGTTTGCCGTTTCGCTGGTCGGGCTGACGGCGGTGCTCTGGGAGCTGCACGAGTTCCTGCTTGACACGTTCCTGCAGTGGTCGACGCAGCCGAGCGTTGCCGATACGATGGAGGACCTGTTTTTGGGCCTGCTCGGCGGTCTTGCGGGCTCGCTGCCCTTCATCCTGCGCGGTGAATGAGCATGGATGGCATCCCCTTCCGCGCAATCCATTTTGGCGCTGCGCTGCGGATCTTCTCTCTGCCGCTGCTTGTGCTGGCCGTTGCGCTGCTGTTCCTTGCGCTCGGCGTTTACCGCCACATCCCCTGGGCTGATGTCCCGCTGCATCTTGCCGGAAGCATGGCGCTTGCGGTGAGCTATTGCCTTCTTCTCCGGCAGCTGCGCCGCGCCGGCGCTGTTGCTCCTCTCCCGGCTGCGCTGAGCGGGCTTTTTGTCGTCGCTGCGGTCGTCACAACGGGGGTGCTGTGGGAGTTCCTTGAGTTCCTTGTGGATGCCGCTTATCCGCTGCTGCAGATGCAGGTGAGCGTCGCCAACACGATGGGGGATCTTGCGCTGGACATTGCCGGCGGGCTGCTCGGCGTCTTGTTTTTCCGGCGGGGGTTCTGATCACGTTTTCCTTCTTTTTTTGATAGGGTGGGTTGTCGTGAACTCCCATCAAACGCCAGCACCCGCTTCGCTCGTGCAGGGTTGGTGCGAAATGATGGTTGCCGAGGCTCTGCCGAGCGCAACGAGCGAACGGAGCGAAGCGCTGGCACGTTATGACCCGCGCCCCTAAACAAATACCCTTATTTGAGTTTGTACCGCGCTCCGCGGGAAAACCGGGAAGCTGTCCACCCTTTTTTTTCATGGAAATCGGCACAATCTTTTTAAAGGGGCAAAGTCTCACGAAACCAAGAGTGGTAAAATGACTGACTCCCAAAATAAATACGACTAAGCGCCCGCCTTAGTGATGAGGTGGTCGCCATGACTAAAAACAAATACCCACAATTTAATAAACGTGGGTGGGGGAACTAAAAAATGGAAAAAATAAAAAAGATAGGTTTAGATACCATTGCATTAGTACTTGGTATTTTAGCGATATTATTCACGGTAGGGATGATCATTTTTGCGGTGGTAAGATGAGAGCAAAAATATTACAGGCAGTTTCACTAATGATTTCATCACTTGCATTACTCTATTTACTATTCATCAATATTTACCGACAAACATTCATAATCTCTGATTGGGTTGTTGTAGCATTTGACTTGTTTGTAAAAGGAGTAATTGAAATAACCTTATTAACCAAAAGAGAAGATTGATCATGGAGGAAAACGGGCTTCCCACCACGGATAAATCTTTGGGTGGCCGCCCCACGACATCATGAAATGCATTTTGCTCTGCGCAGGGTACGCGACGCGGCTCTATCCACTCACGCAAAACCAGCCAAAAGCACTCCTTTCCATAGGCGAAAAAACCATTCTTGGCCACATCATGGACCAGGTCGAGCAGCTCGATGAGGTTGACGAGGTCTTTGTTGTCACGAACGACCGTTTCCTGCCGAACTTCTGGAGCTGGCGTGAAACCTACAAGCCAAAAAAGAAAGTCCATCTTTTTAGCGATGGCACGAAAAGCAATGATGAACGCATCGGGGCAATCGGTGATCTACAGCTGGTCATTGAAAGGAAAGGCATTGACGACGACATTCTTGTGATAGCAGGCGATAATCTCTTTGAGTTCTCCCTCAGGGACTTTGTGAGCTTCTCCAAGGCAAAAAAAGCGGATGCGGTTGCGCTCTTCGACATCAAGGAGAAGGAAAAGGCTGCAAAGAGGTATGGTGTGGCAAAACTTGACGGGGATGGCAGAGTCGTTGAGTTCCAGGAAAAGCCGGCAAGCCCGAAAACGAGCCTTGTCAGCACTGCCTGCTACATCTTCACTGGGGAAAGCATGAGGAAGCTCCGTGAGTATGCGGCGCAGGGCGGGAAAAAGGATAATCCCGGCGATTTTGTCACATGGCTGATGCGGCAGGAGCCGCTCTACGGGTTTATCTTCCGCGAGCGCTGGTTTGACATCGGGAGCTTCGAGGCCCTCGAGGAAGCGTATGAGTGGCATAAGCTCAAGGCAGCGGCGGGAACACCACTATGAACGTGGCAGTCGTTGGCTCGGGATATGTAGGGCTCGTCTCAGGGGCGTGCCTCGCAAACCTTGGCCACAGGGTGCTCTGCTGCGATGTCGATGAAAAGAAGATCAGTCAGCTCAACAGGGGTGAGATCCCGTTCTACGAGCCGGGGCTTCGGGAGCTTGTCAGGGAGAACCTGGAAAAGAAGCGCCTCACATTCACGGCTGATGCGAAACAAGCAGTCGAATTCGGCACCGTTATCCTCAACTGCGTCGGCACTCCGGGAAAAGAAGATGGCTCAGCAAATCTTGACTTCATCTTCGACGTCGCAAGGACGGTCGCGCGGCACAGCAACGGCACCAAGGTGATCGTCAATAAGAGTACCGTTCCGCCTGGCACCGCGCGGCGCGTCGAACAGCTCATCAAAGAACAGAGCCCGAAAGCGGGCGCCGACGTGGTCTCGAACCCGGAATTCCTGAAGGAAGGCGCGGCGATCCACGACTTCAACCACCCGGACCGCATCGTCATTGGCATGAAAGACCCCTCGTCGCCGGCAAAGCAGGTCATGGAAGAGCTCTACGCGGGCATCGTGCGCCCCTACATCGAGGTTGTCTGGACGGACTGGGAGACTGCAGAGCTTTCCAAGTATGCCTCGAACGCATTCCTCGCGGCGAAAGTTTCATTCATCAACGAGATCGCGAATATCTGCGACCGGATCGGCGCTGATATCAGGACGGTCGCCCGTGTGATGGGGCTTGATGACCGCATCGGGCCGCGCTTCCTGAACGCAGGAGTAGGGTATGGCGGGAGCTGCTTTCCGAAAGACGTGCGAGCGCTCACGGTGTTCGCGCAGCAGCAGGGATGCGACCCGCAGATCATCAGGCAGATCGACCCATTCAATGAACGGCAAAAGCTCCGCATGGCGGAAAAGATTGTGGCAGCGTTCAGCGATGGGCTCGCGGGAAAGAAGATTGCGGTATGGGGGCTCTCCTTCAAGCCGAAGACCAGCGATATGCGGGAGGCGCCAAGCATCACGATAATCAATGAGCTCCTGAAGCGCGGCGCAGCGGTCAGGGCATACGATCCTGAAGCCCGGGAAGAGGCAAAAAAGATCTTCGCAGGCAGCATCGCCTACGCGGACTCGCCGGAAGATGCCGCACGGGACGCGCACGCGCTCGTGCTGGCTACGGAGTGGGACGAATTCCGCGGGCTGGACATGGCGAAAGTGCGGGCGGCAATGAAAGGGAACCTGCTGTTCGATGGGCGGAACGTCTACGACCGGCAGCACATGACCGTGCTCGGCTTCGGGTACCATGGCATCGGGCAGTGAGGGGAACGATGAGCACCCTTGTCACCGGCGGCGCCGGCTTCATCGGATCACATCTCTGCGAAGCGCTGCTCAGCGGCGGCCGCCGCGTCGTGTGCGTCGATGACTTCAATGACTTCTACGATCCGGCGATAAAAGAGCACAACGTCGCAGGCTGCAGGAAAAACAGGAACTTCGCGCTCTACCGCGCAGACATCCGCGACATTGACGCACTCAAAAAGATATTCGCGAAAGAAAAGCCGGAGAAAATCGTGCACCTCGCCGCACGCGCAGGCGTCCGCCCGAGCATCGCGCAGCCGCTTCTCTACGAAGAAGTCAACGTCAAGGGCACGCTCAATCTGCTGGAACTCGCACGCCGGCACAACGCCAGGCAATTCGTCTTTGGCTCAAGTTCCAGTGTCTATGGCCTTAACCGCGCGCCATTCTCCGAAGCGGACACCGACCTCAGGCCCATCTCGCCGTATGCCGCCACAAAAAAAGCAGGCGAAGAGCTCTGCTACACGTACCACCACCTGTATAAAATCCCCGTCACCTGCCTGCGCTTCTTTACCGTCTACGGCCCGCGCCAGCGCCCTGACTTGGCGATTCACAAGTTCACGAGGCTCCTGTTCGCGGGCCTTCCGATTCCCCTGTTTGGCGATGGGAGCACGATGCGCGATTACACCTACAGCGATGATATCATCGGCGGTATCCTCGCAAGCCTGAAAAAAGAACTCCCTTACGAGATCATCAACCTCGGGAACAGCAAGCCGGTCAGGCTCAGGGACCTTATCGCAAGGCTCGAGCAGGCAACAGGGAAAAAAGCGATCATCGCTGAGCAGCCGGAGCAGGCAGGGGACGTCCCCGTCACTTCCGCAGACATCACAAAAGCAAAGAAGCTGCTCGGCTGGAAGCCCCGCACGCCGCTGGCCCGGGGGCTCGCAGCGTTTATCGAATGGTTCAGCGCAAACCGATCGCTTCTTTCATCCGCCGCACAAAAGTAACGGGAACAGCTGTGCTTCCGAGCTGGATCGTCTCGCGGATGCTCCCATGGAAATCCGAGCCGCCCGACTCAAGCAGCCCGTGCTGGGAAGCAAGCTTCTCAAACCGATGGTTCAGCTTCCGTGACTGCGCTGCGCTCAGCCCATTGATCAGGTCATAGGCATACCGGGTCTCAACTGCCTGGCCGCCGGCAGCCGCAAACAGCTGGACAAGCTTCCCGCCGCCTTCGGGTGAAGATATGCCGGGGTGCGCGAGCACGGCGATGCCCTGCGCCCCGCGGATCAGCCGCACTGCATCCCGGATGGCAACACGCTCCTTCCGGTCAGCATACGCCGGCCTGCCCCGTCCGATATACGCTTCGAAAACGCTCCGCGTCGTCGGAAACTGCTGAGGATACCTGCGCATGAGGACCTGCGCGATATGCGGCCGGCCGATCGAGTAGCCGGCCAGCGCAGCGACTTCCTCAAAGGTGATTGCGAATCCGAGCTTCTGGAGCTTCCGGATCATCTCCCGCTTCTGCGCGATCCGCTGCCGCTTTACCCGCTCGCAGAACGCCGCGAGCTGCTCATTGCCGGGATCAAGAAATAATCCGACAACATGGACATCCGCAAAGCCGCGCTCCCGCTCATGGCAGTTGATTTCAATGCCGGGGATGAGCTCAACGCTGCGCTGCCGTGCACGCTCCTGCGCACGCGCAATGCCCTCAAGTGCCTCATGGTCGGTGAGCGCAAGGAACCGCACGCCCCGTGCAGCGGCGAGATCGACAAGCTCTCCGGGAGAAAGCTCCCCGTCCGAGACATTCGTGTGGCTGTGGAGGTCAACCGCACTCACGCGCATGCTGCCTCCATCAGCTGCTCAGCAAGCGGCACAAGCCGCTCCGAGGCGATGGCATTCTTCCGGACGGGTTTCATCTTCACAAACTCCTCGCCTGACGCAGGATCGGTGAAAACTTCCTTCCGCAGGAACGAGCTGTCCACCGTGAACGGCTGCCCGAAAGCGCCGCGGAACGGGAACAGCTTGATGTGCAGGTGCTCCTTCTTCTCTTTCCATGTGGTACACTTCCCGTAGGCCGCAACCGCGAGCCCCTCATCCCGTGTGTCGCTCACGCCGGTGATCGGCCCGCCGCCCGCAGCCGCCATCACCTGCGTCATCGCCCTGCTCAGGCGCGCAAACGCGATGCCATAACTGGCAGACAGCGCCCTCGTTCCGGCAACCTGCGCAAAATGGGTCAGGTGCGCGACGGGCATGAGCTGGATGGTGAAGTCGCGATCAGCATCGCCCCCTGTTTTCGGCGAGAGCGTCGCAAACCATCCGGAAGAGGCATCTCCGACGCGGTAAATGACAATTGCTCCATACCTCGTGTGCGCGCCAAGGGGCAGCAAGGCCTCCGTACAAAAAGCGCAGCCCTCGCGCGCAGAGACATCCTCATGCAGGAGCGATGCTTCAGGCGCCCGCTGCTCCGCTCCCGTACGCTCTGTCATGCCGGGCCCCCGAGAACCTTGATATACTCTTTCTCCCGCCGCTCGCTGATGTACGCATCGAAGTAGCCGACGACGATGCGATAGTACGCCGGGCCGCCGCCGCGCGGCGTTGCTTTCTCAAGCAGTCCGCAGGCGCGGATGCGCTCGCCGCGCCGCGCAAGCAGGCAATAGTCCCGCGAATAGAAGACGACGCGTTTCACCGGCACATCGCTCGGCCCATCGATGAGCTGAGAGCCAGTGATACCATAGCAGCCCGGCCGCACGGAACCGTCGGCATCATCAGCGACCGTGCCTTCGACCGTCGCCGCGCCGAGCGCCTCATACGTCTCGCTGCCCCACGGCAACCACACTTCATGCTCCTCCTCCGCGCAAAACAGGACAAACAGGGTGTTGTTGAAGTAGCCCTCGCTTTTCTTCCGCCGCATCACGCGCAGAAATTCATCCTTGGTGAAGATGGCAAAGCGGTTCCTTCCCTTGTAGAACTGCATCCATTCAGCATCAGTCTTCCACCGCAATGACGGATGCTGCGCAGTCTCGAGCCACCCCAGCAGCCTGCGGTAGGCGTCCTTGCCGTACACCACCAGATTGATATCAGAAACTGATGAGACGTAGTGCCCCATGAGCGTCGAATACGTGACGCCGATCTGCTTCAGCGGGATGCCGCTCCCCAGCACGAACTGCACGAACGCAGAGACGGTACGGAGGTGCTCGTCAAGCGCGTGCTGCGGCATGCCCATCAGCTCCGTAAGCCCTCGCCGGGGATAATAGACACGCTCGATTTTCCCGATGGGGACGATGAAAAAGAGGCGCTCCTTGCCGAATGGCCCCCCGTGGAAGACGTACTCCGGGTAAGCTTCCTGAAACCGCGCGATGTAGCGCCGCAGTTCCGCGCGGTCGATCCACCAGTTCAGGCGGTTCATCTTCTTGCCGCCGATGAAGCGGTACGGCAGCGCTGCACTTTCAACGCGGTCCGTGGGGATGTACTTCGGCTTGACGAGGATGCCCGAGACAGGATGCTCATTGCTGTACACCTGGCACTGGAGGCCGTCGACCGTGGTGATGATCGAGGATTCGTAAAAGTGCATCTTACAGCCCCACCGCCTTGATGTATTCCTGCTCACGACGGCCGCCGAGGTAGGCATCGAAGTAGCCGACGACGATGCGATAGTACGCCGGGCCGCCGTCGCGCGGCGTTGCTTTCTCAAGCAGTCCGCAGGCGCGGATCCGCTCCCCTTCGCGCGCCTGCTGCATGAATGGGACCGAGTAGCTCACGACGCGCGAGACAGGGACCTGCGGCTGGCCTTCGACAATGGTGGAATGCCGCAGCCCGTAATAGCCCGGCCGCACGATGCTGTTGCTCGCGTCGGCGACCTCGCCTTCCACGGTCACCAGGCCGAGCCGCTCGTAACGCTCCGCTCCCCAGGGGCACCATGCCTCATCCGGCTCCTCGACAATAAACAGCGTGAACACCGAACCGCCGAACATCCCTTCGGAGCGCTTCCGCAGCATCTGCTTCACATATTCCTCCTCGGTAAAGTGCGATGACTCTGAGGTCCGGTGCGTCTGGTAATAGTCCTTCCATTCCGCTTCCGTCTTCCAGCGCAGCTGCGGATGCTTCGCTTCCTCAAGAAAGCGCAGGATCTTCCATCCGTTCTCTTTGCCGAAGATGATGATATCGATGTCCGATTTCCCAAAGGTATAATTTCCCAGCAGTGTCGAGTGGGTGATGCCCAGGTCGCGCGACGCAACCCCTCCCTGCTGCAGGAGTTCGACAAGCTCAACGACAAGTGCCAGGTATCCGTCGAGATCCTTCTTCGGCATCAGCAGCAGTTCCTGCAGGCCCTGCCGCGGATCGTGCACCCGTGCGATCTTGTTGCGGGGGACGCCGAAGAACCAGGTGCCATGCTCCGCGCTTTCATAGAGATACTGAGGGTGCTTTTCGCGGAGCTGCGCGACCGCAGCAGCAAGCTTCCCCTTCGCCGCGAACAGGTTGAACCGCACCATGCAGCGCGAGAACAGGAAGCGGTAGCTCAGCCCGTCGCCGTGCAGGACGCCGCGGGGGACATATTTTGGCTTTGCGATGATGAAGTCCGCGGGATGCTCATTCGCATAGCTCTTGAACTGGAAGCCGTCCACCGTGTCGATGAGCACCGACTCGTAAAAGTGGCTCACTGCCGCACCTCCGCCTTTGGCACGCGGATATCAGGAGGGATCGGCACGCCGAGCAGATCAAGAACCGTCGGAGCAATCTGCGCAATGTCAATCTCCGCGATCGGCCCCCTGCGCGCGATCCCCTTGCCGGCAATGAGGAAGCTCCCGCTCCGCGAGTGGCCTGCGCTGTCCGCACCGACGGCCGTTTCCCAGGAGTAGAGCCCTTCCGCGCCGAAATCGGGATTGGACGCCCAACGCAGGTCATCAAAATACACCGTCAGGTCCGGGCATTCCGGCAGCTCCGGATTCCGGTAGATTTCCTCCTTCCGGTACACCTTGGTCTCGAGCTTTTTCCCGCCATCGTCGGGGATTGCACGCAGCTTTTCGATGAGCTCCTGCACGATGCGCTCATACGACTGTCCGGCCTTCTTCCTGTTGATGTACACCCGCGCCTGATACGCCCCGCTCCCGTACGCGAGCGTCCTGTCAAGGTCGACGAGCGAGAGATCAAAGCGCTGCTTCGCACGCGGATCGGCTCCCTGCTTCAGCACGAGGTAGCCTTGCCCGAGCAGCCAGTTGTTCAGGTTGATCTTGCCTTCCTGCTTCACCATCCCGTGGTCCGACGCGACGATGACCACCGTGTCCTCATCCAGCAATGCGAGCAGCTCCGCAAGCTTCTTGTCAAGGTAGATATAATAGTCGAGCAGCGCGCTCCTGTGCGGCGAATTCGGGATGTGGCGGCGGTGCGTCTCATCGAAATGCCTCCACAGCATGTGCTGCAGCCTGTCCGTGCCGAGCATGACTGCCATGAAAAAGTCCCACGGCTGCGTGGCAAGCAGCTCTTTCGCCAGCGTGAGCTGCATGTCCGTCATCGCGTAAGTCCGCTCAAGCAGCGTCTCGATGGCAAGGCCCTTGTGCCCCGCCAGCCCCGCGACCACGTCAAAGAAGGCCTCCGGCCGCGGGACGTTCCTGACCTTCTCATGCAGCCACGCAGGATACGCGCAGTCGCTTTCAACGCCTGGCGTGAGAAAATCGCTCACCATACAGCCATTGATAGGCTTCACGGGATAGGAGAGCGGCACGAACAGCGCGATGCTCTTCTTGCGCTCGCCGAGGATGTCCCACAGCAGCCTGCAGCGGATATGCTGCGAATTCACCAGCCTGGGAGCGCCCTGCGCGTCGCGGTAGGTGTAGCCGAACACGCCGATCTCGCTCGGATCCTTGCCCGAGATCATCGAGTTCCACGCCGTGATGGTCAGCGGCGGGATGGTGCTTCTCGTCGTGCCAAAGCAGCCCTGCTCCATGAGCCTGCGGATAGTGGGCAGGTGCTCCTTCCACCGCCCGAAGATGAGCTCAGGAGCCGCTCCGTCGATGCCGAACAGGAAAACCTTGGTCATGCTGCTCAGTCGAGATAGCCCAGGCTCCGGAGCCGCTCCTTCACCCGCTTCTCGTCATCTGCGGAGAACGGCTCGTCTTTCGCCTGCGGGCGGCCCTCTTCCTCCGTCTTTGAGAGCACCTGCCGCATCACATAGGTCACGTAGCTGCTCACAGAGTTGAAGCCTGTCCCTTCGCAGCGCTTCTTTATCTTCTCAAACAGCGGCTTTGGGATGGATACTGTTGTTACATTGCTTTCTTTTTCTGCCATAGGTGGCACCCCCATAATTTTTATAAAACAACTAAATATTAATTAAATCTTATCATTAAATTATAACTTATTTATAAAGCTTGCGTAAAATAAGAGCCCATCCCAATAGGCGTTTCCAGTACCGCAGACC
>CAYYLB010000038.1:0-12026 GCA_964472345.1 uncultured Methanosarcinales archaeon
CCGACAAGGATGACCCTGCCGATGTCCTTCGGCTGCATCTTTGCGTCTTTCAGCGCCTGCTCCAGCGGCCCCTTGCAGCGCCGGATGAGCGGGTCGATCAGCTCCTCGAGCTTCGACCGCGTCAGCCGCATCTGGAGGTGCTTGGGCCCTTCGTTCGTCGCGGTGATGAACGGCAGGTTGATGTCGCTCTCCACCGTGGTGCTGAGCTCGATCTTTGCCTTCTCCGCGGCCTCGCGCAGCCGCTGCATGGCGACGCTGTCCTTGCTGAGGTCGACGCCCTCCTGCTTCCTGAATTCCTTCGCGATGAAGTCGACGATTACCCCATCCATGTCCGTTCCGCCGAGCTGCGTGTCGCCGGACGTTGATTTCACCTCGAACACGCCGTCGCTGAAGTCCATGATCGTCACGTCCAGCGTCCCCCCGCCGAGGTCGAAGACGAGGATCTTCATCTCCTTGTCCCCTTTGTCGAGGCCGAACGCAAGGCATGCTGCCGTCGGCTCGTTGATGATGCGCACGACATCAAGGCCTGCGATCGCGCCCGCGTCCTTCGTCGCCTGCCGCTGGTTGTCATCGAAGTAGGCCGGCACGGTGATGACCGCC
Source organism: uncultured Methanosarcinales archaeon (assembly GCA_964472345.1). Taxonomy (GTDB): domain Archaea; phylum Nanobdellota; class Nanobdellia; order Woesearchaeales; family JAGLXL01; genus CAYYLB01. Next base: position 601 of record CAYYLB010000038.1, read on the forward strand.
TTGCTGATCGGCTCGCCAAGGAACTCCTCCGCGTCCTTCTTGATCTTCTGCAGGATGAATGCGGAGATCTGCTGCGGCGTGTACTCCTTGCCGTTGATGCGGTACTTGTGCGTCGTCCCCATCTTGCGCTTGGCTGCCATGATCGTGCGCTCCGGGTTGCTGACCGCCTGCCGGCGCGCGGGCTCACCCACGAGCAGCTGCCCGTCTTTCGTGAACGCGACAAAGCTCGGGAACGCTTTCCCGTACTGCGTCGCGCCCTCTGCGCTTGGGATGATCACGGGCTTGCCCGCCTGCAGCACGGAGGCTGCGCTGTTTGAAGTGCCCAAATCAATCCCGATAATCTTTTCCTTCTTTGTTTTTTCTGCCATGGTTGTTCACCTTCCTGTTCGTTTTTTACCTTCTTTTATCATCCTGTTTCTCACCAGAGGGTATTGCGGCCATATCTGTTTTTCCCGGCTGCTGTTCCCCTTGCTTTCCAAGCGCCTGTCGCCGGAGCTCCTCGACGCGCTCTTCCCTGAGGATCGGCTTGCTGCTTCTTTTTGCGTAACGGTACGATATCACGTCAACGGCCTCCAGCAGCTTGGTGAGCCTGTTGAGCGCAAAGGAATCATGGGGCTTGACGCTGCCCAGCGCCTCGTAGAGGCTGAAGTCGCTCGTGACGAGCTCGACGTCAGCGGGCTTGCAGAGGATCAGCGTTTCCAGCGCCTCGTCGATGCCGAGCAGGTAGCACAGGAGCTGCTCCGACGCCAGAAAGCGCCTGTTCGCCTGCACCGGCTGCATATTGATCCTGATTTGCACCATGGTTGTTTCACCTGTGTCTGTTTCTTTCACCTGTGGGGGGTTGCTGCGGAAGCCGGTGCCGCTGCGTGCATTGCCCCGCCGACGTGCTCCGCAGGATTGGACGAAGCGACCTGAAGCGCCGCAGAGGCGCGAAGCTGAGAGGCGGATCGCGGGGCTCCCGCAGCGGCACGGAAAGGCTCCGCAGCAACCCCTACAGCGCAGTGCACCATTTCGCAACAACCCTCATTTCAGCACCCCGAACCGCATGATATGCCGCCGCTGCTCTGCGTCAGGCACAATCTCCTCTATGCTTCCGCCGGGGATGCTCTCGCCGCCTGCCGCGAGGTAATCGGCGTACTGCCGCAGCGCTTCGGGATCATGCCGGTTGAGCACATGGTTGAGCACGAACCACGCGTGCAGCTTGCCTGCGTACGGCCTGCAGCCCATGCTCACCTTGCAGTGCAATGGCTTTGCGGGATGCACGGTGCACCCTTTTTCTGCATCATAAAATGTGCATCTGCCATACGGCTTGTTTTCCTTCCGCTCGAGCCTGGGCCGCCACATGGTCCTGTTGAGCTGCTCGACCGGCTCGAGGTGCTTCTGCCTGAGCTCCTCTATGGTGATGCCGAGGAACTTCGCGAGCGGCTCGAAATCATCCTCTGCAAGGAAGCCGCTGCCCATCGTGCAGCCGTGCGAGCATGCTTTGCAGCGGCAGGAGGGAGCGAGCTTCCGGACCTCTGCGAGCGGCGTGTCCTTGGTGATTGCGGTGCCGGTTTTATCCTCCGCGTTTGCTGTCACTGCACCCTCCCCGCGTCCGGCTGGTGCGCGCCGCTGTCCGCTTCACGCGCCGCGGCGCCTCCTGCCGGCTCCTCAGCGCGCGCGTGCGCCTGCCCGGACTGCACCGCTTTGCACACCCTCACCTTGCTGGTGCGGATCACCGCATCGCCAAGCAGGTAGCCTTTCTGCAGCTCCTCGATGATCATGCCGTCCTCACATCCCGCTTTCTGCTCCTGCAGCAGCACCTCATGCTGATATGGGTCGATGTGCTTTCCCACCGCTTCAATCGGCCTGAGCCCCTTTGCCTTGAGCACGGAAACAAACTGCGCGTAGAGCAGCTCCAGGCCCTTCACGAGCGTTTCCGTTTCCGCAGCGGGGGCGGTTCCCTTCGCGCCGGCGCCGCGCCTCGCATCGGCTCCATTCCTGCCTGCGGTCTTCAGCGCAAGCTCAAACGCATCGAGCGTCGGCAGCAGCTCCTTCACCAGGCTGCGCAGCGCGTCCTGCTGCCAGCGCTGCTTTTCTTTCTCAATATATTTTTTGTAATTGTCGAAATCAGCCTGCAGGCGCTGGAGGGTCGCGGTCAGCTCGGCAACGTGCTCATGCTGCGGCGGGTGCGGCGGTAGCGCCGCTGCTTTTGACGCAATGCCTGCTGATCCCTGCACTCCTTTTGCAGTCATTCCTGAAGCCGATGCCGCCTCTGCCGCTGCGGCCGTGGTACCAACCGTCGCCTGCGCCGCTGCCGTTTCTGCTTCCTTTTTTCTCATTTCACATCAACGCGCCTGTGCCCTGCTTCTTCGCGGGCCGGTGATGGGGGGGACGATCCCGCCTGTGCTTTTGCCAGGCAGCAGCTTGGCCGGGTGCGTCCACAATGGTGCCCAACCGAAGCCCCCGCCGAAGGGCTGCTCCATCCCGCGCTGCGTGCGACGCAGCCCGTTCCCGATGTCTTCCATCATTGGGACCACCTCATTTGGTTTACTTTAAGTAAACGAAGTTGATGGTAGATGATACTTATATATAAATGTTTTGTTTTAAAATGACAAGTGGCGAGCAAGAACCCTCCAGCAACAGCGGCGCTGAAACCGCCTGCACAAGGCGCATCAAACGCATGGACGGCTCCCAGTGCCATCGTCACCATCATGCCCGCAGCGCTGCCAGCCGCAGGCGTGCGCTTGGGAAAACTATCCGAGAATGCGCCCCGGCGCACGTCAGTTTTTCACAGGGATCCAGAGATCGTTGTTCCTGATGCGCTCTGCTATCTCTGTGGGGAAATAATGACCGTACACCTTTTCAAACAGATCCTCCCTAAACATCGCAGCCCATAAAAGGTTGTCGGGCGTTTTCAGCGTCCCGGCGTATTTAGTGACTTTCGGTGACACCCATCCATCTCTTCGGTTATATTCGAGTTTCACCTGAATTCGCAGGGGATTAAAAAAAGGATCCTCATACCACTGCCTCTCGGGAGCTGACCCGGTCGTATCGTCAAACTCGACCTGCATGTACACCTCAACCTTAACGGTGACTTTGTATGGTCTCCTGAGAGAATCCTTATGGAGGATATAGTCTTTATGACTAATACCCAACCCCTGAAGATCTGTTGCTACAGCAATGTCCCCAATTCGGTGGCATGTCGGCCCCGCAGTGCCATCAAAAGGCGGGAAGAGTGTAGCATAGTGCAGGGACGGGTGCCCTTCAGAGGTATGTTTTCCCTCGACGAAATGCCCTGGGTGAGGAACCTCCAACAAATAATTTTTTTCATTCCCTAGAGAAAAGTTCCGTGTGTTACACCCCCTATAAAAGTCCGTAACCAGCACCTCCATGATGCCTTCCTTATCAGCAAGAGTCTTCTCGAGTTCTTGCACCATGCGGTCGGACTCTGCCTTTTCGTCGGGCTCGGAGGATTGCCCCCGCGGCCGGTCGCCTGAGAGCGTTACCGTCACCTTAAAGTCCTGCTCTACCCAAATCTTATCCTCAAGCCCCCGCGGTTCCGTGCCGCTTTCCTCATTGGCCGGAGGCTCCTCTTTCGACGAGCAACCGCCCGTGAGGGAAACACCACTGATGACAGAGACGGAGGCGAACGCAGCGAGCAGCAACTCCACCATCGCATTGCGCGGTTTCATCTTTTTGGTGCAACGAGAGATATTCTTGGGTTGCGGCACCGATATAAGCTTTTCGCTCTTCCGGCATTGGTGTAGCATGCCGTACCCTCTCCCGGAAAAACCGAAAAGATTAAAGCATACGCTGGCTTCATCACCCCATGCGCAAACGCATCACCCTCATCGGCCTGCCTGCACCGCGGGAGCATGACATCAATTACGAGCTGCAATGGCTCGGCAACGCGCTCGGCCTGTTCGGCGAGCGGGACAAGGACAAGAGCTGCTTTCGCGTCTTCATCACCCTGATCAAGGAGACGCGGCGCGAGCGGCCGCTGAGCTCTGATGAGATCGCGCAGCAGCTCGAGCTGACGCGCGGCACGGTGATCCACCACATCAACCGGCTGATGGACGCAGGAATCGTGGTGCACCGGCGCGAGGGGTACGCACTGCGCGTCGAGAACCTCCAGAGGCTCATCAATGAGCTGCAGAACGACACGGAGCGCATGCTCGACAACATGAAGCGCATCAGCAAGGACATCGACGAGTGGCTGGGGCTGTGAGTTAGCTGTTCAGGCAATTCGTTCTGCGGAACTGCGGTGCCCGACCTCTTTGGTTACAACAATGATGTACCCCAATCGTATATTACTTATTTTATATAATAATCCCATTTTATGGTAAAATTTATATATTATCTCTACTTTAAGTAACAAATGATCATCTACAACCCCCATAATGAAAAGCTCATTGGTGAACGCCTGAAAGAAGCCGAACAGCTTTTAGCCCAAATTCCTGCCAAATACTGCTTTATCACCGGTTCTTTCCTCTCCAGAGAGAAGTACAAAGACATTGATATTTTTGTCGTTACCCGATCTAAAAAAGAGATTACTCTTAAAAATAGAAAAGTAAAAATAACGACTATCGACTTCAACGATCTTTATTCCCTTTTTTACCACTCTGTTTCCAAAAGCTGTATCGCGAAGGCTCTCCTTCCGCAGAGACCGCTCAAAGTTACCCTTTCAGATTATTGGCAGGTCATTAACGAAGCTATCCCCACGTTGCTCAATGAAAAAGACAGATTCCACAAACATGTCCGTTTTCTTATCCTCTACACAGAATATTTCAAAACGAATGAGGTACTTGACACCCACCAACTTAATGAAAAGATTAATTCTTATAGTGATTACCGCAAGATAATGGACTATGTTAAACGAGAACTGCCCAGCATAATCAATAGATATGCAAAACCATCCTATGTCAAACGCTTCTTTTATACCCAAGCAGCTCATTATAAAGAACTGCGAGAATATGCCGCGCAAAGATTTTTATACAATTTAACCCATGAAGTGGCCAGGGGAACAGCACATGGTTGATCCCGACGAATTCAAAAAGAAGATAGAAACAAGCATTACCCAAGACTACAAGGTGGAATTCCTCGGGAAGAATTTCGATCAGATTGTTCATCTTCTTACTGAGAGCAAAACTGAGAAAATTTACCGGTGGATCAAGGATATTGTTGAGAGAAAAATCGAACCGATTTCTATTGGCTCGAAGAAGCCATACAAAGAGTGGATAGTAAGTGAGCTCCTTACCTTTCGTTATCCGTTCAGCATCGGTAATACTGAGTATCAGATTCTTTTCGTGAAAGTGAAAAATTCTGTCTACATTGAGTTTCACCTGGGAGATCACAACTATCATGATAAAGTCAGAAAAGACCTTGATTTGAAGAAAAGTAACTATTAATGCCCCCCCGTCTTACGAACGATAAACCTACCTTAAACCAGATGCTGTGGTGCCAGTCTCTCTGCACGGCAAGAAATAAATTGCTCACTACGCCCGCATCCCGCTGCGCTCTCCTCCTTTTAGTCGTCGGGACGCCTAACGGGGGTTATATAAAATTTTCTGTCGTTGTAAATACTACGCTAACGCTAAAAACTATGAACCTTAAGATTGACGCTTACGTATGGGCTAACTAAAACTCTATAAGTGGGGGCTAACTTTGGCGAAAGATTTATATACATAATATGATGTACCTAGATACATAATGAAAACTGAACTTAAAATAATCAAGTATCTTATCGAAAACAATAAGCCAAGAACTATTAGAGAGATTGCTCAGCAGATTAAAGCAGATTACAAAATAACTTATATTGCAATACAAAGACTCATTGAAAAGAAAGCCATTAATGTTCAAACTGTAGGAAAAAGCTCTTTATGCAGATTAGATGAAAAGTATTATGGTATCGAGATTTATGAAGCAGAAAACGAAAGAAAAGAATATATCCTCAAAAATAGCAATATTAACCAACTCTACAAAGAGATTATGTCTAAAGTAAAAACGAGTTCTTTTATTTTGCTTTTATTTGGCTCTTATGCAAAAGGCAAACAGACTAAAACTTCCGATATAGATCTTATGTTTATCTCCAACGAGAAAGATTTTGAAAGTAAAATTTCAAATGTTCTTTCCTTACTTCCTTTAAAAACACACGCGTTAGTCTTTACAGAAGAAGAATTTGTCAGAATGAAAGACTCAAAAAAGTCGAATGTAATCCAAGAAGCAATAGAAAGTGATATACCATTGTATGGAATTGAAGCTTATTATCGGTTGAAAAATGCTTGACGAAAAACGAATTAAAGAAGCAGAGTCAAATGTGCGGCAATATTTGCAAGATAATCTGCTGAAGAAGCAAACGAATGAAACTGCCAAAGCAATGTACATTGAAAATGCGGATCTTTCACTGGAAACAGCAAAAAGACTTCTGGCATTGGAAAGTAAAGACTATCATCCTTACCTTTGGGTAATTGTTCCTTCTTACTATTCAATGTATTACATCGCCAATGCTGTCCTCTTAAAATTAGGGTATAAAATAGGAGATAAGGTAAGCCATAAAGTAACTGCCGACGCCATTATTGTTTTTGTCAGAAATAAACTCAAGAAAAATCTTTTGGAAGAATATGAGACTGCTCAAGCAGACGCGCTAGAATTAATGTCACAGCGAGCCGATGCTTTACTCAGATCTTTGGATGAAGAACGAGAAAAACGGTCAAAATTCCAATACCAGATGGATGAGCAAGCAAAAAGAGGAAAAGCAGTTACTTCTCTGGAACGGGCTAAAGAATTTGTGTTTGAGATGAAAAAACTATTGTGGGGTTGAGATGAAGCTTCCAGATATACAAGCCTATACACATCGTGAAAGAGAAAACCTCGTACTAGAAATAGTGGGGAAACTGAAAAAGAAGTTTGGTTCTAATCTGGAATCAATTGCATATCCGGGTCATTTCCAAGAGATGAGGATATATAGCGAAGGACATAAATAATTATACAAAGTTGTTATGTCCTTCGAATATAGTAAGTGACATCTGTACAAAAATTTAGGTCACTTACTATAGATTATTCGGATATTGAATTTGTGGTTTTCCTTAAAAAGAAACCAAAAAGTCTCAAAAATAGTTGGTATATCAGAGATGGAATAAGAATTGAAATACCTTTCTTTGAAGCTAGAGGATTCAAAAGTGAATACAAAGATATAAGAAAAGACTGGCCTTGGTATGGTGGAGACAATCTAAAACTCCGGGAATTTAGGAATTTTCCTTCGGAACGTTGCACTAAATTTTTGTCCTGCGGAGAGGATCACCCATTGGCCAACACCGGCAGCCAGAAACAAACTATGCGGGGGACCGGATTTGAACCGGTGTACCCACTAAGGGACAGGATGTCTTCCCCTGCCTTAAGTCCTGCGCAGTTGACCAGGCTTTGCTCTCAGAGACCGCAAGCCGTAGCGTGCCGATTACCCCCGCACTGCCTGGCTTCCCCAACGAGCGCGCAGCGCTTTAAAAAGCTATTGCCGGAAAAGGCTCTGCAGAAAGCGGCCTGCGCGGAAGCCCCACAAAAGAGCGCCCCTCATCTCTTCGCGCGCACTTCCTCGATGAGTTCGTTCGCCAGCGCGGCGACCTTCTTCTCCCCGTGGATCTTTTCATCGCGCGTGCGCACGTTCACCGTTGTGTTCTTCACTTCTTTGTCACCGACGACAAGGATGTAGTTGTACTGCTGCAGCTGCGCCTCGCGGATTTTCTTGCTTGTCGTTTCCGCAGCGTCATCAATGGCAACGCGGAGCCCTGCCGCACGGAGCTGATCAGCAGCCTGCCCGCAGTACGCCAGATGCCTGTCCGCGATCGGCAGCAGTATGGCCTGGTTCGGATTCAGCCACAGCGGGAACCTGCCCGCATAGTGCTCGATCAGGATGCCCATGAAGCGCTCGAGGCTTCCGAGGATGGCGCGGTGGATGATCACGGGGCGGTGCTTCCTGCCGTCAGCGCCGTCATACTCGACACCGAAGCGCTCCGGCTGGTTGAAGTCAAGCTGCACGGTGGCGCACTGCCAGCTCCGCCCCAGCGCGTCCTTGATGTGGAAATCGATCTTCGGCCCGTAAAATGCGCCTTCCCCCTGCTTCAGCGTGAATGGGAGCCTTGCCTCCGCCAGCGCCTGCTGCAGCGCTTCTTCTGCGCCTTTCCAGAGCTCGGGAGCGCCCATCGCCTTCTCCGGCTTCGTGCTCAGCTCGACATGGAAATCGAAGCCGAACACCTGATAGACGTGCTGGATAAAGCCGATCACCTGCCGCATCTCGTCACCGAGCTTCTCCGCAGGACAGAAGATATGCGCGTCGTCCTGCTGCAGCCTGCGCACGCGGAAGAGCCCGCCGAGCGTCCCCTTCAGCTCATTCCGGTGAAGTGCGCCGAAATCAGCGAAGCGCAATGGCAGCTCGCGGTAGCTGCGCACCTGCGTCTTGTAGATCAGGATGTGGCTCGGGCAGTTCATCGGCTTCAGCGCAGCGTCCTGGCCGTCCATCCCGAGCGTGAACATGCTCTCGCGGAAGTGCTGCCAGTGGCCGCTGGTTTCCCAGAGCTGCTTGTGGAACAGCTGCGGCGTCATGACCTCCTGATAGCCCCGCTGCGCATATTCACCGCGCATGAAACCGATGAGCGTGTTGAGCAGCACGACGCCCCTGGGGTGGAAGAAGGGGCTTCCCGGGCTCTCCTCGTGGAAGCTGAACAGATCCAAGGCGGCGCCAATCCTGCGGTGGTCGCGCTTCTCCGCTTCCTCAAGCAGGTGCAGATGAGCGTCAAGCTCCTTCTGCGTGGGAAAGCTGATGCCGTAGATGCGCTGCAGGCTCGCCTTTTTCGGGTCGGCGCGCCAGTACGCCCCGGAAACTTTCAGCAGCCTGAACGCCCGAAGCAGCCCGGTCCGGGGAACATGCCCCCCGCGGCAGAGATCCGCATAAGCGCCCTGGGTATAGACCGACAGCTTCTTTGACTCGCGTGCAAACTCATCGACGAGCTCGAGCTTGTACGGGTTGCCCTTGAAGCGCTTCCGGGCCTCCGCGACCGTGACTTCCTCGCGCTTCACCTCGAGATCCTTCTTCGCCAGCTCCTGCATCCTGCTCTCGATCTTTGCAAGGTCTTCCGGAGTGAAAGGCTCCCTGCGCTCGAAGTCGTAGTAAAAGCCGTTCTCGATGGGCGGCCCGATGGTCGGCTTGGCGTCCGGCCAGAGCGAGCTCACGGCGTGGGCAAGCAGGTGCGCGCTCGAATGCCAGAACGCTTTTTTCCCCTCAGGATGCCCGAAGGTCAGGATCTCAACCTTCGCGTCTTCCCCGATGGGACGGAACAGGTCGCGCAGTTCGCCATCAACGCTCACGGCAAGCGCATCCTTCGCAAGCCGGGGCCCGATTGCTGCCGCGACATCGCTGCCTGTCACGCCCTTCGGGAACTGCCTTGCGGCGCCGTCAGGAAATGTGATGGTGATGGTTTCAGCCATGCGGCACGGAAAACCGAACGAGATTTAAAAAGGTGTCGGCAGAGAGACTTTTGTGAAACATAACTGGGGTTGGTGCGAAATTCGCTCACGCGTCACTGCCAGCTCACTCCGCTGATTTCCTGCTGCCTTTCTCGCAGCATCCCACAGCTTGCGCCGAAGGAAATCAGTCCCACGGGCTCTGCAAGCAGCGGACGGCGTCGCTCGCAAAGGGGAGGCAGTGCACATTTCGCACCAACCCCGATCCGACCAAAAGACTTATATAGCATCGAATGACCCCGTTCCCCCATCAACCCGAAGGAGGTCTGTCCAATGAACACAAAACTGGTAATGGTTGTTGTCGGTCTGCTGTCCGTCTGGCTGCTCACCCTCGGCGGCTGCGAAGTCAGCACCAGCGGTGGCTTCTCGAAGGAGCTCTCTGTGAGCATGTCACCCGGAACAGCGAAGGTAAGCGAGCTGCCTGGCGCGGGCCTTGTCTGCAAGGAAGGCGTTGCGAAGGGCGTTTCGCCCAGCTGTGTCGCGCTCAGCGCTGACGGCACGGAGCTGACCAACAACTGCGGAAACACCGTAAGCGTCAAAGTGATGTGTTAATCTTTTCTTCTTTCTTTTTTTTATAATTCATGGCGCTCGGGAGCCTGCTTTGCGTGAATATCTTCAAGAAGCCGCGTCAAACCTTTGTCGAGAGCGGCGGGAACCTGCGCCCATCCCACCACAAACCCATTCCCTTCCATGAGCGCAATAAACCCTGCGTCGAACGGGTCGGGGCCGATGAGATAACATGTTTTTCTTTCCTTGCCATCCGAGGTTTCCAGACTGTAGATAATGGACATGTCACAACCCTTCCATCATCGCGTGCCTGAGCACGGCAAGATCCATTTCCCCCGCCTGCAAAAACCATATCTGCAAAGGAGAGAGCATCACTGTCATACCGGCCGCAGTGCAGAACCGCAGGCATCCGGGCCGCGGGCGACGATCAGCCCTCACACCACGCGCACCGCAAACCCTTTCATGATCGTGCTGCGCAGGTCCCACAGGTTCACCATCGGCAGCCTCGTGTCCTCGATGATGCGCGGGCAGGCCGTGTTGACCCAGCATTCGACAAACGGGAAGTTGGCAAGCTGGCCGATGTCCAGCGTCTCGGAAAGGAAAACAGAAGCTTTCGTGTCCTGCAGGGCGAGGCGCCGCTTCAGCTCAAGCGCGGCAGGCAGGTTGTTCTGCCCCGGCTTGGCGCTCACGAGGATGCCGATGCGCGCCGCGGCGTGAAACCGCGCGAGGCTCGCCGTCCTCCTGCGCTGCACCGCCTGCATATCACGCTGCGTCAGCTTCTGTGTCTTGCCGGTGAACGGGTTGTGGTAATACACCGGCTGGCCGTTGCCGTACAGGAAAGCGGTCGGATGGAACAGCCCATCGCCGACGTAGAGGAACGCATCGAACTGCCTGCCGCTCGTGAAGATGTCGCAGCCGAGCACCTGCCCGCCCGCAGTGCCGTGCACGCCGCGAAAGAGCAGCACCTGCTTTCCTGCTGCGTGAAGCTGTTTGGCAAAGCCCGGGAGCTGCTCACGGAACTGAATCGTGCCTGCGAGCAGCACCGTCGCCGGCAGCTGCCGGAGCAGCGTCCGCGGCAGCGTGATATTGCCGTCGTACTTCGTCTCGATGTGGACCAGTTTCATCATGGCTGCCAAGGGATCAGCCGCGGGAAGGCGGGGTTGGCGGAACAGGAGGCAGGGCGGCACAACCTTTTTAAAACTTCTCCCGCTCCTGGGCTTTATGCCGACGGAGCTCAAAAGCCAGAAGTGCCCCATCTGCAGCAAGAGCACGCTGACGCTGCGCGAGGAAGAGATCGACGTGCCGCACTTCGGCAGGACGTTCATCTTCTCCATGACGTGCGACGGCTGCGGCTACCGCAAGGCGGATCTTGAGGCAGGAGAGCAGAAAGAGCCCTGCCGCTACACCTTTGAGATCAAGGATGA
>CAYYLB010000039.1:0-12024 GCA_964472345.1 uncultured Methanosarcinales archaeon
GTGCGGCGCTCCCCGTTCCTTTTTCAGGCAGGCGCTGGTTGTCTGCAATCCCGTTTCAGGACCGGATCAGTGAAAAACCCCTTCACTCGCTTCTGCATTCTCTTTTGCGCGCCGGAGCAGGACTGTTTGCGCTGCGGCGACATTGGCGGCCTTGCCGTTCCAGACCTTAAGCGCCTCGCGCTGCAGGCCGCGGCCATAAGAAAACGTGAGGCGCCAGGGAAGCCGGCCTGTGGAGGACGCGGTGTTCATGGCATTGAGGCGGATCGTTGCGTCCCTGTCGCTCTGGCCGCCCGAGAGGAATGCGATGCCGGGAACTTCTTTCGGAACGGTTGTCTTCAGGCAGCGGATCGTCATCTCAGCAACGGTGTCAGGATCAGCCTGCTCAGGGCAGCCATAGCCGGAGAGCACCATGTTGGGCTTGAGAATGGTACCTTCGAGCAGGACGCCGGCCTTTTTCAGCTCAGCGAAGACGGCTTTCTGCACCGCGGCGGTCACCTCGAATGAACGCTGGATCGTGTGCGTGCCGTCCATGAGCACTTCCGGCTCGACGATCGGCACAATGTCCTGCTCATGGCAGAGCACAGCGTAGCGCGCCAGCGCGTTGGCGTTTGCGTCAATGCAGGCCTGCGTCGGGATGCCGCTGCCAATTGCTATGACTGCACGCCACTTGGCAAACTGCGCACCGAGCTTCTTGTATTCCGCAAGGCGCCCGCGCAGGCCATCGAGCCCTTCGGTGAGCAGCTCACCGGGAGCGAACTCCCTCGTGCCATTGTCCACCTTGATGCCCTGCAGGATGCCCTGCTTCTTCAGGACAGCGGGAAACGGAATGCCTGCCGTGGTTTTCTGCCGGATCGTTTCATCAAACAGGATGGCGCCGCTGATGTACCTGCCGAGGCCGGGTGTGGTAATCAGCATCTCACGGTAGGCGCGGCGGGTTTCCTCACTGTCTTTTACGCCAACTTCATCGAAGCGCTTCCTGATGGTGCCTGCGCTCTCGTCCATGGCGAGAATTCCCTTGCCCGGTGCGACAAGCGCGCGGGCGATTCGACTGAGTTTTTGCGGATCCATGGTGCTCATCTCAGCATAGGTGTGCTGCGGTGATGTAGCGGATTGTTCCTGACTTCCTCCGCATGACTGCTGAATGGGTTGACGCGGCCTTCTCCCTGAATGTGACTCCCTGCAGGAACGGGCCGCTGCTTACACCCGTGGCGACGAACTGCAGCTCATCGCCCTTGGCAAGCTCTTCGATGGTGAAGATGTGATCAAGGTCCTTGATGCCCAGGGCGTGCGCCTGCTGCGCGTATTTTTCCTCGTGAGGCTTCAGGATGCCCTGGAAGTCGCCGCCCAGGCACTTGACACCTGCTGCGGTGATCACCGCTTCAGGAGCGCCGCCGATGCCCAGCATCACATCGATCTCATTTTCCGGGGTGGCTGCAGCAAGTCCGGCAGCGACGGTGCCGTGCTCGAGCAGCAGGAGGCGGCAGCCAAGGGCGCGCAGTTCCCTGATGAGCTGCTCGTGGCGGCCGCGATCGAGAATGGCAACCGCAAGGTCATTGACGGATTTGTTCAAGGCAGCGGCGATTTCCCTGATGTTCTTCTTCAGCGGGGCGGTGATGTCAATCGCTCCCTTTGCCGCTGCACCGACCGCAATCTGGTCCATGTAGGTGCCGGGAGCGCTGAGGAGCGAGCCTTTGGGGCCTGCTGCCAAGACGGTAATCGCGTTCCCCCTGCCTTTGGCGACGAGCTCGGTGCCTTCCAATGGGTCAACGGCGATGTCGATCTTCGGGCCTTTTTTTGTTCCGAGCTGCTCGCCGATATAGAGCATAGGCGCTTCGTCCTTGTCGCCCTCGCCGATGACCACGGTGCCGTCAAAATCGACGCTGTTGAAGCGTGTACGCATCGCGGTTACCGCAGCCTGGTCGGCAGCGCGCTTATCTCCCCTGCCGAGCCAGCGCGCCGCGGCGATGGCTGCCTCCTCTGTGACGCGGACGAACTCGAGGGCGAGATTGCGGTCCATGCTGTAAATGAGATAGGGGGGGATTAAAAGGTTTTGGTTGAGGGTATGATGCCGTCCGGTGCGGTTGTGAAAGGGTGACTACCGAAGCGCGGCGAGATATGTCTGCGCAAGCACCTCAAGGACACTGCGTTCCCAGCTGCGGCGCTTGAGCATCGTCGTGATGAGGGCACGCGCACGGTCTCTGGTGATGCTTCCTTTTTTCAGCAGCTGCATAATGACTGCAATGGAAATCCTGATCATTATTCCGCGTGCCTGTGCCTTGCCCGCGAGCGCGTAGGCAGCGTCAACGTCGTCCATGATGAGCAATGGAATGCGCTGCTCGATGCACAGGCAAACGCATGCCGCTTCGCCGTGGTGGACATCGGCGCTGATGAGCGACTCGATACGCTGCTTGTTTTTTACCGGGAGAAGCTGCTGCCGGCCTGTTCGGAAGAATGTGAGCGCATCGTGTGCCGCATGGCCTTCTGCATCGGCGTATTTGCCAAGCTCCTGGAGCTCTGATTGCACCTCGTCAGGTATGATGAGCGTGACGACCTGCATGCTTTGCCTGAGGATGCCGGTAAGCGCGAGCGAGATGACGGCAGAGGTGTCTATGATGGCTTTCATTCGAGACCGAGCTCAAAGGATCTCTTTGCTGTTTCAAGGTAGAACGCAATCTTCTGCGCTTCCTTATAGCCGAGGTAGTTGACCATATCTTCGAATGACAGCCTGCCCTCGGCGAATTTCTTCGCTATGAAGCGCTTGACGTCTTCGAGCTCGGTCTCTTTTTTCATGTATTCCTGCAATGCTTTACGGATAAGCTCGGAGCGGGGAGTCGCTTTTTCCTTCGCAAGCTCGTGCAGCTGCTGTTCCAGCGCGGGCTCGACGCGGACGGTGAGGACCTCATGCTTGGTTTGATGCATGGTATTACAAATGTATTACATATATAAAAAGGTTTTGGCCTCTTGGCGCTGCGGTCTGATCCCTGCCGCCCGTTTCGCACAAAAGGGAGTTATGTCAGTCAGCATGAGAGCGCCTGTTAACGGGGTAGTGCCTGAGGCAGGAATCGCAGTGTTTTTAAACAGCAGCAGAATACCCCTTCCCATGGCACTCGAAGTGATGGGCATCGGCGGCTACCAGGAGATCGGAAGGCATTCTACTGCAATCAAGGTCGATGAGGAAGTGATCATTCTTGACCTTGGGCTGCACATGGAGAATTATGTCAAGTACACGGAGGACGAGAATATCGGCACGGTGACGGCAAGGACCGCAAGGGAGCTGACGAAAGTGCATGCCATCCCGGACCTTGCGCACCTGGGCGACTGGAAAGAGCGTGTGAAGGCGATCGTGCCGAGCCATGCACACCTTGACCATGTCGGCGCGATACCGTTCCTCGCTGCAGCGCTGCCGGTGCCGGTTATCGCGACGCCGTTCACGATCGAGGTGGTCAAGGCGCTGGCGGAGGCGCAGGGCATCAGGCTGCGGAACAAGCTCATCAGGATAAGCCCCAATTCCTCATTCAAGGTTTCGGAGCGCGTCACCGCAGAGCTGATCCATGTGACGCACAGCACGCCGCAGACGGCGATCATCGCGCTCCACACCCCGTACGGCGTGGTGCTGTACGCAAATGACTTCAAGCTTGACAATGCGCCGGTGCTGGGGCCGAAGCCCAACTACGCACGCCTGCGGCAGCTGCAGGGAAAGGTCGCGCTGCTCATCACCAACTGCCTGTACGCAGGGCACCATGCGCGCACGCCCTCCGAATCGATCGCGAAGCAGCTGCTGAAGGAAACGCTGCTCGAGACGGATACGCGCGGGAAAGCAGTCATCGTGACAACGTTCAGCAGCCACATGGCGCGGCTGAAAAGCATCCTTGAGTTCGGGAGGCGGATGAACCGCCGGGTGGTGTTCCTCGGAAGATCGCTGCACCGGTACGTGCATGCTGCGGAATCCGTCGGTCTCGTCGATTTCACGCGCCACGTCGGGCCGATCGCATTCGGGGAGCGGGCGCGGCGGGCGCTCAGGAAGATATCCGCGCAGAAGGAGCGCTACCTAATCGTCATGACAGGGCACCAGGGCGAGCCCAAGTCAGTCTTATCGCGGATTGCGAGTGATGACTACCCGTTCGCATTTTCGCCGGGAGACATCGTGGTTTTCTCCTGCAAGACGATTCCGGCGCCCGTCACGCTCGCAAACCGGAAGGTGCTGGAGACAAAGCTGAACGACAAGGGGATCCGCATGTTCTTTGACATCCATGTTTCAGGGCACGCGGCGCGCGAGGACCTGCGGGAGCTGATCGAGATGGTGAAGCCCGAGCATATCATCCCCACGCACGGCGAGCCGCAGATGCTCGTGGCGCTTGCTGACCTCGCGCGCCATGTCGGCTACACGCCGGAGCAGGTGCACCTGATCGCGAACGGGCAGCGGCTGAGGATTGCGGAGTAGCTGGAGATCCCAGCGAAAAACGGGCAAAAAGTATAAATAGCACTGCCCGCTCCACGCTTTCCAGGGGGTTGCATGCGTTTAACACTTGCCGAGCCGAGATACCTGAAGGACAGCGTCAGTGTGATTTCTGACCTTGTGAATGAAGGGAAGTTCCTCGTCCGCAAGGACGGCGTGGAGCTGGTCGCCATGGATCCCGCGAACGTGGCGATGGTGATTTTCCGGCTGCTGGCGACGACGTTCACCGAGTATGACGTGAAGAAAGATACGGAACTGGCGATCAATCTCGCGCAGCTGAAGCAAATCCTGCGGCGGGCGAAGTCCAATGATACCGTGACGCTCGAAGATGAGGAAGGGAAGCTTAAGGTGCAGTTCCGCTCGGACACGGTGCGGACGTTCAGCATCCCGATCCTCGAGCTGGACGAGAAAGAGCAGCGCGTGCCGGAGCTGACGTTCCCGGTCTCGATCGAGACGAACTCCTCGGTGCTCGCTGAGGCCATCGGCGACGTCAGTGTGGTCGCGGAAAGCGTGCTGTTCGCTGCGGACAAGACAAATTTCACCATCGCCGCGGAAGGCGAGCTCAGCAAGGCGCGGATTGAGCTGAAGCAGGACCAGAACACCAAGCTCACGAACAAGGGCGACAAGGTGAAGGCAAAATACAGCGTCGAGTACCTGAAGAAGATGATCGAAGGCGGGAAGCTCGCGGAGCAGGTCACCATCCAGTTCAGCAACGACTACCCGCTGCGGCTGGACTACAAGCAGATCGACAAGGTGGCGCTGAGCTTCATCCTGGCGCCGAGGGTGGAGAATGATTAAACGCAGCTCATGAATGTCGGAGAGCTACTCCAGTCAGGAAAAACGGTCTTCTCCTAAGGACGTGCAAGGCGTTCTCCTCCCAAAAAACGCAAGGTTTAAAATAGTGCAGAACGTGCTGCCGCTATGCACTTGTTTCGGCTCATTGGCAGGGCTCTTCGCGCTTTTCCTGGTGGGGGAGCGCTCCGCAAGCAGATAAAAAAGCTCAATGTGCTTCGGCAGCAAGGTCTAAGACTCGCTGATGAAGTTGAAGCCCTTATAGATAAATTCCCGACGGAGATAAGCGCTTCTCCCGGGAGTGGTCTTAAACGGGTTCATGTCTCTTCCGGGAGTGGTCTTACACTGATCCAGGACTTTCGTAGTTGTTTAGGTGTTCGTGTCCCTCTGGAGAACTATGGGACAGCTAGAAATCATTCTGAGAATAAAGCGATCATTGATTTAGCAGTTAAGAACTTGACAAGAATAAATGCAACTGCAGGTTTAGTAATAGATGCGATTAAGCTGCTATCGGGTGATGTCCCTTATATCAATGAAGTTCGAGCCAACTTCGATCAATTCATTCGTTCCATCAGAAAGCTCAAAGCTGAATTAAACCAGTTCGAAAAAAAGATAAAGCAACAACCGCAGTTTGTAGGATCCGCACGGTGATTGGTTCTTACTCCGCGCTCGCGCTGCTCCCTTCCTCCTCGCTCGGATAGTTCGGCATGGCGGTGCGGGAGATGATGATCACGTCGCCGACGCTC
Source organism: uncultured Methanosarcinales archaeon (assembly GCA_964472345.1). Lineage (GTDB taxonomy): Archaea > Nanobdellota > Nanobdellia > Woesearchaeales > JAGLXL01 > CAYYLB01. Next base: position 5,995 of record CAYYLB010000039.1, read on the forward strand.
TTGACGAGCTGGTGCGGGACAATCACGCCCTTCGCGCTGCCGAGGAGCTTGACCAAAAGAGAGCCCTTCGTCGCCTTGATCTTCCAGCCAAAGACCTTGCTGGAGGTGAGGATGCTGTCCTCGACATCTCCGAAATAATCACCGGAGTCGGTGAAGACTTTCATGTCGTATGTTTCTGTGATACGCTTCATCTTGAGCATGGGGTGTCACCTCGGGTCCTGTTGCAGCCTGTCTTGGGCGGGAGTATATAAAATTTTCTGCGGGTGGGCTGGTTGTTGGTGCAGAGCCCTGTGGGGAGGACTCCGCCCGAGCGCAAGCAAAGCCTTTTTAAGCGGCGCGTGAGGCTCATCCGATATGGGCACGGTCCGTGTCATCGGGACGTCACATATCGCGCAGCAGAGCATCACGGAGATCCAGCGCGCGGCCGACGAGCAGAGGCCGGACATCATCGCCGTCGAGCTTGACGCGCAGCGGCTGCACGCACTGCTGCACCGGCAGCGGACGCGCATCCGCACCTCGGACCTGCTGCGCATAGGCGTCAAAGGGGCGCTGTTCGCGTGGATAGGAAGCGCAATCCAGCGCCGGCTCGGAAAAATCGTTGGGACGGTTCCCGGCGCAGACATGCTGCACGCGGTGAAGCTTGCGCAGCGACTGAAAATCCCCCTGGCGCTGATCGACCGGGAGATTACGGTGAGCCTGCAACGGTTCTCGCAGACGCTGAGCTGGAAGGAGCGGCTGCGGTTTCTCGCGGATATCGTGCGCGGGGTGCTTTTTCCGCGGCGCGAGCTTGCGATGTACGGGCTTGAGCGTTTTGATCTGCGCAGCGTGCCGGCGGAGGATGCCGTGCGGAAGATGATCCTGATGGTAAAGCAGCGGTATCCGAATGTGCACCGGGTGCTGATCGAGGAGCGCAACCGGTTCATGGTCGCCCGGCTGAAGAAGCTGGTGCGTGAGCATCCCGAAGCTGAGGTGCTTGTGGTGGTGGGAGCGGGGCATAAGGAAGCGGTCGAGAAGGCGTTCCGTGAGCAAGGCGCTTGAGAGCACAGGCCGAGCGAGGGAACCGGTTAAGGCGCGGGCGCCATCAACCGAGACAAGTGCGAAGCCGTCTGCATCACCGAAACACCCAATCGCTATGAATGAAGGCTTTTCCTTACAAATGCGTCGACATTCTTTTCCGCAGCCCTTCGCTTCTTCTGGTGCTGCGTGAGGAACAGAGTCATCTTTTCGATAAGGTACTGCTTCAGCTCCCCGGTGAGCATCTTCCCTGATGCGTACTCACCGCGGATTCTTTCAATTTTTTTGTCATCCGGCTCGAGACCATAGAAGAGCATCTGAAACGAGGTATCGATTTCCGGATTGCCACCATTTTTCCGGTGCTGCTCAATGGTCGGCTGGCCGCCGGAGAACGCATGCTTCCTGATTTTCTCTGCAGCCTCCTGGGGGGCATCCGTCAGCGCGACAAACGACTGGGGGTCCGAGGATGACATCTTTTCTCCGTTGAGACCGGGGAGAAATTTGTGATAGGTGGAGCTCAGCTGGAGGAACCTGAACTCTTTGATGCGCTGTGAAACATCCCGCGCGAGGCGAAGATGCGGATCCTGATCAGCGCCGACCGGTACAACGGTTGGGATGGGACCTTCAAACTCCGGCAGCTGCGGATGAAGCATATCGGCGGCCTGCAGGAGCGCGGCGGACATTTTCCCCGGGGTGATCTCCCCGTAGATCGCCTTGAATTCATTGAATGTTGCATGGCGCGCGAGCATACTTGCGAGACGATAATAGGCGTTCGATTTCTTTGCGTCTTCTGAGCGGCGCGACTGGAAGTAGAAATCGCATTTTTTCATGTCAAGGCCGAGCGCAATGTAGTTGGTCAGGTATTCCTGGACTGCAGTCTCGCGCAGCTCTTTCATATCTGGGTTGCGCGAGTTGTAGGCTTCGATGTCCGCGACGGCAAGGTACACTTTCGCGCCAAGGGACTGATAGAAGATGATCTGATCGGCGACGAGTTTATGGCCAAAATGGAATTTGCCCGAGGGCATCAGGCCCGTCATCATCACCAATGGCTTCTTGTGCTCGACCGCATCCGCAATCTGCCTGAAGTCGCGGTGCGCGAAGACGATGCCGCGGCGGAAGAGCGGGAGCTTGCTAAACTGTTTTGGGAGATGCTGCAGCGGTTGCAAGCCAAACTCTTTCATTAAACGGTCGTAGTCTATCTTGCCCCTGACTTCCCACGGAGTGACGGTGTGCATGGATTGTTGCATTGTTGGTTGATTTAAATAATCTATGGTTTGGCGAGAGCCCAGAGCGTGTCAAAGAATTTCTTGAAAGATTCAGCGGCTTCATTGCTTTTTACTCTAATAGCGAATCTCGTTCGTTATCAAACTTTTCCGAGATTTGCCATAACACCGAACGGGCAGCCGCCAGCACCGCGCGCTTTAAATACTCGCCGCCCCTCCAGCAGCACATGAAGCACCGCTGGTCCATCACGCTCTTCCTGACCGCGCTGTTCCTGGGTGCGCAGCTCCTTGGCCTTGTCATCATCAACTCCTACATCGACAAGGAAAAGACCGCCGCGAGCGGTGAAACGGTGTTTGAAGCGCTCCCTCTCGCGCTCGAGCGCCCGGAGATCGAGGAGCGGACCTCATTCATCTACATCTTCATCGCCGTCCTCATCGGCACCGGCATCCTCCTGCTGCTGCTCCGCTTCAACCTTGCGCGGCTCTGGAAGGCCTGGTACGCGCTTGCGGTATTCGTCACCCTCACCATCGCGTTCGCCGCATTCATCCCCCAGCTCTATGCAGCACTCCTCAGCCTTGCGGCGACGCTAGGAAAAACATTTCGTCCCAATGTGCTCGTCCAAAACGCCAGCGAGCTTTTCATGTACGGCGGCCTTGCGGCCATCTTCGTTCCCGTGATGAGCGTCTTCGCTGCGAGCATGCTCCTGCTCCTCATTGCCCTCTATGATGTGTATGCAGTATGGAAAAGCAGGCACATGATAACCCTCGCAAAATTCCAGAGCAAGAGCAACATCTTCGCCGGCTTCGCCATCCCTTACCGGAGCTCTCCTGCCGGGCGCCATTCCCTTCACCACGGCAAAGCGTCCTTGGGCAAAAAACCGGGCCTTGCCATCCTCGGAGGCGGCGACATCGCTTTCCCGCTTCTCTTCACAGGGGCCGTCTTCAGGCAGCTGGGCATCGCGAGCGTCATTATCTCCGTCACGGCGGCGCTTGCACTGTTCCTTCTGCTTGTCTTCAGCAAGAAAGGGCGCTTCTACCCCGCCATGCTTTTTTTATCCGCCGGCTGCCTGCTTGGCTACGGCCTTCTCATGCTCCTCTGAAGCAGTAATCCTGTCGGGAAGCTCAATGGTGAACGTTGCGCCCTCCCCAGGCGCTGAGCGCACCGAAATCGTTCCTCCGTGCAGCCCGACAATATACTTTGCAATGGCAAGTCCAAGCCCGAGCCCTCCGCCGGTACGGACAAGATGGTTCTCAGCCTGATAGAACTTGTCGAAAATGTAGGGTACAGCCTTCGGGTCAATCCCGCTGCCGGTGTCCGAAACTGACAGCAGCACGCGCCGGCCGCTTCGCTCGGCCGTAAACGTGATCCTTCCGCCCTCAGGGGTATGCTTCACGGCATTGCTGAACAGGTTGACGATCACCTGCCTGAACTTGTCCGGATCGGCCATCACTTCCAGATCGCGCGGGATCATGTTCCTCACATGGATGCGCTTCTGCTCGCTCAGCACGGGATAAATCGATGATTCAACCAGGCCAAAAATCCCCGTCTTCCGGCAGGAAAGCGTCTCCTTCCGCTGCTCAAGCTTCGAAAGGTCAAGGATATCATCGATGAGCTTGCCCAGCCGCGCGCTTTCCCCATCGAGCACCTGCACGGTCTTCTGCTGCCTCTTTCTCAGTTTCCCGAATGAGCCCTGCAGGAGCAGCTTGAGATACAGCCGGATCGAGGTCAGCGGCGTCCGCAGCTCATGGCTCACGGTGCTCACAAATTCGTCTTTCAGCGAACTGACCTCGCGCTCACGGACATACTGCTGCCGCGTTGCGACAAGCTCCTGCGTCAGCGTCGCCTTGTCCACAAGCTTCAGGAACAGCACCCGGGTGAATAGTGCAACCGCGAGGAACGGAAAGGGATGCGCGAGCACACGCAAATCGGCATGCGTGCCGGCGAACGCGGCAAGGTTCACGAAATCAACGAGGGGCGTGATGCTGTACACCATGAACGCAGTCGCCGCATTCCTGCTGTATCGGCGCTGCTCGCGATGGAGCCACAGCAGGATCGCAGGCAGCCACAGCACCGCAAGCTTGATGAACTCAAGCAGCGCCGCGCCCGAACCGCTCCACCGCAGCGCAGGCGCAGGCAAGGTGAACAGGAATAAGAAAGCCCCCGCAACCGGCACGAGAACAGCGGCAAGCGCTACGGTAACCATAGCACGGAATGCCCGTTTTTTCCTCGGCAGCAAGGGGTAAAGGAACGCTGCTCCGACCAGCACGAGCGCAAATATCTCCAGCACGCCCGTGCCAGCATCGACCGCAGGCAGCAGCAGGTCATCGTCGAGAAAGACTGCCCGCGCGAGGAACAGCGTCGCGATGAGCTTTTCAGCGGCGAGGCTCCCGAACCCGACGAGGAGATATTTCAGCTGCGTGCTCCTTGTCTTCAGCCACTCGCTGGCCACCATGTACGACGCGAAGACGAGCAGGATAAGCTCAGATGCCCGCTTGAAGAGCTCGCCCGCAGGCGTCCCGAGAAACCGGTTGAGCTTATGGAACAGCACAACTAATGAAAGAGCCATACTTAGCGGTTTGCGACCTGATGGACCACATGCAGCAGCTCGAGCGGCTCGAACGGCTTCATGATGTAATCATCCGCGCCGACACCCAACCCCCGCAGCTCATCCTGCCGCGTGTTTTTGGCCGTCACCATCACCACTTTGGTGTGCCGCAGCTCCTGCGAAGCACGGATCTGCCTGCAGATATCAACCCCGCCCATTTTCGGAAGCATAAGGTCGAGCACCACAAGATCCGGCCTCACGCGCTGGATCAGCTGCAATGCCGTCTCCCCGTCGTGCGCCAGATGGACAGCATACTCTTTCCCAAGAATGAGCTTCTGCGCCTCCGCAATCGGCTTCTCGTCTTCGGCGATCACGATGGTCTTTTTCATACTATTCGCCGCCCGGCCGCAGCTTTAAAAGCTTTTTGATGGTGGAGAAGTCGTTGCGAACGACAGCACCGGGGGAGAGGCGTTTTCCCGTGAATTCGGCGCGTCGCCTGCCCGGCATTACAGAGGCGGCAGAAAGCCCGACAGCCTCGCCTGCTCCGAGCGCGCGGCATACGTCGCGGGGACGATGCTCAGCCCGTCATGCGCAGCGACCGTCTGCACCCCCGTCGCAAGCTGGATATGCCTCGCCTCAAGCAGCGGGTCAGCCTTCAGCATCTCAAACCCGAAATGGGTGATGAGCACGAGCTTCGGCTTGACCTGCTCAACCACCTTCTGCGCCCCCTCGCGGTTCAGGTGCCCATCCGCCTCGAGCGCATCGGGAAAGGTGACATTAAGGATAAGGATATCACACCCTTCCAGCGCGCTTGCGGCTTCCTTGGAGAATGCGGTGTCCCCGCTGTAGCCGATGGTGTACAACGGGGCAAGGATGCGGAACCCGATGCCGGAAGAGTCTGAATGGAATGCGGGGATCGCGTGCACCTCCACATCCTCGACCGCAGCCTTCTGCCCCGGCTGGAGCACGATGATCCGCTCTATGCATGACTGCGCGAACGTGCTGATGGTGGGCGAGCAGCGCCCGTTTCCTTGCACGACCGTGGTGTTTGCGATGAGCACCCCTTTCTTGTCAAAGCCGCCGAGTGTCATCGCATGCACGACGGCGTTCACGTCATGCGCATGGTTGACGTGGTTGTGGGAGACGAGCATGACACCCGTCGCTCGCGGGTTCACCCCAAACTCCCTCGCACGCACAAGCGAGCCAGGCCCCGGATCGATGTGCATCTGCATCTCCCCGATCTGGAG
>CAYYLB010000040.1:0-4827 GCA_964472345.1 uncultured Methanosarcinales archaeon
TGCACCGCGCATTCCGCACAGCCACCCCGGGGTCCGACCCCAATTAGAACCGTTTGGTCCGTCATTGGTGCTTCTTCTGCAGATAGTGCACAACCACAAGCGCTGCGAACACAAGTGCTGTAAGGGTGACAAAGAGCAGCCAGCGGGAATCCGTAGCCCCTTCTGCGCTTGTAGGTTGTTTCTCCGGTTCAGAGGTAGGGGAATGTGGTTGTGGCTCCGCGACGGCAGCGTTCTCAACGCCGATGGCAAAATAACTCAGCCCGGGGCTCACGGACTCGTAGAGATGGATCCCTTCTCCCGCGCCGATGTGAGTGGTCGGCAGCTTGTCCCATCCCAACCGATAGCGGTACAGAGCCACGGCCGATGGTGATGCCGCGTGCTCGCTGACCCAGCGCTCAGGTACTGCAAACTTAACCGTTGCCTGCGCGATGTCCGAATCTGCTGCATTCTCCTTCTTCAGCTCAAGGTACTGGTAAACGATTCCTTGAACATTGGGGATTGCTACTGGCTTCTGCACGAGACTGGCTATTGTCACCTTCAGCCCGCGCAAAGCGTTCCTCGCAGTCACGGAAACTTTTGTTATCGCAATGCCTGGATCAATGACAGAGATGATCCCTATGCTTCCTGCAGCAATCTCCTCAATCACGCGCGAAACAGAGGAAGATATGATTACCTCTCCGCCCGAGCCGCCGCCACCGCCCGCACCGCCGCCGCCTCCCCCGCCGCCACCGCCTCCCCCGCCGCCACAGTTGGTACAACTGATAGACCCGCTGTCGGTGTCGGTCTTGCTCGCCGTCCCGGTGGGGTTGCTCGTTGCCTCAGCAGATACGGAATACTGGCAGGTGGCGCTTCCCATACTCACGGTCCAAGTGTTGGAGGTCGTTTGTCCATCGGTAAGGCCTTCCGTGCTCTTTGTGGCAGCTTGGTTGCCGATGCTGCAGCCGCCGCTGGTGACAGAGAATGTAAGTGTGATATCAACGCTGCCACCGGCGGTCGCCTGTCCCGTGACGCTAACCGATGCGCTGGATGCTGCACTGCTCGTCGAGCTGCTTTCGGTGACCACAATATCGATCACGTTCACGGTAACACCGTTATCAGCGACAAACGTGTCCGTCACCTGGTCGAGCAGGATGCGCGCAAAGCCATTGACTCCTGCTTTCTTCCCTTTTAGCCCGGTGAATGTAACATCAGACGAAGTGCCGGAATCGATGTTCGTCGAAACCGTCTTTGCGTAGCTTGAGTCTTCAGTCCAGCTCGCAGCGTCGGGGTACAGCGTGGCGGTGTTCAGCGTTCCCGCAGCATCACCGGTGTTCTGCACTGTTGCCGTACAGGAGAACTGCTCGCCGATCTTCACCTCATCCGGGCTGCAGGTGAACGCAGTCACTTCCATGTTGGCTGCTGCAATTGCCGCGATCCCAAACAGAGGAATGAGAAATACGCCGAACAGAAAAGAAGCCATAATTCTCAGGAAAGCATTCATAAGTAGCCACCCCAAAAGCTACGGAGAACGGCGCCACGGGCAGTAAGTGTACTTGGAGGAGTAAGCCGGTCTTCACTGCCTGCTTTAGGGAAAGGCGCCTCTGGAATCAGAGGAAGAAAGCCGCTTGGCCCGACCCCGCTGCTGGCATTCGCCTGTAACGTGCGGTTGCTGTCGCCCCAGTCATTGTTGCTCACATTATTTGCCTGTGTGCAATAGACATTCCAGAGATAGGTGGTGTTCTGGAGGGTGATGGTGAAGTTATGCGTTCCATTTGCAATCAGCGCACTCGTCTTGTTGAGCGCCCAAGTGTTGCTGAAATTACCGTAGAGGCTGCAGTTGGCGGTGCTTGGCCCCGCAACTGAGTAATTGAAGTGGACAGAGCTGGTCGTCCGGTTGGCAAGGTTTGCAGGCGCAAGCAGCGTCACGTTGGTCTGGTTGGAGGTAGAGGTAGAGGAAGTATTCGACACCGTAACGTTGACAAGGATGGTCGTGAAGTTCACCGCATTGTTCCAGTCGACATCATAGCAGGTAACTTCGACCGCATAGTGCTGCACGCTCAGGTTGCTGGTGCTGACGATGTAAGAATGGCTGACGCCTCCGGTGACAAGGCCTGTGGAGCCGAAGCCCCAGGAATAACTTGCGCCTTCAGTCCGGCTCCGGTAGTTCGCATCAACGACTTCAAGGTAATAGCCGGGGCCGCCGAAGAGGGTATTGTTGCAGGCACCCGGGTTCACGACAGTCGCATTCATACAGCGCGAAGCGTTGAAGGTGTTATAGTTCATCATCTGGAGGCGGCAGTTCGAGGCCTCGGTAGTCGTCCAGTTCGCGTCGAAGGTGCTCGAATTGGCCGTCGCGTTCAGCTGCGGAGCGAGGATCGTAATCTTCGGTGGTGTCGTGTCCCGGATGGTGACGACACCACCGGTGATGGTTGCCGTACCGTTCACTCCGCTCACCGTCGCCCGGAGGTACATCGTGCCACGCGTCCAGTTGCCGGTGGGTGGCTGGATGGTAAAGATAGCGCTTCCGGTGAGCTGCAGAGCTGACGTGTTAATGAGCGAATAGGTGCTGGAAGTATATTGCCTGCAGCTGTCGCTCCAGCAGTTATTCGATGAGAGGGCATACTCTACACCAGTCACATTCACTGTGGTGGTCGTGCTGCTGTTCGTGTCCCGCACATTCAGCCGGATGGTTATGTTTTCGTCGAGGGCAAACGCTGATTTGAAGCTCCCGCTGGTGTTGACATTATCCCACCAGCCAGTGTAGACTGCAATGCCATTGAAGTTGAAGCCGCTCCAGTCGGTGATGCGTGTCGCGGCGCTGCTCGGCGAGCTCCATTCGCTCTGGAGATAGTTGTACCCCACTTTCCAGCCGCTGGGTGGGGTGTAGATGGTGAGATTCTGCGTACCATTGACCGTACAGCTGCGGACGCCGGAGGTGCGTGTATCACATCCCCCGACGGAGAAATTATACTCCTCGAGGATGCTACGCCATGAGTCAAACCTCCACTGGTAGACCTTGCTGAGGTTGCCCGTAGTTGCGGCACCACTCGTTGCTTTCGTCACGTTCGCTGGCAGGATCACGTTCACAGATGTGAGCACATTGCTCCCTCCGATGATGCCCCCCCACTTTATTTGGAAGGGTATGGTTTGGAATGATAGCCAGCCATCATCGGAGTTCCCAACCGAATCGCGGACCTGGACAGCCAGATAGTGATAGTTCCCCCAGCTTCCGACCGGCCACGTGCTGCCTGAGGGGCAGATGGTGACGCTTGTGTTCCCTAAGAAAGTGCCCGAAGGAGTGAAGTTAGTGTACGTGCGCAGGGTGCTGCCGCTGCTGCTGTAGACGCGCTCCGTGACGCCCGAGATGTTGTAGGTGCCATTCAGCACAGTGTTAACCCGCCAGTCAGGCTCGTAGATGCTCAGGGTGCCATTGACGCAAGCATCGTCATCGATGGTATATTGGCGTATCTGGATATCGACACGGAACGGTCGGACCTGGAACCACAGCCAGGCGGTTGCCGTTTCGTTCTGCAGGTTCCCGAGAGTGAGCTCGCCCCAGTAATAGCCGCTGCTCCAGCTCCCGTTCGGCGTGAGGTTGATGGTTCGCGTGCCGTTGATCACGCTCCCTCCGCCGAGGATGGTGAGGTTATAGTCGGTAGGATGCCGGAGCTCGACCGTGCGCTGTGTCACCGGGTCCCACCGGCGCAGGACAGAGCTGTCAACGGTCACATTCAGGTAATCGGACGTGTTATAGCCTGACGCAAAGTAACCCCCTTTCTGTGTCTTGGTAGCGGTGACATAAAAGTACATGGACTCGTTGTTCTTGATGCTGTATTTCCAGTTGGTCCCGTTGATGTCGGTCGGGCGCGCTTCAACGTAGAAGGCGACAGTGTTAAACCACCCGCGCCCCGTTTCACTCCCGTTGACATCGAGGAGGACCTGCCAGTAGCCGGTGTTCCAGCTCGTCGTTCCGGGAGTGAGATTAATGTTCAGCAGATAGGAGGTGTTGGCGCCGCTCCAGTACCAGCCACTCGATCGCACAACAGTAATGCTTGTAGCATTGTACTTAGAGGCGTTGTAGTCTGAGCACGGCCACTTGCTACAGTCCTGGACTTTCTTCACGCTGATAGTCACATTGCTGCCAAGATCCTGCCCAGTCTGACCCCACTGGCCCGCGTTGTTGATAGTGACATAAAGGGTGATGTTGTTCTTCGCGTTGATGTTGTAGGTCGAGGAGCACGAGGTCCCGATGCACTCGACGGGCGAGGCGTAGACCTCCCACCGCTTCACGCCGAACCACGCATAGCCATAGTCGACATTACCACCATTGTCAATCCCCTTGAGCACTGCTCGATAGTAGCCGGTATCCCAGACGCCGCCAGGCGCATTGGCAGCTGGTAAGGAGATCGTCCCTCTGCCATTGGTAACCTGAGAGGTATTGACAAGGGAAACATTGTATGGATACGCAATCGGGGGCCATATCCACTCGCCATCGCGCCCCTGATACTCGATTTTCTCGACGCTGACCGTGCCCGACAGGCCCCCGCTGCCGATACTCCCCCACCAGTTGTTCCCAGCCTCGTACATATATATAGTAAGTGTGATGTTGGTGGTCGGCCTGTTCTGGTAGGTGGTGCTGTAGGCATAGAGATAAAATGAGCGCGCCTCAAATGCCGTGTGAGCCAGATCCGATGTCTGGCCATCAGCGCTGACCACCCCCAATGTCACGCCATAGCCGCCACCATCCCAGTTGCCGACCGGCGTGATAGTGCAGGTATATCCCCCATTGTTGTCATCGACCTGGCAGAATGTTTCACTGCTGTTCAGCGTGAAGACCTTACCGGTCAG
>CAYYLB010000040.1:4837-11982 GCA_964472345.1 uncultured Methanosarcinales archaeon
TAGTGATTGTCGCGTTGTTCACCACCTGCTGTGTTTGGGTGTCAACCGAGCAGGCAGAGCGCAGCCCGTACTGCGAGGTTGCATTTGATTCCGTCGTGTTGAATGAGGCTGCCCTCCCAAGGGGATTGTCAGCCTGTGTGACTTTCAATTCGAGGTAAATGACATCGCTCGTCTTGAACTGGAAGATGTAGTAGGACTGCCCGCTGGTGACCTGCCCGGCAGTGCTCTTTGGGACAACACAGACATCATAAGGATTGATGATAAAGCGCGTTGAGGTTGCTGCCGTCCCGTTCTGCCCGGTGAGGTGGACAGTGTAAACGCCGCCGGCCTTCGGTGTATCGAGCTTGATGCGCTGCAGCGTGCTGTTCCAGGCCCATTCCAGCGCGCTATTCGATGTGTTGACTAGCTCGAATGTTGCCTGCTCAGTGTAGTTGGACTCTGTTCCGTTCATAAAAACAACGGAGACGACGCCAGCGCTGCTGAGATTGATGGTGTCAGTCGCGTTTTTCGCGCTGAGGCTGAGGTAGACAAACTCATTGGTTCCGAAGAGCTCCTTCAGCGAGCCATCTTTATCGGTCGACTGCGCGAACATCGAGGCAGTGACAACACGTACCCTTCTCCGAAAATGCTGGGCATCATTGTTATGCGAAACGATGACCGAAACTGAGTAGTCGCCGGCAGTCATCGGCAGGGTAAGATTAAACTGGTAGCAGCCGCTGCGGCATGTCGCATTGAACGTCGCGTTCGCCACGCTAAGCTGATTATTGAACGAGTCAGTAAGGGAGATATTGATCGAGCTTATATTGATGTCCCGCGCCGCCGAGCCATTTGCGCGCCACATGGGGAGGATGTCGTACCAGGTTAGGCTCCCCGGATATGCACTGTATTCGTACGCAAAACCGGAGCCGGTTGCGCGCTTTTCAAAGTAGAGATTCCAGCTCCGGACCTGGAAGGAGGTGGTCGACCGCACGATGCCGCCGGCGCTCCTAGTGACATTGACGTAAACCGCATAGGTCCCTGCGGGGAAATGTACACCATCGAGCGTCGTGGTGAAGCGGTTCGTGAATGAGTTGCTGGAGTTGAGCGTCGTAGAGGTGATATTCAGCACCACTGTGTTGACGCTGTTCCTCACCACACCGTCGAACGTGTAAACATCGCTCTGGTTGCTCGTAACGGCTCCTACCTCGATCGACGCCTGCTCTCCCTCATCGAAGATGTGCTTGATAGCGGTGCCGAACTCGTCCTTCATCTCAAGGTTTATGGTGAACGGAACGACCTCAAAAGTGCTGAACGCTTTGAAGTTTTCCAGCTCGAGATAGTAGGAGCCAACGCTACTTGGTGCAGTCGTTGCCACCGTGCACTTGCCTGTACTGCCGGTCGTGCAGTTGAACGAGCTCAGGATTGTCTTGTCCACATCGCGGATCGTGCCATTGGAAGAGATGTTCTCAACATAGACTATGCGGTCGCCCACGTCACGGAGGGCTTCAATAAGGATGATGAGCGGTGCTCCTGCGTTGTAGACCAGCTTGTCCGAGCTGAGGAACAGGCGATCGACTGTCTGGTTGACAACGTGGACCTCGACCTGCGTGAACCAGGTGACATTCGCCGGGTCAGTATAGTTTGCACGTAGGTAATAATCGCCAACTGTTGCAGGAGCGGAGATCAGCGGCGCGGTGGAGAAAAAGTCGCTCCGCGAATAGAACTGCCCAGTTGAGGAGGTGTTCAGCGCATTTGAAGATGCAAGATTTCCGGTTGTTTTGTTGATAAGAGAGATGTTGACCGTTGCGTTAAAGACAGGAGTGCGGTTTGTGATAATGCTCCCATTGCTGCTGTAATTCGAAAGGGTGAGCGTGCCCTGCAGCTCGATCCGTTCGTTGGTGGTATAAATTGTCTGGGAAGTGACGAAGCTCAGATCTGCGACGTAGGTTTCCGCAAGCGCCACAGCGGTGAGGACGATACTGGCCAGCAGGCCGAGGCTAATGAGGATACCCCCTCGCCGTTCCAGCCAACTACGAACCCCATCTGCCATAGACTAGCCAAGATTTTATGACCGTTGATACTTTTCTCTCGCACTATGCGGATGAGATAGAGGTCTCAGCGCCGTCGTGATCGGACACGTTTCCGCTCAATGTGGATGATATAGAGCACGATTGCGAGGATGGCGACAGCGACGATAACCCAGGTGAATGTTGTGCGATCTGCTTCCGCAGGCAGGAAGAGCTCATCAGTGAGTGGGGGTGTTGCCTCGGGCGATGGTGACGCAGCCCCGGGCGCCTCGTCGGAAACAGGAGCTGCCTCAGCCGCAGGTTTTGGGGGAGCTTTTGCAGCGACCGCAAACGCGCTGAACCCAGGCGTGCGGGCGGAATAAATGACATCGAACACGCCGGACCGGACTTTTGTCGTGGGAAGCTCCTGCCAGGCGCCGCTCGTCCAGCGCAGCAGCACGACGGCGTCTTCCGAAACGCTGTTGGTGGAGAACCACCTCTGCGGAACAGCAAACTGGATATTGATGTTGGAGACGTCTGCATCGACGAGCTTGCTCTTGGCGATGGAAAGGTGCTTGTACACCGCCGCATATTGATCCTTCGTGAGTGCAGCAGTCCCCTCTGGCTGCTTGGTGAGCGATGAGACAGTGATTGAGGGCTGCGTAAGCTCACGGAGCGCCGTGAAACTGATCTGCGTGACAGGGATGAGCGAATTGGTGATGGGATAGCTCGATGCGCCGGGCGGGAGGACATTCCAGGTGTTCGTCGCGCTGGCCTGAACCGTATCGGCGCCGCCGCTTGCTGCGGTGCCGCCTCCGCCGCCGCCTCCGCTGCCCCCTCCTCCACCAGACGGCGGACTATCTGAGGTCGTCGAAACGGATTTGTAGGTCGAGAACCCGAGCCCGACAGAGATGGGGATGGTGCAGGTTGTTGTCGTCGAGGTGAACGTGCAGCTTGCGATGCCGGTGACATTCTGGCAGTTCGTGCCATCATCGTTGCAGTGCTGTACCTGATCGCCTTGGGAGGATGAGGGGATGGTGACGATGACCATGTCGACGCCCGCGCGCTGCAGGAAGCTCTGGAAGAGGTTTGAATCCATCCCGACGAGGCTCGAGCCGACGACAAAGAGGGAGAGGTTGAGCGTTTGTGCCTCAAAGATGCTGACACCGACGAACATGATTGCGGCGGTGCTGTTGGTGGAATTCATGGTGATATTGATGTTGTGGAGCCGGTCGCTCGACGCCCGCAGCGCATAGCTGCTGTTGTAATTGGTGAGGTTGATTGAGGGGATATCGACAGCCCAGCCGCTCGGGATGTCGAGCCGGAAGGTGATGTTCGAAGCGGAGAGCGAGGTCGTCGCATTGCTGCACGAGCTCAGGCCGCAGTTGCCGCTCGGATCGCAGACATTGAGCTTGTAGAAGTAAGTCGTATTCCTCACGAGCCCGGTGACATCGACCTCATGGTGGACACGATAGTTGGTGGATAAGAGGCCGTCGGTGAGCGCTTTGTCTTTGAAGGTCGCATTCAGGCTTGAGCAGGTCGTGTCGTTGTTGTAGAACCTCGCCGTGCCGTTCGACGGCTCATTCGTGTCGAAGATGATGGTCAGCTCGGTGGGGATCTTCTTGTTGATCTTCGTCCAGACGATGGTGGGGGCGGTGGTGTCGCCTTCGACCGCGCTGAAGCTGCCAGAGCAGAAGTAGGGGTCATACTTGCAGTCGAAGTCGTTGCAGTCGGTCAGCCCGTCAGCGTCATTGTCCTTGCCGTCTCCGCACGCGGGGCCGAACTCGCCCGGGAAGAATCCGAACTGGGTGAATGTCGAGCATGAGGAGCTGCTGGAGCCTGAGGTGCTCGTGCAGTCGACCAGTTGCATGTCAATGCCCTGGAAGTTCGCGGTTCCTGGTCCGATGCGATCAGAGACATTGGAGGCGTTCCCCTGTGCCGAGGCGCTCGTCGCATACGCCCGCCAGGAAGCGCTCGTGTTGACGTTGGGTTTGCTCGAAAAGCCCTCCTTCCCGATCGCAAACATGGGCCCGTCGACAAAGCTGCAGCTGATGGTCCGATCGACCCGGAAACTGACGCTCGATGAGACCCACTGTCCGTTCGTGCACTGCTGCGTCAAAAGTGTCTCCGCAAACCTGTTGTCGCTGCTGATCTCCGCAACGTACTTGAACAGGTATTCGAAGCCGGAGAGGGATGAGTTGTCGAGCGGTGAGCAGCCGCCGGTTGTCGAGCCGTTCGTATCAAGATAGAGATAGTACCGCGAAAGGTTGTTGCCGGCGCCGATCGACTGCCCTTCATGGAGGGGGACGCCGCCGCACACTGCGGAATAGTTCATGCCCACCGTGGGCATCCCGTACGCAAACGCCTCCGGCGTCTTCTTCATGCCAAGACCGATGAAATCTAGGTAATCGGCGCCTGACGGCGTCACGTCGCCGCTCGCATCGGCGGCAACGGGGAGCGGCTCATCATGATCGATGCCTTGGAAGAACGACTGTGAGAATGTGTCATCGCAGAAGCCTGGCGCGGTCAGGACGCGCGTGGCATTTGTCCCGTCGTTGGCGGTCGCGTTTTCCGGAATCTGCTCGCTGAGGTTGCCGTTCACGACGACGGTCGAGGTGTTGGTCACGTTCGTGACATTCGCGTTGCCCTCAATGGTGTCAGACCAAGGAGCTATCGGAAAAGGTACTTCCCAGAGCGCCTCGATGGCCTTTGTCTTGTTGCTGAGATAGTAATGCACGGTCGCCCCGTCGCACGTCGTCGTGTTATAGACATTGCAGCCCCCCACAGTGCAGGAATCATTCTGGTTTGTTGCAGACCAATTGTACTGGACACGCAGGGTGGTGTTGCAGTAGAGCCGGGTGACATTGAACGCGCGCACGGGGGTATTCTCGGTGCCTTTCGCCTGCACAAGCTCAAGGAACGCCCCCGTGCTCCTGTTGAGGAGATAGGAGGACTCATTCTTCGCACCGACGCCAAGGCCGGTGGGGTGCTGCAGCCCGATCGCAACCCACGTTGCCTGCGGGAAGCGCATATCGCTGAAGCTCACCGAGCCATTGGGATGGTGGAGCGGTCCGTTGAAGTCAGTAGACCACCGGCAGTTGCTGTTCGCGCGGCACGCGCTGATGTCCCCGTCGTTCTGGATGCAGCCTCCGATGAAGTTCTTCGATTCGCAGTGCCCCTCAAACCACACGCAGGTCTGATTGTAGAATGGCGTTGCGTTCCTCGTCGCGTTGTTGCACTGGGTTTGGGCGGTGATGTCGCGGTCGATGCAGGGGCTCACGCAATTGTCGGCCCCGAAACCTTCAAAGCCGAAGCCGAACTGGTTGCCCTGCCACCGGCACCCCTCGGCGACGCCCCCGCTCTGGTTGAACTGCAGTGTCTCGTTGTCTTCGCAGACGACAATGCTCTGCACGTCGCAGAAGCCGAATGGCGACCACTTGCACCCCGCGATGCCATTGCAGTCAGTCGCATTCCTTTTGGCCCCGCAGTCGCCGAAGAGCGTTTCGTTCTCATGGCAGGTGCCCTCGGCGACATAGGCGCAGACGTTGCCGCCGCCGACGTTCGCGCAGCCCGCAGGATCGTTGAAAAGGCTCTCATTGATCCAGCAGAGCTCTGACAGCGGCGCGCAGTAGGAGAAATTGAACACTTCCGTGATCCACGTGCAGCCCGTCGCATTCGTGCAGTTCCCCTGCGCCTGCGGGATGCCGCCGTAGGTGAACTCATCGTACTGGAAGCAGTTGTTCGTGTCGAAGCCGCCGAAGCCGCCGCAGAACGGATCCGCCCCGCACTTGAAATCGTCACAGTCGGTATCGCCATTGTTGTCATTGTCGACGCCGTCGAAGCAGATTTCAAACTTCCCCGACTTGGGTTTGCAGAGGTAAAGGTCGCTGTCCCAGGTGCAGCCGCCCGACGCAGGTGAAGCTGAGCAGCTCGAATTGTCATCGCACTGGAAGCAGTCCTGCTGGCACGTCTTCGCGCCCGAGCCGAAACAGGAGCGCGTCACATTGTCCCATCGGCAGTCCGCGGTCGAGTTAAGGCAGGACGATTGGGGATTTGGTAGGAGGTTGCAGTCGCCGCAGAAGCTGTCGCAGCTGAAGCCTCCGCCTCCGAACGTCGACTTACACCACCCGAACCCGTTGAATGCGTTGGTGTCATTTTGGTAAAAGCAGCCCGCGGGGGAGTTCTCGCACTGCTGCCGGAAAATGGTTGAGTTCGGCCATCTCCCGCCCGTTGAGTTGAACTCGCACGCAAAGCAGTTGCGGCTGCAGTCGCTTAAGCTGCCGGTGCTGCCGCGGAAATCGCCGCCGCCTCCTCCGACTTCGGAGAACGTCCTGATGGGGCCGCCGAACTCACACCAGCTCTGGGTGCTGAGCGAGTTCGAAAGCGGGTCAAACGCCGTCTCAGAGCGCCAGATGCCTCCCATGACCTGGCAGGTTGACTCGCTGCTGATGTCCTCAAAATCCTCAAACTGCCCAAAATCAAATGCGCCGGCGGAGCAGCGCCCCGTGCTTTCATTCCACGTGCAGGGCATGAAGAACTGCTGGATGAGGATGTTGCAGTTGCTCTGATTGGTGACATAGCCTGGCGCTTCACAGCTGAAAACCGGAGGCAAGGCGACATTGCCAGAGGTCTTCGACCTGTTGATGAGGCAGACGGCATTGCTGCTGTTCCATGTGCAGAGCCCCGTTTTCTGGGTGGATGACTGGTTGGTGCAGAACGAATGGTTCAGGATGGCGCTGCAGTTGAATCCGTCCTGATGGTTGAGGAGCGGCCCAGGGGTGCAGAGTCCTTGAGCGCCCTGCGACACGTTCCAGGTGCAGTAGCTGCTGTTGAGCAGATCGCACGCATAGCGCGGCAGCAGCTCGCAGTCCGCAGGCGGAAAATCGGAGTTGTACTCACCCTCATCCTCCTCGATGCAGAGGCCTGATTCACTCCAATGGCACCTGTTCTCGTAATCCTGGACACAGGCAGAGAGATTGGTGTTGTTCGCGCAGGCGCCGAGCGCCCCGAAGGTGTTGTTGCCGTGCAGGTGACCGACAGACTGGTTGTTGAAGAAGAAAGCGAACGTCGCATTAGGCGTCGTGTTGCTGCTGAGGAAGACGGAGCGGACAAAAACAGCCCCATAGAACACGTGGCCGCTCCCGTTCAGGAAGCGCACGC
>CAYYLB010000041.1:0-11777 GCA_964472345.1 uncultured Methanosarcinales archaeon
GAGCACCCTGCTGGTCGCGCACCTGCCCGGTGAGCGTCGCCTGCGGAAGGGAGGCGAGAGTGAGCGTGAGCACCTGGATGGGAGCGCTCGTGTCGATGCGGACGGAGCGCGTCGCTGTCTCGAACCCGGGCTTGTCTGCCTGCACGAGGTAATTGCCGAATGGCACTCGGTCCGCCTGGCAGGCCCCCTGCGCGGCCGGCAGCGACTGTGCGAGGGTCTGGCCACTGATGGTGATGCGGGCGCCTGCAACCTGCTGGCCGCTGCCGGAGAGGACCGTTCCCCTGAGCGTCCCGGTGGCTGCGGGTATGAGCGCAAGATTGACTGTCTTCTGCTCGTCGGCAGCGAGCGTGAGCTGCGCCTGCGCCGCTTCGAAACCGTCTTTTGCCGCCAGAAGCGTGAGCGTCCCAACGGGAAGGTTGTTGAGCAGGTAGGAGCCTGCGGCATCGGTGAGGTTAGCGACTCCGAGAGCGCTGATGGTGACACCTGCGAGCGGTTCGCCGCCTGACGTGACCTGCCCCCCCACCGAGCCCCGCAATGAGGTGAACGTGCTGCAGAGATTGGTGCACTGCGTGCTGCTGATGGTTGTGTCGAACAGGCCGACGCGGTAGCCGATGAGCCGGCTGCAGCTTGCGGAGCATTCCTGCTGGTTGACGCCGGCTTCACAGACATTGTCCGCAGCACTTGCGGGATCCTTGTCGCAGATGCAGCAGCCGGGCTGGCACTGCGAGGGGGTTGCGGTCTGGTTGAGCCAGGCGGCGCGGCTGGAGCACTGCGCCTGCATGTCAACCCGCTGGCAGGTGTCGCCGCACCACGTTCCCGGGCTGAAGGCACAGATGGAAACGGCAGCGCAGGAAACACCCTCGAGGAAATAGGTCGCGAGGCATGCCTGCGGGTTTGCGGTGGCGCTGCAGAACGATTCTGCGCTCGCCTTGTCAATGGATGTGCAAATGGAGGGGAAGCTCGGCTCGGTGAAGCAGCCGGTCGCTGCGCTCACGGGCTGCACGCTGCCGAGCAGGCTACTAAGCAGAACAAGCGTACCAAGCAGCGCCCTGCGTGCGGCCAGCCCTCTTTTTTCCATATTCCATTTCATGGAGCGTTGCTGACTATTTAAATATGTGGGGTGGGAGTTTGAGCTTCATTTTCAATCTATTTTTCATTCTCTATGACCTGCCATTACCCAAACACATCAGTACAGCTTGCGATCCCGAGGGTGCTCTGGCAGACGCCGTCGAACGTGTTATCGGAGGCCTCGTCGCACGCGAAGCCCGTGCTGCCGCTGCAGCCGCAGGCATCTCCCTGATCGGCGATGCCGTTCCTGTTGAGATCGACGACGGGCAGGCCGCGCGGGCAGAAGCTCGCGCAGCCTTCGGCACCATAGCACCATCCCTGGGCGGGCCGCAGCCCGTAGGGAATGAATCCCTCGCATTCCGCAGCAATGGGAGCGCACTGGTACTGGGGGTCGTTGAAGCCGCAGGTGCTGGTGATGATCCAATCGGAATAGTGAACGTTGCTTGCGTCCGGCAACTCGCGGCAGGTGTTGCCACGGATGCCGTCGCAGCTGACTGTCTTCTGCTGGCGCTGCAGGAGGCGTGTCCCTTCGCAGCTGAGCTTCGCATTTGGCTGCGCGTCGCAGGCGAGCTCGTTCTTCTGCGCAAGGCGCCAGGTTGCAGGATCCTGTGCAGGGTCGCCGATGCAGCAGGTGTGATCCGCGAGGTAGGGAGCCTCGTCGGTGCCGGGTGGCGGAAGCGCACTGCTGCTGCGATGCGGAAGGCATGGTGCGACGAGCACGTCCTGCGCTGAAGAGGAAGACTGCGCGCGGCCGTTGTAGGACAGCGCAACGTCGAGCTGGAGCGCCGCGACGCGGATCAGCGGCCAGGCATTCTGGTCCCTTATCGTCGCGATGGCAGGCAATGGCTCTTCACAGCGCGCATAGCCGGGAAGGACGACGCATGCGCCATCCACCTGCACGAGGTCGCCGAAGGCGCTCCACTGGAATGTGTAGTCCGCAAATGGGTCGAGCGTCGTGTTGGCCGCCCGCGCATCAAGGATGATGGGGTCTTCGGGCGAGATGACATTGTCAGGGATGTCGCCGTACAGGTTTGCCGTGCGGAAGCCTGCGCTGAGCTGCGGCTCGATGAGGATGCGGACGTCCTGCCAGTCCTGCAGGCTGCCGTCGGTCGCCGTGGCCGTTTGCCGGTAATAGCCAGGTGCCATGCCTGCGGTCGCTGACGTGAATTCGCTTCCCTGGCTCGCGCCGAAGTCGCCCGAGGTTGCGAAGCGCACGCTGTCTTCGTCGGGGTCACTCGCATTCAGCGTGAGAGCAAGCTGCTCGCCGCGGATGAGAAGCGCATCGTAGCGATCGTGCAGTGACGGGTACTGCGCGACGTAGCCGAGCACCGGCGGGCGGTTTCTGCGGGCGAGCCAGAATACGTAGCTCTCATTGCCGAGCCGAGACGCGGTGTCGTTGATGACGAACATGTCGTCGGCTGCGAGCGCGATGCGCCGGAGCGCCAACTGGGGAGCGAGCAGCGCGAGCTGCGTCCCGGTTTCTGCGAGCGCTGCACTTTCCGCGGGGAACTCGACGTCGCTCACTTCGCGCATGAGGAAGTCAGTTAGTGCCTGATGCAGGCGCCTGAAGCGCACCGGAACGTCGGCGGAAAAGAGCAGCACCTCGGTGACAGGATCTCCTGCCGCACCCGTGATGGTGAAAGGGTATTCCAGCCGCGTGCTGACCTGCGCTGCGCCGAACTGGACGGTGGCATGCGGCTCACCTGCGAGAAATGTGGTGTTTCCCAGGCCGATCTCGCGCGCGATGCCCTCAAGCTGAACACAGGAGCGGACATACCTGATGATGTAGCGCTCGAGCTGGCTCCTGATGGAGAAAGGGCCATCCTCGAGCACGGGAAGCCTGCTCTCTCCAAAGCGCACGACACCATCATACTGCGGATAGCGGCAGAACGCCGGCGCCATCTCGCGGAAACCCTCGGAGCATGGGTAGCGCGGCGCTTCATCATGCGGGCGCGGGACGATGAGCAATGCGATTTTCCGCCCACGCGCGCCTTCGTCAAGCGTGAGGTATGCGGGAGCGTACTGCGCGCTATACTGCTCTACGTAAGGATCCTGGAAGAGGTAACCGCCCTGCTCGCCGAGCAGCTTCATGCCGGATGCCAGGGCGTCCTCGACGCAGACGGAGATGAAGTGCTGCAAGGCCTCGGTCTGCGTCGCGCTCTGGACGGCGCGCTGCCGCTGCTCTTCGAGGCTGCGCCCGGAAAACTGGCTGAGGATGCTGAACAGGAGCACGACAACGAGCACGAGCACCACTCCAAGAATCATGAAGAGCGTGACCTGTCCCCGTTCCATCGTCCATCCCTTCCATTTACCCCTTTCCATCAAGAGAGGCGCAGCCGCGCGGTGAGCTCGGGCCAGAGCTGAAGGGCATTGCGGTCGCCGGTGAAGACACTGTACGTGCTGCCGTCCGCGCTGCAGACCAGATCAACTTTCGTGACATCCTGGTTTATCCCTTTGACGAGCGCCTTGTTGTTCACGTAGGTGCAGAGGTCTGCGGCGAAGCCTTCGTAGCGCGCGGCGATGAAGCTTTTTTGCCCGACGTCTTCCTGCACGGCGTAGATATGCCTGCCCGCGGCCGCGCTGACATAGAGCTTGCCGAACTGCGCGGCCTGCTGCACGAAGCTGTAGTCGGGCTGGATCTGGCTCGGCGGCTGGTAGCCCGTAATCCAGTTAAGGACAGAGCGGATGGGAGATTCAAACCACTCGGTGAAGCGCTGCACGGCCGATGGGCCGTCGAGGCTGAGCGCGTCGTTGCTGAAGACCATGGCATTGATCGACGGGTTGAACCAGATGCGCGCGTCGCCGCTGCAGCGCTGGAATGTCATATCGTCCCCGCTGCCGGAGCGCGTGCTGCAGTAGGTGGCAGGCCTGTCCAGCGCGAGGAGGAAGCTGCGCTGGGGATCGCTGATGGGGACGTTCAATGAGACGGCTGCGACGTGCTTTCGCTTGCCTGCGAAGCGGTCGCGGTACTCGAGGACGCAGAAGTTGTTCACGCAGTGCTCGCCACGGGCAGGGGTGCAGGGCGTGCGGAAGGCGCCCTGCCGCGGGCCCTGCAGGACGTCGAGGACGCTGCCGTACCCCGTGTCGACGAGGCTGCTGTTAAAAGCGTCGCAGATGAGCGAGTAGCGCTCGCGCGTATCGGCCGTCTGGTTCATGAGATCGAGCAAGGCGAGCGCGAGCAGCTTGGTGCGGGTTGTCCAGGTCTTCTGGGAGCAGTAGTGATCGAGGATGAACTGGCCTGAGCTGATGCACTGCGGCGTCCTGCCGAGAAGCCATTGATCGGGCTGGCTGCTGAGGGAAGGGTCGCCTTGCAGGTCAACCAGGCACTGGCTCAGCGTCGGGCAGAAGCCGCTTTCCGCGCGGTCCCACGTGAAGGCGATCGGCGAGAAGACCCATTCACCATTCACGCAGCGGTGGTCGTTGACGGGCGGGAGCGTCGGGTCGCTGGCCATGTTCGCGACGCAGCGCGCGCCGTCCCAGCAGGCATCGGAAGGGCAGCAGGAAAGGGTGTTACTGCCGACAAGCTGCGCGCTCTTCACAGTGGTGCGCTGGCCTGCAGCGAATGGGCCGCTGCTTTCGCCTGACCATGCAGTCTGGTCAGCGCGGCAGAAGAGGCCTTCGCGGATGGTGCATGCAGAGGCATCGGCTGCGGTGAAGCCGGCAAGTGTCTCTGCCGTTCCGCAGCGCGCGAGGGTGCCATCAGGATAATAGAGGGACGTCTTGGCAACGTTTTGAACCGGGGCCTGGCTTCCTGCGGGCTGGATGACTGTCGTTACCGTCGGGCGGCGTGTGTAGGTGACGGTGAGCCTGGGGCGCCTGCCGGAATCGCTGTAGTCGGATGAATAGTGGGCATAGACGCTGGCGCTTCCGCTGTCACCAATCATAATGATTCCATTATTTGTTCCCGAGAGCCATTTTTGCACGAGGGAGGGGTCGAGCTGCATGCTGGCAAGTGCACCGACGGCCGGCCGCACAGGAGCTAATGAAACGGGTGCTGCTGAGCGGTCAGTCGGGCCATCCGCATGCTCCCGCTCCCAGAGGTTCGTGCCATCGTAGACATATCTCTTCGCGCCGTCTTCAGTCCACGGCTTGAGCACCTCATAGGCTGAGAATGCCACCGGCGTGCCACTGTCGGAATGCCAGAAAAAGAGATCGAGCTTTGCATTGTGAATGAGCGCGTCCGCTGGCAGGCGTGAAAGGTCAAACTTCAGGAGGCTGCGATATTTGATGTCATCACGGGGGTGAGTTCCAATTTCATTAAAGTACTTGTTACTGTAGTCTGGAGTTGAGGACGCTGCCGCTCCTGCGAGGATGGTCGTGTCTATTCCTTCGCCCCCAGGCTGCAGCGCCACCGCCGTCTTTGGGCCCTGAGTGTAGGTTAGGGTGAGCTTTGGGCGCAGCGTGGGGTCGGGGTTGTTGGAGGAGTAGAACTGGTTCAGCACGTTCTGCTCGCGCGCATCGATGAGAATCAGGCCGGTGTTTGCTGCAGGGTTCGCAAGCCACCGCTCGATCAGCTCCGGGCTGAGGCTCCAGCTCACGAACCTGTTCAGCGTGCCTGAGCTGATGGCTGCGCGTGCGATGGGGGTCTGCGCCCGGTCCTGGATACCATTGGCAAGAGGGGACTGCCACTCGTTGAGGCCATCGTAGACGTCGGCAAATGCGCCGGATTCCTGCCAAGCCTGCAGGACTTCGAAAATGGCAACATCGGCAGGCCCTGAGCCGAGGGTGCTGCGGTGGAAGAGCTCAAGCCTGGCGCTCTGCACCACCGCATTGGGTGGGATGCTTGAGAGGTCAAAATGGAGGAGGGGGCGGAACTTCTGATCCTGCGTTGGATGCTCGCCAACCATCAGCATATCAAGAACCGCATAGGGGCTTTGGGTATAGGCCGTACCTTTCGTGACGCTTCCCACGATCGTGGTGTCCCGTGCGGTGGGGGTTGAGAGCTGGGCGGAGACAAACGGAAGGAGGCTGATGGCTCCAAGGAGGACGAGCACACGAAGCGCTGCCGCAGCGGGAGATGGCTTTACTGGACCGTTTTGAACTCTTTTTTTTGGCACGTCCATCAATGGTTCACCGTCGTTCGGTAATTTTTAAATGTTGTTGCCATTCTTCCTCTTTGTTTTTGCCCTGCCCCTCTGGTGCGGCCTGTGCGTGAATTGCAGCCGCCGAATCCCCTTCAAGCCGCCGTAGGGCACTTCACGGCCGGAAGCCTGCTGGGAGCGAGGCGGCCTGATATGCGCCTGATAGTAACGCCACAGGCCGATTGATGCGAGCACGACCGCAAGCGCAATGATGATAAGGATAAAGAGCCTTCCGCGCTTCTGGGACGCTTCCGGCTGCAGGGGCTGCTCTGCGGATGGCCCGCAGCGGCCTTCCTCGCAGGCTGCGCCGAGCGTGCAGTCACGGTCGTCGAGACATTCGAGCCCCCCGGCAAAGCAGGTGTCGCGCAGGCAGTTGCCGCTCTCGCAATCAGCGCCGACGCTGCAGGATGAGCCGATGCCGCAGGGCAGGCAGCTCCCGCCGCAGTCGATGCCTGACTCGTCACCGTTGAGCAGGCGGTCGCGGCAGGAAGGCGTGTAGGTGGAAGTGCAGGAGCGGGTTTCATCGGGCTTGGGAAGGCGGGAGATGACATTCAGCGTCGTGCGGATGACGCGCCGTTCGAGGCAGCTGCTGCTGTCGGTGCAGGTGCGGCGCTGCAGCCCATCGGAGCAGGCGCTCCAGGAAGTGCAGCCCCATTTCTGCTCGCAGAAGCTCTCGCCGCTGCCGCTGCGGCCGCCGCCCCCGCCGCCGCCAGTTGCCGGCTGCTGCTCCTGAGAAGGCTCCTGCGGCGAGCCGGGCTCCCCCGCGGCGCAGACGCCGCAGTCTGACGGGCAGGTCGCGCAGCTCTCGAAGGCCTGGCAGGTGGCAGCGACGTCGCCGCACTGGTTGTAGACCTGCGAGAGGTTCTTGGGGCACGTGTAGGTAAGGCCGTTGAAGACCACCGAGCCGCTGACGCAGACGCCGTCGGTCACGTTGGCATCAATGAGCGTCATGTTGGTGATAGTCGAGTTCAGCACGACGGAATTGTTGAGGAGCGAGCCGTTCACGGCCGCACCGGTGCAGGTCGCGTTGCGCTCGACGCTGTCCACGAGGGTGCAGCGGACGTTGAACGATCCGATGACGGTCGCGTTGGTCAGGTTGCTCTGGAGCTTCGTCGAATTGATGATGGTGGATGCGCTTGCGGTCGAATTGACGAGCGTTGAGTTCGTCACGGTGCTGCCGGTGACGGTGCTCCCTTCCACGACGCTCTGGTTGAGCGTGCTTCCGCTGAGGGTGGAGCCGTTCACGACCGAGCGACTGATGGTGCCGCCGGTCACCGTCGAATCTGTCTCGTTGCTGCCGATGAGCGTGCCCCCGATGTCCACGGAGTTGATGACCAGCGCGTCGATCTTCGTGGCGTCGGTCAGGGTGCTGTTGATGAGCGTGCTGTTGATAACCATGCTGCTGGTGACGGTCGAGTCGTTGACCTCGCTGTTGTTGACGGTCGAGTTCGTGATGGTGCTCGGATCGAGGAAGCTCTCCTGGACGAACGAGCCGATGATGAGCGTGTCGAACGCGACCGTGTCTTCAAGCGTCGCTTGCCCGACGGTGACGTTGTCCAGAGTGACATTCGTGACGATGCTCTCGTTCAGCAGGCTGTCGGTGATGTTCGAGCTGTTGACGCTGCTGTTGATGGCGAAGCTGTTCTGGACGAACGAGTCGAGGGCGACGTACACCGAGCGCTCGCCCGGCGGGTTTGCGAGGTTGGCGTTCGATGCCGCGTCAATGGCGGTCGCACGGAGGCGGTGGCTGCCGCTGCCCGCAGGGCTCCAGACGGACTGCCACGAAGCCGTGCCGGTGATGGGCTGCGGCTCGTCGCGGATGGCAAGCAGCGTCTGCGCAACGCGGATGGCGTCGGCGGCGATGCCCCGGACGGTGAATGGGAAGTGGTTGAAGCCGAGAAGCTCATGCTGACGCGGCGCGAGGAACTGGGAAGCGGGAGGCTCGCGATCGACCTGGAAGGCGAGCGCCGTCGTTGCCGTGGAGCCTGCCGCGTCGGACGCGTACTTGACGAGCGAATAAACACCGTCAGGGAGGGGGGAGATATCCACCTCGCTGGTCCAGAGGGAGGGAGTGGCGGCGGAGCGCGCGAAGCTGAGCCTGCTCCTGCTCGCATCGTAGTAGCTGATGAAGGCAGCCGTTGCGTCGCGCACCGCGATGGACGAGGTGAGGCCGACGACGCCGCGCACGTCAACGGGTGAGATGCTCCACGTCAGGCCTCCGTCGCGGGTGAATGCGCTCTTCAGGTTCTCGCCGGACGCATCGTAGTAGCTGATGAATGCTGTCTGCGCATCGGATGCGTGAATCGCGGTGGCGAGGCCTACGTTGCCCATCGTGTCGGGCGTCTTGACTGTCCATGCGGCGCCGCTGTCGTGCGAAACCGCGACTTTCAGGTCGCCGCTGGTAGCATCGTAATAGCTGATGAAAAGGTCGCCTGCGGACGGCGCTGCGATCGCAACGTGCATGCCGGCATTGCCCTGCGCGTCTATGACAGAGCGCTGCCAGGTGATGCCTCCGTCGGCGGACTTCGCGAACCTGAGGTTTCCGTTCGTCGCGTCGTAATAGCTGAGGTAGAGCGTGGCTGCGGCAGGAGCGGCGAGCGCCGTGTACCGGCCGACGTCACCAACCGCATCGACGCGCTGGACGCTCCACTGGCCGCCTGCGTCGCCTGAGGAAGCGAGCTTCAGGTCGCCGCTGGTAGCATCGTAATAGCTGATGAAGAGATCCGTTTGCGTCGGGGCGGCGATCGACGGGGAGAAGCCGACGGCGCCGTCGCTGTCGATGGTCTTTCTGGACCAAGTGATGCCGCCGTCATGCGAGGCAGCGAACCGGAGCATCGTGTCTGCAGGGAATGTGGCATCGCGGTAGCTGACATAAAGGTCATCTGCTGATGGCGCCGCGATGGAGGGGGAGAGGCCGGTCTTGCCTGCTGCATCGATGAGCACTGAGGGGGACCAGGTGATGCCGCTGTCGGAGGAGCGCGCGAACCTGAGGGACTTGGTGAGGGAGTCATGGTAGGCGACTACGAGCGGGCCGCCGGCTGACTGCGCAAGCGAGGAGTAGGAGCCGACGCTCGGGCCATCGTCGATGACGCTGAGCACCCAGCGGAGCAGCGATGAGGACTGTGGGGTGCGGGGGATGACCGGCTCACCGCTCCCGTCAATGACCTCATAGGAGATGCCTGCGATCTCCGCATCGAGCACTTCCTCGACCGCCCCGAAGTTGGTGTTGAGGATCGCATCGCGCTCCGGGTAGAGGAAGGTGATGGTGGGGGCGGTGTTGTCGACGGTGATGGAGAGCGCTGCAGAACGGATAATGTTCCCTGCGCGGTCGGCTGCCTGCGCCACGATGCTGTGGGTTCCGTCGGAAAACTGCAGGGTGTCCCATGTCGCGGCGCAGGCGCTCTGGAGCTGCGCGGCAGCGGGGGTGCAGGTGCCCAGCACGGCGTTGTCGATGAGGATTTGGATAGTGCGGATGCCGCTGTGCGCGTCGGCTGCGAGGGCGACGATGCTTTGGGCGTTGGCGACTGACCGGCCGGGCTGCGGCGTGGGGCTGCTGAATGAGAGCAATGGCGGAAGCGTATCAATGAGAAAATCCGCAGTTGCGAGCGACTCCTGACCCTGCGCTGAGACTGCTTTCTTCACTAAGGTATAATTGCCCGGGGCAAGGGCGCCTGTGCCTACGGTGGCGAACCAGATCGTCGGCGTGAGGTTCGTCTGGTTGAGCCAGGGAGTCACGTTCCCGGAGGCGTTCGCCAGCCGGAAGATGACATAGTTGAGCTCAGCGCCGGCGATGATGTCGGTGATGTTCAGCTCCGTGGTGATGATGCTGCCGTTCGCCGGTTCGGTGAGCGTTATGACCGCCTCACGCAAGGGAGGAAGCGGGGGCACCGGCAACTCAGGGGGAGGCGGCAGCTCGGGGGGAGGCGGGACGGGAAGCAGCTCCTCCTGTGGCGCGGTGGGGCTCTGGTTCACGATGAATGTGAGCGATGCGGTGCTGGTATCTCCATCGGCGCCTGTCGCGTTCTTGATGAGGGTGTAGTTCCCATCGGCAAGCCCGCTGATGTTGATGAAGCTGGTCCAGTTGGAAGGGGACTGGTTGGTCTGGTTGAGCCATGGCGTAAGCTCGCCGGACTGGTTGGAGAGCTGGTAGAGCACATAATCAATGTCCCCGGTGATGTTCTCGGTGATGTTGAAGCTTTCGCTGACGACGGAGCCGTTCTGGGGGTCGGTGATCGTGATGGTTACCGCCGGGGACGGTTCCGGCAGCGGCGAGGGGTCGCAGGCGTCGCCGATCCCGTCCGCGTCGCTGTCAAGCTGATCGGTGTTGGCGTTTCGCGGGCAGTTGTCAGCGGCGTCGGGCACGCCGTCATTGTCATCGTCGGGGTCGCAGGCGTCTCCCTGGGCGTCACCATCCAGGTTCGCCTGGTCTGTGTTGCCGATTAACGGGCAGTTGTCATTCGCATCGGGAATGCCGTCGCCGTCGGAATCAACGGGCGGCGGCGGGGGCGGGGGAGCGGCTGCGTATTCGATAACAAGCCGCGGGCGCCTGCTGGCGTCGCTGTAATCAGATGTGTAAATCGAGTAAAGGGCGTTGTTCTCGCGCCCGTCGATGAGGAGCAGGCCATTGTTTGCATTTGGATCCGTGAGCCAGCGCTGGACAAGCTCCGGGGCGATGCTCCAGCTGTTGCGCTGCCCGAGCTGCGGAGTGATGGCGCTCAGCGGCTGGGCGGCATGATCCTGAAGGCCGCTGGCGAGCTGCTGCTGCCAGAGGTTGCCGGGGCCGGCGTAGGTGTCCTCGTAGGCGCCGAACTCCGTCCAGGGCTTCAGCGCCTCATAGATGCCGAGCTGGCTGATTCCGCTTCCTGATGTGGCGATAGGATAGGTGCCGCCGGGGCCCGCGGGGTTCCCGTTGCCGTGCATCTCCGGGATAAAAAGCTCGAGCGTGGCGCGCTGCACGGCGATGCCCTGCGGGACGGTGGAGAGATCGAACCTGAGCAGGCCACGATACTTATAGGGAGCGTTCGGATGCTCTCCGACGTCCATGAACCCGTGCGAGCCGTAAGGGGTGCAGCAATTCCGGTTATTGTAGCGGATGTCGGTGCGGATGGAGGTGTCGATGCCGCTTGCGGAGCCGGGCTGGAGCGTGATGGAAGGGATGGTGATAATCAGCTGCGGGCGGAGCGTTGCGGGGTCGCCGGTTCCGATGTTGC
The DNA here is from genome assembly GCA_964472345.1 of uncultured Methanosarcinales archaeon. Lineage (GTDB taxonomy): Archaea > Nanobdellota > Nanobdellia > Woesearchaeales > JAGLXL01 > CAYYLB01. Next base: position 11,360 of record CAYYLB010000041.1, read on the forward strand.
TGTCGCTCGAAACGAAGCACTTCGCGTCCGGTGCGAGCGTTCCGGTTTCCGTACTGTCGATGAACGCAAGGCCGAGATTCTGCCGCGTGCCGGCTTTCCACTCACGGTAAACGCCGGTGATGTCAAGCCGCTCGACCTCTCCGGTGGCCTGCACGTCGGCGCTTGCGATGATTGTCGGCTCAGTTGTTGGCTGCGTGCTCCAAGTTGTGCTTTCGCTCCATGCCGAGGTGACGGGGCGAATGGTGACGGTGCGGGTGGTCGCGGTGGTCGTGGCGAAACCTGAAACGAGCCTCAGCTCCACTTTCTCGACGCTGGAAGGCAATGATGCGACATCAAACTTCAGGAAGGAGCGGTGCGGCTTGGTTGCCGTGGCGAGGCCATAGCAGAGGCCGCCGGTGGGGAAGGCGCCGAACTGGTT
>CAYYLB010000042.1:0-11601 GCA_964472345.1 uncultured Methanosarcinales archaeon
GGGGGCACGACGAAACGCTCCCTTCGGTCGAACATTAGAATAATAACCTAAATCTTCTCTCTTAGTAAAATCTTTGATTTCAGTAATAAACTTACTTTCCGAGCATTTTTGAGAATACATAATTACTTCTTCTTTTGCCCTCATAACCGCAACGTAAAATAATCTTCTCTCCTCTTGTTCTCTCAATCCATCATTATTTTTTATTGCTGGTTGGAAAATATCCGGATTTTCTAATTCACATGGAAAACCGTATAAGTCTTTATCAACATTCAATATCAGAACAATTCTAGCTTGTAACCCTTTACTTTTGTGAACTGACATAATATGGACGCAATTAGGTTTATCCGCTTCTTCAGAAATAGGAATTCCTTGTTTTTGAGCGTACTCACTAATAAAATTTCTTAGTTTAGGTTTATTTGCAATTCTAAGAAGAATCATAAATTCGTCATAGTGATAATTCTTTGTTGTATGATACCCTTTTATGGTGTCAAGACAATGTTTTGCAATTTGCTCGTAATATTGACTAAAGAACTTCTTTTGGTGTTTTGAAGAATAAACAAGAATAGGTTTTGATTCTTCAGAATTGGAAACCGTTTTCTTTTTAATTTGACCATCTTTATTGTTTTTTATTATACAAGCTCCAACTTCTACAATAGATTTTATGCTTCTATAATTTTTTGTTAAATCTGTTCTTGCTGGATTGGAGAAATACTTATCAAAATTTATGAAAAAATCAAGATTAGAACCCGCAAAACCCATGATGCTTTGCCAGTCATCTCCAACACAGAAAAGTTTACAATTTTTATTCTTACTCATCAATTCTTTGATTAATTCATATCTTTGTGTGCTAATATCCTGATATTCATCTATAAGAATATGATCGTATACGTCTTTGTAAAACTCTCTATTATCTTTTAGATAATCAACAGCAAGATTAATCATATCAGAAAAATCAATATGATTATCTTTCTCTAACCCTTTTTGATATTTAACATAGATTACATTGGCAATTTTGGCAAAAGAGGTTTGTTTAGGAGACCATTTTTCTTTATTTAGTCTGTTTTCTATATCGGGTGGGTACAACCTGTAAGTTTTTGCGATAACAATAAATTTGGAAATATTAATCGAGATTGTTTTTACAAACTCTTTACATTCTTCCCAAACACGCTCTACTAACTCAGTATAGGAAATTATATTCAAATTAAATTTCTCATTTGGTTGTTTCTCTTTTAGAACTTTAATGAATCTTTCCTCTAATACTTTATATAAAACATTTCTTTCAAAATCAGCTTGTGAGGTTTCAAATAGTGATTTACTGTTTGACTTATACTTTTCTTTCTTAATATTCATAGTTTTTATGTATTCTTTAGTGGGATTATCCCCAGAAAACCACTTTGGAACTTGCCCATTTTTACCTATTGCCCAATGTTCTAAATATAAGTCAAAATCAGGGAAATAAAAATCAGGTTTTGGGGTATATTCTTTTCTATCACTATCTTTATATTTCATCCATTCCGCTGGATTCTCATAGATTACATTTATTTTTTTCCCATTCAAGTTGTGCATTAAAAAGAAATTCAAAATCTCTCTTTCGGATTCACTTTTAACCTTTGTACCGTCTAAAGCAGTATAATTTAGACTTCTTTGATAATTATAGAACTCTTCTTTTTTCTCAAAATCAGCTTCTTCTTTGACGAGTTGGTCATCTCCATAACGCTTCATAAAATTAATGATTTCATTTTGCAACTCTTTATTATCAGCAATCTCTTTGTCGAATATTTTTTGAATATATCTTTGATATTTCCAATCTTCTGAACATTCTGGTTTCAGTTTCGGTGCTTCTCCACTTTTAACTTTATGAACATCTTCAATAATTTTTTTACCTAATGAGTGGAATGTTCTGATTTCTACATCAGCATTATATCTCTTTTGCAGACGTTCTTTCATTTCATTAGCTGCTTTGTTTTGAAAAGCTAGAGCTAAGATTCTAATTGGTTTAATGGTGTCCGATTTTCTTTTAATAAGATAAGCTATTCTTGTAATCAAGACTTCTGTTTTTCCAGAACCTGCTCCAGCTACAACTAAATTGTGTTTATCATCAGTAATAATTGCGGTTTGTTGGTCATCATCTAAAACGAGTTTTTCTCGTTTAAACAAGTTTTTATACTCTTTTTTCTTTTTATTTACAAATTCAGGATTATAATTTGTTATATTTTCATCGAACTTTTCTAGTTTATTAAGATTATTTTGTAAGTTAGACTTTAATCCAAAATCCCAAAATAAATACCATGGAATCTTTATTTGCGTGTTGCCTTCTTTTATCAGATTTAACAAATTTGCTTTAAAATCGTATATCAAGTAAGTATCTTTTTTGATAAATGAACCCCATTCTTTTTCTAATCTATTAACTGCCATATTAGAATGTCTAATAATTTCCTCTTCTTTCTTATTTATGAAATTTCTAATAAGTCCCATTATGATATGATATTCACAATCTATTTAATAAATCTTGTTCTTGATAGCTCACTTTGTTCGCTGGATTGAAACGACTGCCACTAAAATTTAACTCTTCGGTTTTCGGCTTCGCCGACCGTTGCACTAAACCTCGTTCCTTTGGAAGCGTATAACAAGAATTCTATAAGTTGTCGGTATTTGGTTAGCACCTTCGAAATTCCTTCGACACCCCTGATGATTGGCATTGAAGGAATGTCGACCTAGGGGTGCTGAACAAATGCGAAGCGTTTATATACATCCCCCTCCTGAACGACGGGGAGTGAAAAACCATGCTCATCGTCAAGGCGCAGATCAAAGAAACGGTCAAGGCCTGCGGCCACAACCTTGATGTTTCCGCCGATTTCGCAGAAAAGCTCAACCAGAAGGCCGTCGAACTCGTCAAGGACGCATGCGTGCGTGCCACTCAAAACGGCAGAAAAACGGTCATGGCGAAGGATCTCTGATCATCGTCTCACGCGGAAAAGCCGCTTCAGGAAACTGCCCAGCGGATGCTCCTGCTCTGGCCTGTTCATCCCGGGAGGCGGCGGAATCTCCGGCAGCGGCGGGGACGGATCCTCCTGCGGCCGCCCTGCCGGCGAAGCGGACACGGGCTTCTCCTTGAACAGAGGGAACTCCACAGGCCCTTTCGTTTGCTGCATCGGCGGGGGAAACAGCATCCGATGCTGCTCCGAAGAAGGAAGCGCAGCTGGCGGCGGAAGCGGCGTGCCAGGAAATGCAGCGCTTTCTTCAGCTTCAGGTTTTTGCTTTTCCGCTGCGGGCACCGCACTCCCGCCGCGCTTTCCCGCGAGCGCGAGCTTCTTCGCAAACAGCCTCTGCCGCAGCTCGTCAAGCCGCTGGTCGATTGTCCGCAGGTAGTTCTGATCGACATCGCGCTCCTGCCGCAGCTCGCCAGCGCGCTTCTCAAGCGCTGCGATGCTCTTCTCCACTGCAAGAATCTCCTGGAAATTCCGGTCAATATTGCTCTTGATCCTCTGCTCAAGCTCCTCGACGCGCCGGTCGTGGCGCTCCTTCATGCTCACATAGGTATCGACGCGCGCCCCGAGCTCGCCGATGAGAAATTCAATGCGGCCGAGGCGCCTTCGCAGCTCATCAGAGCCGGATAACGCAAGCTGCTCCCGGAGCTCATGGATCTGCCTCTGCAGGGAAACCGTGTCAATGCGCTCCTTGCGCAGCAGGGTCTGCTCAAGCCGCAGGATCCTCGTAAGCTGCTGCTCAAGCATGGTGCAGGCCTCATTCAGCTCAGGGTGCTGCGCACGGGCGGACAGCGCTTTCATCCGCTGCACGTGCTCAAGAATCTGCTGGTGCTGCATCGTGCTTTCACGCCGCGGATCACGCGCATCCGCTGCCTGCGCAAGGTGCCGGGCCAGATGGAGCGCACGGGAAGCCATCGTTATTTTTTGAACAGCCCCCCGAAGAGGCGTTTTTTCTCTGGGGGCGGCGGCAGATCAGGGCCTCGCCGCGGCGGCAGGGGCATGCGTGACGGCATGCGCGGAGCCTGCTGCTGCAGATCCTCGGGAAATGGCGGCTCGTCAATGGCAGGCAGCGGCTGCGGGAACGGAGGGCTCCGCGGCGGAGACATCATGCGCTGCGGCGGCGCCGGGCGGGGCACGCTCATCTTGCGGTTCATCTCCTCGACCATGTCCGCGATCGCCACGATGGCTTTCGCGATCTGCGTGTTTTGCCCGCTCACCTCGATGAGCCTTGCGAGAATATCCTGATGGGCCTTGCCCTCATGGGCGCTGTCCTCTTCGGTCTTCATCTCCTGCAGCGCGCCCTGAAAAACGCCCTGGAGCTGCGCAATCGACTTCTGCAGCCCTGCGATGGAGGCAAGAAGCTCCTTTTGCGGCTCTTCAGGCTTGCTCAGCTTATCTTTCAGCGCCTGCACCTCATCGCGCAAGTCAGCAAGAATCTTGTGGGGGATAATCTCCCAATTCTCGTCATCAGGCATGGAAGCTCACCATCTTTCTGTCGTCAAGAGTGCTGTTATGTTTATAAATGTTATGGAAGTTGAGCGGAGGGTGTTTTGGGGGTTTCACGAGCACATGCAGCGGTTATTTCCGGCGAGCTGGTGCGCAGCCGATGCCCGGACGTCACGGGCGGACAGGGGTTTGCAGCGGGGCAGGCCAGGCGCTGTTGGTGGGAACAAGAAATGATCGTCAAAGCCATGGCAGGAGAATGCCGCGGGCGCACGGGCGAGAGCGTGCCGCGAGCCTCAACAACGAGCCAGAGACGGCTTCACCGTTATCGCACCGGGGGGCTGAGCTACCAACTGCCCTACTGACCGGCGGTTTTTGACATATTCCTAATCTACAGTTACCATTACTTAATCACCTCCATTAACCACCATTCTTAAATTATGCATTATCGAATAGGCCGGATAGTTGTTCAAGGTCTATCAATATGATTCTCTTTTCTTTAGCATACTTGGCAAAATCAGGCAGGAATCCGCTTCGGGAAACTACAAACATTATGATCTGGCCGCTATATGGCAAATTCTTGATCCTGCTTTGAAAAACATTGAATTCTGTAAAGCCGTATCCCTCTCGGGTATATTTGACATCAGCGACATAAGTAGTTCTAGATTTCTCGTGACGAGACACAACGTCGATATCGCCAGTGTCTGTGCTACCGCCTTTACTTGGCCACCAGCTGCCAATCTCATCAAAAAGCATGGGCACGCCGAGTATATCCCGTCCTTGATAGAGCCTAAAAAGTTCGCGAACTATGTTCTCAAAGATGCGGCCAGTGAATGAATGTAGTTGATCTTGAATGAGGTTATGGATATCTTTTGTATTGCCCATCTCAATAGAACTTCTGTGAGGAAATACAAATTTAAACCAGAACCTAAAAAAATTGTCGCTAACTTCATATCGGGCATTCTTTTTCTTGCCGCCCATAGGATCTGCGGGTTCAATCAAATCCAGTCTTTCATGCAACTTGTGCAGGTAGTTTGGTAGTTGCTCTATTTGGATTCCAGTTGCATGAGCAATGTCCGGGAGTTTGAGGTCACCTTGGGCTATTACCTTCAGGATTGATACATATCTAGCCGGCTCCCTGATTCCTTCAATGTCAAATAACTCATCAGCTTCTTTTGCTAGGGTAGATTGCGGTTTAACTATAAGCTCCATTATTGCCTCATCAAGTTTTTTACCTTCCAGATAATCTATCCTGATATAATGGGGGGTTCCACCAAATACTGCATAATGCTCGATAATATCCTGTTCGGGATCACCCTTGAATACTTCACGGAAGTCCACGTATCTGAATGGAGAGAGCTTTATATCATGAGTTATTCTTCCGTAAAGCGGCCCGTTCTGGTTGGTCATGCGGTCCATCATCCCTATCGAGGACCCCACAATTATTATCATAATTTTTGAATTCTCTAATTTGGGGTCTGTCCCCCATGCATGCTGTAGCCGCGTGAGGAATATCGACTTTGCGTCCATGAAACGTGGCGCTTCATCGATAACAAGAACAAACCTATCTTGGGATTTCGTTGCTATATAATCAAAGAAATCATCCCAGCGGTTAATTGCTACTTTATCACCAAGTTGCCGCTCTATTGCATCTGAGAGCGTTTGATAATATATTTTATCTTCCGTTTTGTCAACGTAATAATAGAGATAAGTTCCTTGAGGAAGATCTTTAAGAAATCTAAGAATTAACCCAGTTTTACCAACTCTTCTTCTTCCGTAGACTTTAATAAAAGCGGCATTCTTCGTTTTGTGAATGGTTTTTAGATTCTCGAGCTCTTTCTTCCGATCCCAAAATGATTCTTTTAGCATTTATATTCACAATATTAGATATATAATATTTAGTATATAAATGTTTCGCTAATACAGGATATATAATATCAAAAAAATATATAAATAACATCAAGATATTATATCATCTTTCTTTCCTCAAGCAGTCATTTCCTGATGGGCTTATCTTTCTGTTTACCCAAGTACGCAAGTGTGCACCCGGCAAGAGCGAAATCACGCGATCCATCGAATCGAACGTCATGCCGGTTTCAAACGTGATACCGTCGATAGCGGCTTCCTCTTTGATGACGCGGAAGCGGTCATCGTACCTGTATTTGAATGTGTAGTTTGCGCCGGTGATGTTTGATAAGGTGCCGAAGAACTGCTGGTCGTAGCCGAATGAGATATTCAAAGAGGATGAACTTTTGTTTGCAACTCGGTTTAAAGAGTCATACACCGGAGTGATGACGCTGCCGCGGCTGTCGTTTTGCTTGATTAGCTTGATTAATAACCAGAGGTAGATAAAAAAAAGAAAATCTCAAGAAATCTCATTGACGAGCTTCTTGAGGACGGAATCCACCCCCACAAAGACGTTGTGCTCAATCGCGCCTGCCGGATAGACCGTGCCGTCGTCGAGCACCTGGCCGTGCAGCTCGAACTTCTTCGCCAGCTCACCGGTCTGATGCAGCGGCTTCAGGCGCAGCTTCAGGCCGCTGAAGTTCCTGCACATGCCTTCCATGCGGCGGACGTAGTTGCCGACAATCTTCTTGACGACGACCATCTCGCCGCCGTCGAGCACATTAAACCCCGCAAGCTCGATGTTGCCCCCGAGCCGGATCGAGTCTTCCATGCCCTCACCCCGCAGGAGGACAGCTGCTTCAAGAATGAAAACGCCAACCAACCCCCGTTCCTGCTCTTTATGCAAGGGTATGCAAATTTATAAGGTTTTGCCATTTTGGTGAAGATGTTTTGTATACTAAGGTCTTTTTCACGCAAAAGGGTATATGGGTTTGGGCGCTTTTAACCGCGGCCCGGGATTTGGCGGAGGTGAAAAAGTCGGGCGCCAAGAATCTCTGAGCGAGCGGGCGGAACTCGTAAGAGGCGTGAGTGACGCTTTTCCAACAGGAGAAGAGAGCAAGCAGCAAGCTTTGGGAAACCTCCAGAAAAGCGCGAGCGAAGAGGCGCCGGACTTTTTCATCGGAGTCCTGGGTGGCGTCCACGAAGTGCCCTTCTGCCGCGTTTGCCGCATCATGGCTTCAGCAAAAAGAAGAAAAAAGGTATTTGTTTAGCACCTTCGAAATTCTGGCCGATCTCATCGACGGGGCTGTAAGGTCACTCCGCTTCGCTGCGTTCCTGAGTTCCTGCAAGCCGGAACCGTCCCCGTATGGGGTGCTGAGCAATCCGCGATTGCTGGCACACCGCTCGCTCCGCTCAGGTGCATCCCCCCGCGACGCCCTCGATAATCTGCGCCGAAGGAATGTCGAAAACCGCAGGTCAACTGACCGGCGGTTTTTGAGCACACCGGGATTCCACCGGCGTGTTCACCGGTGGAATACCCAGTGTTTCGACCTTAGGGTGCTAAACAAATACGAAAAAAGAGAAAAGAATCTAGCAGTGGTGCCCGTGCGCCGGACAGCTCATGCTCTTCCACTTGCAGAGCTTTCCTACCCACAGCACGAGGAACGCGACCGCATACCACACAAGCACGGCAAGCCAGTTTGCGTTTCCTGAACCGCTGCTCCACTGGGCCTGAAGGCCTTCAATGAGAACCCAGAAGCCGACAGCGAATATGACGACCGCAATAAGCATCCAGGCGGCGTTCTTTGGGCCGCAGACGCACTTGGCACCCTCTTTCATGCCCATCTCTTTCTTTGCCATGACTATCACCTCAGGCGCGGGGAAGGTGTTGGGGTTTTTAAGGTTTTGGTTTGGGAATATTGTTTTCGATATGGAAACATAATAAGGGACTTGCGGCGATTGAGAGCAGCGCAATGTTCCGCGGGGCTGAGCAGCACGGACGGTGCACTTGGCAGGATGCAAAGATGTCCATTTCGTTACTCAGCTGTCTCCCGCCTGCAGCATCTCCGCCACTTCCTTCTGCTTCATCCCGATCTTCGCCAGGACAAGCTGGTGCATGCGCTTCAGGAAGTCGTAGCGCTCTTCGATCTTGATGACATCGGAGTAGCCCTGCACGACCAGTCCGAAGGCAAACGGGCTCGGGATCTGCGTGAAGGCCTCTTCCACCGCGAGCGTGCCCGCCTCGACCTGCTCCAGGAGCTCCGCCGCGTGCGTCACATCCATCAGGTCCTCGAGCACCTCGCGGCGCGCTTCCTTCAGGATCACGAAGTTCTCGTCAATGCGCTTCACCGCGCTCATCAGGATCTTGCTGCTCACCTGCTGCCTGCCGACGCGCTTCTTCCTGCCCTTGTACTCGCGCAGGATCATCAGGCTGCGGGCCGCACAGTGCCGGAACCTGCGGCGAAGCACCTCGCTCGACTCGATCGCCGCTTCGGCAATCCTGCGCAGCGCGCTCGGCTTCAATGCCCTGAGCGCCTTCATGACATTGACCCCGCCGCCATAGGCGATGGAAAAGCCGTTGTCGTTCACGCTGAGCTCAACATCGCGGTTCTGCTGCCTGCCGATGACGAACGCGAGTGCGCGGCTGAGGCAGTCATTCACGCGCCGGCCGAACAGGGCGTGGAAGATCACGTACGTCCGGTCAGCGTCCTTGTAATGCTCGATGAGGATGCGCCGGTCGCTCGGGACCTTCGCGAAGTGGTACTGCTCCCAGAAATAGAGGTAGATGCTCTCCGAGGCATTCCCGTCGAGGTGCAGGAAGGCGTTCAGGAACTGCAGGATCTCGTCCTTCGGATGGTGCGCGAGCTGCTCATCCATCAGCCTGCGGAACCTGCCGATCTCCATGGCCAGGTCAAAGCTGAGCGGCAGCATTTCGCTGACCCAGCTCGGCACCGTCGGCTTCCTGCTGCTCGCTGCGGTGACGGAAGCGACCATGCCGCGGCTGAAGCGGAACTCATACACCTCGCCGCCCAGCACGAAGCGGTCGCCGGGCTTCAGCCTCTCGAGGAACGCCTCGTCAATGTGGCCGACGACCTGCTCGGCGTTCATGATCTTCACCAGCACTGACGTCTCGTCGGGGATGGTGCCGATGTTGGTCATGTAAATGACGCGCGCCAGCTTCCCCCGCCTCCCGACCATGCCCGTTTCCCGGTCCCACCAGATCTTGGCATAGACATGGCGCTCCTCGAGCGACGCGTGCTCGCCGGCGAGATACTTCAGCAGCGCCTCGAAGTCGCCCCAGGAAAGGCCGTGATAGCAGAAGCTTTGCCTGACGAGCGCAAACAGCTCCTGCACGCTCATCCGCTCAGCGATCGCCATCCCGTACACCTGCTGCGCAAGCACGTCGAGGCAGTTGGCCGGGATGTGCACGCGGTCGATCTTCTTCTCGAGCGCACTCCTGAGCAGCAGCGCGCATTCCACCAGATCGTCGCGGTCGAGCACGATGATGCGCGCCTTGACGGTGTCGTGCAGGCGGTGTCCCGCGCGGCCCGCGCGCTGCAGGAAACGGGCGACGCTTTTGGGCGAGCTGAGGCAGATGACCAGGTCGATGTAGCCGATGTCGATGCCTAGCTCAAGGGATGTCGAGCAGACCACCACTTTCAGCTCTCCGTTGCGCAGGCGGTCCTCCAGGCTGCGCCGCAGCGCCTTGCCGAGGCTGCTGTGGTGCGCACCGATGTTGCCGGTGTAGGATGAAGGGAACCGCTGCTTGAGCGTGTGGACGACGCGCTCGGTGGCGCTGCGGGTGTTGGTGAAGATGAGCGTGGTGCGGTGCTGCTGGATCAGCCCGTGCAGCGTGTTGTAGAGCGCGTCGTGCGCCTCCTGATAGTCAATGTCAATGAGGTTGCTGAGCGGGCTTATCACGCGCAGGTCCATCTGCTTGAGGAACTGCACGTCAACGATGCCGCAGTCGCGCGGCCTGCTATTTTCATAGCCGGCAAGGAACTGGGCGATCTCCTCCAGGGGAGCGACCGTTGCGCTGAGGCCGACGCGCGCCATGAATCCGCTGAGCCTCTGCAGCCGCTCGAGCGAGAGGGAAAGGTGCGTGCCGCGCTTGTTTTCCGCCAGCGCATGCACCTCATCGACGATGCACCACTGCACTGCTTTCAGCTTCTCCACGAAGCGCGGGGAGTTGAGCAGGATGGCGAGCGACTCCGGCGTCGTGATGAGGATGTGCGGGGGATGCTTGAGCATGTGCACTTTTTCGCTCGCGGTCGTGTCGCCGGTCCGCACGCCCAGGCGGATGCCGAGCTTCTTTCCCGCAAGCCGCTCCATCTCTCTCAGCGGCGTGATGAGGTTGACGAAGATGTCCTGGTTCAGGGCTTTGAGCGGCGAGATATAGATGCAATAGGCCCTGTCTTCCAGGATGCCTTTTTCCGCGCTGTCGACCAGTTCGTTCAGGATGGAAAGGAAGCCGGTGAGCGTCTTCGTCGCGCCCGTCGGAGCGCTTATCAGCACGTTCTTCCGCGAATGGATCTGCATGACGCCAAAGAGCTGCGGCAATGAAAACTCCTTGAAGCGGGAGAAGAACCACTGCCTGACGAGCGGGTGGAGGATCTGCATGAGCTGCTCGGGCGTCGATGGCTGCTGGATGGGCGTGGGCACGGGCGTTCCGCGGGTTTGCTGGTTTAAAAACACTGCGTTTTCCTTGGGCAAAGGTGAGCACGTGAGCGCCAGGAACCTCTGGGCGATCGCGTGAGCCGCGTAAGGAAGAACCCTCGCGAGAAAAGAATAAGAAAGAACGCTAAACCTCTTTCTTCCACAGCGCCTTCTCGAGCACCAGCTTGCTTCCCGCGCCGCTGAAGAGCAGTGAGATAAGCAGGAGCAGAAGCAGGAGCACGAACTCGTAGCCTCCGTTGGCAAGGGAATAGCCCTTGGGCCAGTGGACCAGCGCCAGCGCCACGATCATGTCAATCGCGAGCGCGGCAGCGGCGTAGCGCGTCAGCAGGCCAACAAGAATGAACAGGCCGCCGAACGTCTCGACGATCGCGACAAGCCAGGCGAAGAAGCCGGCGGCAGGGATGCCGATATTGGCGAAGAAGCCAGCCGTTCCGGCGATGCCGACCGCATAGGGGCCTATGCTCAGCAGTTTTCCGGCGCCGTGGACAAGAAACACGATCCCGACGCCCAAGCGCGCGAAGAGCGCCGCCCACGCGGAACTTTTCTGAAACAGGGCTGCAAGCACGCAAACCACCTCCGTGACGCGGGAAGGCGATGCTCATTTTTAAATATTGCGGCGGTTTGTGCGGCGATCCCTTTTTGATGTGGG
>CAYYLB010000043.1:0-11437 GCA_964472345.1 uncultured Methanosarcinales archaeon
GTTAATTAAGCAGAAAAAGTCTGGGAATCAGATCAACTATTTCTTGGATTACTCACAAGAAGAACTCATACCCTCCCTGAACACTGTTGAACATTCAAGATTTGAGAGGCTTCCTGCAAAGGTAAGACTGTCCGTAAACGATTTTTTAAAAGAATTGGAAGTGAAGCCAATAATTGCTGTTATTTTTGGTTCTTACGCAGTCGGTTCTTATATGAAGAACTCAGACATTGACATTTTGTTAGTTTTTCAGAAAATTGAAGATTCCAAGAAGATTGAAGATACTGCAAAGAAAATGAGCATGAAAACGAATACGCAATTAAACCCCGTTTATCTTAATTATCAGGAATTCAAAGAATCGTTTCATGATCCAACCAAAGAATTTTTCAAAAAGCTTAAGAAAGACAAGATGATTTTGATTGGGATTGAGTGGTGGAGGCAATTGACTGATGAAGAGGCCTGATTGGAAGCTCTGGTTAAAAAATGAGAAAGAATGCAAGTTTTGGCTAGATAGTTACATCAGAAAAAATATTCTTAAGAAAAGTTCTGATGAATCGAGATTATATCTAAGAAGAACAGACCATAACCTGATTTTTGCCAATTGGATCATGGAAAAGCACAAAGATGAAATTCCAGAAGTTTTTGGAGGAGATAATTTTTATGATTGGGTGATTAATATCTATTATTATGCAATCTATCATGCTGCCCTTGCTCTTATGAGTAAAGAGGGATTCACGTCTAAAAATCATTCCGCTACACTTGCTTTTCTGATTTACCACCACTATTATTCGCAGAAAGCGCTGGAGAAGGAAGATGTTGAGTTAATCGCTAGTTCTTTGGATAGAGAAGACATTGAGACTCTCGGTGTCTCGAAAGAATTGAGAGAAAAAGCTTGTTATGATGTTCATGAATCTTTTGAGAAGAGATTAGCTGAACAGATAAGGGAAGAGGCAGTTGACTTTGCTAACAAGATAAAATTGTTGTTGAAATAGACCTATTTTTCTTTGCAGTTATCCCACATGAACTGAAAGAATTTTCTGTATCCATCAGCCAAAAGCTTACTCTTGAGAATAAATTGTAAAGGTTCTTCATATAATTCTCCTGGCTTTACACCCACAAAGGTAACGACATAATCTCCAAAAATATCTACTGCTGTTGCACTGGAGTATTCTTTAGGCAAGAATTTATAGGGCTTTCCCACTAATTTTAGAATTTCCGGCTTTTTTTCTTTTACTTCGTAATCAAATAAGTGCATAAATTCAATTCCTCGCTTTTTTCTCTCTTCGTCAAAGTGTCTTAGGTAGTGTTTAAGCCGGGGGTCAAGCCAGAAAGCTTTGGCACCGATGAAATAGACTGTTTGCTTTTGTTCTAGGATTAATTGGAGATAATTTTTGAAACCCTCCACACCTTGAAAGAAATATGCTTCTGCATCTGGCTCTACGAATTTATAGAGCTTTTTCATTTCTGGGAGCAAAGTATCTAACGCTGATTCTTTTTCTTTGATGATTTCTTTCAGTCGTTCAGGATTAATGGCTTTAAACCGCCTCTCACCTTTGACGAATGTCTCAGAAGCGAGACCTTTCTCAATGAGCTTATTGAGAGAGTCATAGACGTTTCTGCGATGGACTTTTGATTTAACAGAAATCTTATTTACATTGACCTCTCCCAGATGCAGTAAGGCCTCGTAAACCCTGGCTTCATTAAGCGAAAGCCCGGTTTTTTGCAGTATTTCTTGGTACATTGCTAGTGGGGGTTATTTGGGTGTATTATAAACTTTTCGTTTTGAGGTGGTGTTTGCCACCACAAAGATTTATATGCTTGCCTTTGTAACTACCTGTAAGTTAAAACAAATTACTGAGGAAGCGATAAAAATGAAACAACCACAAAATGGGGGGTATCAGGACTTTACCTCATTATTGGCTGGGGAAAGAGTGCATTTGCCCTACTCAGGAGACCATACAAACCCACCATATCGACCAGGAGCTTCTAGTAGTGTCCATGGGTATGATATTGGTGGAACTTTAGCTAGTGCTGAAAATAGAGATACTGTGATAAGGGGTATTCTCGGTCTTGAAGCTAATGCTGATATTAAAAGTTTATTATTTGTTGATCCCGATGCCACAAGGAGAATTTCAAGTGCACAAGAAGAAGGAATCCAAACTGGAAGGATTAAGGTTGATGTTTTAGATGGTGTTGTTGAACAACTTAGGGAGGAAAGAGCTAGAGGAGAAGATGGAACATTAATTACAGCAGGAACTTATCAAATGGCTCGTAGCTTTATCTATGGTGCCGGTCTTGAAGATTATGTAACAACTTTAACAACTTCAGAAGAAGCAGGAGCAGGTAATCAAAAGACAGTAGAAATGTTTCTCAAAGTGTATGAAAGATTAATTGAAAAAGGTAAGTCTATGGAAACTTATTGTGATGACTCAGAAAATGGGGCTAAAGTGGCAGTTGAAGCCAGCAGGATCGTTGAAAAGAAATCTGGTCCTGGTTTTACTGTTTTCCTTGTTAAAAGAGATGCACTCGACGAAGAATTGGGGCCAAGCAGGGACGGTTATATTGTCGTGCGTTCAATAAGGGATAAAAATAAATTTAGGGGGGTTCAAAGATGAATACTCCTCATTGGCAACATCTGATAACCAGAAGGTTAGCAGTCCAGGTTGCAATTGCATGGAATTATGGATTAGGTATTCTCTTTAATAAAAGATATCGAACAGGGATATACAACACGTTAGTTTATTACGATGGCAAAAAGACAGATTATTTTGTTGATGGAGATGAGCTTAAAAAACACAATGAAGATCTCGATCGGTTATTGGATAATCCTGAATGTGTGGCAGGACTTATTCCTGAAGCTAAAGAGTTTGTTGAAGAAACGTATGAATTTATTAAAGAATTGATAACTGATGTGCATATATTATCTAATAAGGAGTTATCTGCATTATTTTCTCAGTTTTCACACCACCACATGAATTACTATACTCGAATGTGGATGGTTTTCAGAATCTGTGAGAGAATCATCTTAAAGGTTGAATCAATGCTAAAAGAAAATATTGAAGATGAAAATGAGGTAAAAGAACTCTCAAGAGTGTTCTCGATTCCGTTGAAACCAAATGACGTTACGAATGAAAGAATGGATTTATTGAGAATTGCTCAAAGAAGGAGTGAATTAGGTGATGATGAAATGAAAACTCTTCTGCATAAACACACTCAAAAATATAGACATATCCCTATGTTTGATTTTGACCATGAGCCATACACTTTCGAGCATTTTGCAAGTGAGCTTGGCTCGGCAGAGAAACCTCACGAAGAGTTGGAAAAGATCGAATCATCCTTCAAAGAAAGAAAAAAAGAATCTGAGGCTCTGCTCAAGAAACTAAATCCAAAGGCAGAGTTAACAAATTTAATCATTATGTTGAAGAAAGCAGTTTTCTTAAGAGATTATAGGGATATGATTAGACAAAAACTGAACCTTGTCGTAATGGAATTTTATCAGGAAATTGGCTCAAGAATTGGATTAAATGTTAAAGAAGTTGCTTTACTTACAAACG
This sequence comes from uncultured Methanosarcinales archaeon, assembly GCA_964472345.1. Classification (GTDB taxonomy): domain Archaea; phylum Nanobdellota; class Nanobdellia; order Woesearchaeales; family JAGLXL01; genus CAYYLB01. The sequence goes on from CAYYLB010000043.1 coordinate 3,552, forward strand.
AGGAAATTGAAAAATATTTGCTTGACCCCTTACAATGTGATAAAGATGAGATTGAAAGACGAAAAAAGTCTTTTTTACTTGTTCAGTTAAATGACAAGATTGAAATATATTCTGGGGAAGAATCTTACAAGAAAGCTAAGGAATTAAATTTGTATAATGTTGCTGAGGATGTTAATTTAATCAAAGGGAGATCAGCTTCTCCAGGAAAAAAACGAGGAATTGCCAAAATAGTCTATACAAATCTTGATTTTGGTAAGTTAAATGATGGGGACATCTTAATTGCTGCCATGACTAGACAAGATTTTGTTCCAGTAATGAGGCGAGTATCTGCGATTGTTACTAATGAAGGAGGTGTTACGTCACACGCAGCGATCATTGCACGAGAGTTAGGACTGCCATGTATTGTAGGTACGGAGGTCGCCACCGAAGTTCTGAAGGACGGAGATTTAATTGAAGTTGATGCGACAAATGGAGTAGTGAGAAAGCTGAAGCAGAATTAATTTTTTATCCCCGCCGGTTTTTTTTCGTTTAGCCCCCTGACTTCTGAGATTTTACTTCCAGATTTCCCCGATTCGGTTAGTTAAAGAAGAGGGTGCTTATTACCCTATCTATCGTTGCCCTCTTCAGCGGACATAAGCTGTACTGCTTCGCAGATGACGGCGCCGACAGCAGCTTTTCTGCCAAGCCTGTCGGGCAAACCTTTTTATAGTCTCCGAGCCTCCGGCCACCCATGGCTGAGCCGTGGCATGCGATTCCTGAAGGGAAGACGGTCCCGAAACTCCATATGCCGGTGCTGCTCGAAGGCCTGCCGGGCATCGGGAACGTCGGCAAGATTGCGATTGACTTCCTTATTGAAGAACTAAAGGCGAAGAAGCTCTATGCATTGTTTTCGCATACGCTGCCGCATTCGGTGTTCGTGAATGAGAACAATCTCGTTGAGCTTCCGAGCATTGAGGTCTATTACAAGCAGTTCAGCGACCGGAAGAAGCCTGACCTGCTGATCCTTACGGGGGATGTGCAGCCGACGGAGGAGGTGAGCAGCTACGCGTTCTGCGAGAAAGTGCTTGAGCTCGCGAAGGGATTCGGGGTGAATGAAGTGATCACCACGGGAGGCATCGGCCTGCGCGAGGTGCCGGAGGAGCCGCGGATCTTCATCACGGGGAACAGCAAGACGCTCATTGAGCGGTATGCAAAGAAGCATGCGGTTGAGACGAGCATCCACGGCGTTGTGGGGCCGATTGTCGGCGTCTCGGGGCTGCTGCTCGGGCTTGCCGGCCGGTACGGGATGGAAGGCGTTGCGCTGCTGGCAGAAACGTTCGGGCATCCTATGTATCTCGGCGTGAAGGGTGCGAGGGAAATCCTGCGCGTGCTGAACGGGCAGTGGGGGCTGAAGCTTGACCTGGTGAAGCTGACGAAAGAGATCGAGCAGCTCGAGAAGGAAACCATCAAGCGGACCAAGGAGCTCACGGCCATGCAGCGGGCGATGAAGGGCAACAGCGGCGAAACGACCTACATTGGGTAAGATGTACGCGGCACTTGTTCTTGCGGCAATCTGCATCGCGGCGTTCGTGCTGCAGCTTGCGGTGCCCGGCTTTTCTGGGATGTTCACGCTGGTTTCTGCAGACGTCGCTGCGCGGCCGTGGACGCTGCTCAGCGCGGTCTTCCTGCACGGCGATGTCGTGCACCTGCTGTACAACCTGTTTGCGCTGGCGCTGTTCGGCATGATCCTTGAGCAGGCTGTCGGCAGGAGGCGTTTCCTGCTGATCTTCTTCGGCGGCGGGGTGCTTGCGAGCATCGGCGCGGCGGTGCTGTACCCTGCTGCGCTGGGTGCGAGCGGCGCAATCTTCGGCATCCTTGGAGCGCTTGCTATCTTGCGGCCGCGGATGCAGGTGTGGGTGAGCTTTTTTCCCATGCCGATGATCATGGCTGCGGCGGTCTGGGCGATAGGCGATTTCGTCGGGCTGTTCTTACCCACCAACGTCGCGAACCTGGCGCATCTGGTTGGGCTGGCGTTCGGGATCGGAGCCGGTTTTTACCTAAGGAAGAAGTTTGGCGAGCATCAGCAGAGAGAGTTCGGTGGAGGGCTTGACGAGGACACCATCAACCGGTGGGAAGAGAAGTGGATGAGGTGAGCCGTTTTCTGCCGATAAGTATTTAAAGAATGTTTCGCTCGCCAGTGTTATGGAAGAAGACGTTCACCAGCTTTTCAAGGAGATCCGGACCATCAGGGATGAGGTTATTTACATCCGAAGGCACATGCCGGACAGGGAGATGTTTCTCACTGCAGAGGAAAAGCGGCTGCTTGAGGAAAGCTTTGTGAATGAGCGGCGGACGATGCTTACCGGTGCAGCGCTCAGGAAGAAGCTCCGCTTATGAGCTATCAGATCTATTATGACCGACAGCCACAGAAATTCCTCGCGAAAGCCGAAAAGAATATCGCGCAACGACTGGTTGATAAGATTGAAGGTACCCTCTCAAGTGATCCTGTTCCACATGATGCGAAGCCCATTGTCGGTGAGCATGGCGTTTTCCGCCTCCGTATCGGCGATTATAGCGAATCTCGTTAATAACCAAACATTTGCGAGATTCGCTAGAATAGCAAATTGCAAGTAAAAAGTTTGTAAATTTTTGCAATTTGCTATTACCGCGCTTTGTACCGGATTGATTATGGACAGAGAAAGATTTTTGTTTTCCTGATTGATAAGAGGTCGCGGGTGTATTGAACCGCTTGGGAGGGCCGCTGGAGTTTCGCGCAGAGTGTTGCTCCGATCAGCTCGCCTTCTCGCACCGAGCGGCATTCACGCTTGTAGGGCGCGAGGGCTTCAGCGATATGGTCTTGTGTCAGGTGCATTTTTTGTTCGGCGATTGTGCAAGTATACTAAAAGACATTAATTCTTTGACAGATGAATGTTGTTTATAAAAGTTATCTACTTCTTAGTGGATATCACACCAACAACAACCTTAATAAAAGCAGTTACAATCATCCTGTTTATGCCTGCCATCAAAGCAGTCCACGCCCGTGAAATCCTTGACAGCAGGGGCAACCCGACGGTTGAGGTTGACGTGCTCGTGGACGACTTCATCGCGCGTGCGAGCGTGCCGAGCGGTGCGAGCAAGGGGAAGCATGAGGCAGTCGAGCTGCGGGATGCGAGGCGGAAGAGGTACCTCGGCATGGGCGTCCGGGGGGCGGTGCGGAACGTGCAGCGCTTCATCGCTCCGGCGCTGCGCGGCAAGGACTGCACGAAGCAGTGGGAGATTGACGAAGCGCTGATCCACGCGGACGGGACGGCGAACAAGCGCGACCTTGGGGCGAACGCGCTGCTCGGGGTGAGCATGGCAGCCTGCAGGGCGGGAGCGCACGCAAGCGGCATGCCGCTGTTTGCGCACGTGCGGAAGCTCGCGGGGACGAGGCGCCTTGCGCTGCCGAAGCTGTTCTTTAATATCATCAACGGCGGGAAGCATGCAGGCACTGCGCTTGCCATCCAGGAATGTATGATCGTTCCGCAGGTAAAGAGCACATCGGAGAGCATCCGCATCGCGAGCGAAACCTATCACACTCTGAAGCAGGCGATTGTGCGGAAGTACGGGCGCTTTGCCGCGAATGTCGGTGACGAAGGCGGCTTCGCTCCACCCATCAGGCGCGTTGAGGACGCACTCGACCTGATCGAGGCTGCGGTGCAGCGGCTTGGCTATGGGCGGAAAGTGAGGCTTGCGCTTGACTGCGCCGCGAGCACCTTTTACCAGCAGGGGCTTTACCACCTTGCAGCCGGGCAGAGCCTGCGGGCGAGCGAGCTGCTTGATTATTACCTGATGCTTGCGCGGGCATACCCTATCATCGCGCTCGAAGACCCGTTCCATGAGGAAGACTTTGATCATTTCGCGGAGCTGGCACGGAAGCTGCGGGGGAAGGCGCTCGTGGTCGCTGATGACCTGACGGCGACGAATCCGCAGCGGATCCTACTTGCAGCGCGGAAGCACGCCGCAAGCTGCCTGCTGCTCAAGCCGAACCAGATCGGGACCGTGAGCGAGGCGATGGAAGCGGCGCGGCTCGCAAGAAAGCACGGCTGGCGGGTGATGGTTTCGCATCGCAGCGGCGAGACGACGGATGATTTCATCGCGGACTTCGCGGTCGGGATCGGCGCGGACTTTTTGAAAGCAGGAGCGCCGGCGCGCGGCGAGCGGGTGGCGAAGTACAACCAGCTGCTCAGGATTGGAGAAGTAGTGGGAAGCGGGTAAATGGGAATTTCTGTTTTTTCCGTGCCTGGTGTGCCTCAGTGACCCGCCAGTCCCGCTTTGGGGCGCTCGTGAACACATCGAGAAGAAAAGCTTAAATATAACTTATGTCTACTAAACATAGCATTTTATAATATAGTATGTAAATCATAATAATCAAGATATAAGAAATATGAACATTGAGAGGAGAATGGCGCTCGACCTTCAAAAATACAACTTCCACTGGAGGGAAGGGTTTGCGTACGGATTCCCGCAGAAGCGTGAGCTTTATCACCTGATCGTGCCGCGGATGAAAGAGCGGCAAATCATCTCCATCATCGGGCTGCGGAGAACCGGCAAAACGACGCTCCTGAAGCAGCTCATCGACCGGCTTATCGCTGATGGCGTCAGGCGTGAGCACGTCCTTTTTTACTCATTTGATGAGGAGCAGCCGAGCCTCCGGGAGGTTCTCCAGGAGTACGAAGCGCGGATGGGAAAAGAGCTCATTGCCATGCGGGAGTGCGTCTACGTGTTCCTCGACGAGGTGCAGAAGCTGCAGGGCTGGCAGAACCAGGCCAAATATTTTTATGACCATGTCCCCTCCGTGAAGTTCGTCATCAGCGGGTCCTCTTCCCTTTTCATCCGGCAGCAGTCCCAGGAATCGCTGGCGGGAAGGATCTATGAGCTCCGGCTCCATCCGCTCTCATTTCGGGAGTTCCTCCTGTTCAGCGGGAAGGGCGAGCTGCAGGAGAAGAAAGGCCTCTTTGCCGAAGCGCTCGCCAGCGAGTTCCTTTCCTACCTCCGCAGGCAATTCATCGAGACCATCGGGAAAAGCGATGACGACGTTGCGGCGTACGTGAAAAGCATCGTCGAGAAGGTGGTCTACCAGGACATCCCCCAGCTCTTCCCCATTGAGTACGAAGGGCTGCTGCTCCGCATCCTGGCGATTGTCGCTTCGCATCCCGGGATGCTTTCGGACTATCAGGGGCTTGCGCGGGAACTTGGTATCAACCGGGCCACCCTTTCGAACTATTTTTTCTACCTCGAGGAGTCATTCCTGCTCAGGAAACTGTATAACTTCTCCAAGAACCGGCTGACATCGGAGAAAAAGATGAAAAAAATCTATCTGGCAACGCCGTCGTTTTTCGCGGCGCTCAACAGGAATGTCGCAGAAAGCGAGGCGGTGGAAAACCTGATCGTCACCCAGCTTGAAGGGATGTTCTTCTGGAGGGATCCCCAAAAACACGAAGTGGATCTTGTGATCGAGCGTGATGGAGGCATCCTCCCTGTTGAGGTGAAGTGGAAAGAGGCAGTGGACAGGAAAGATATCAAAGGGCTGGTCAGATTCTGCGGGGTGTTTGGCTGCAGTACGGGCATTGTCATCACCAAAGGGCTGGCAAAGGAAGAATCCATCACCGCCCATGGGCGCAGCATCGCCATCCGCTACGTACCTGCATGGCAGTACCTGCTTGAACCGAGTGACGATGAACGGAGCGCCGGCGCGCGGCGAGCGGGTGGCGAAGTACAACCCGCTGCTCAGGATCGAGGAGATGCTAGTGGGAAAACATTAAAAAATTCCCAAAAAGCTTAAATATCACCCACATCCTCCTTTCCCCCATGGAAACAGACATTGTGGTGTGCGACGATCGTGGGCGGCTGCTGCTCCCCAAGGAGGTGCGTGAGGGGTATGGGAGATCGTTCCACGTTGTACGCACGGCGGGTGAGGTTGTTCTGGTGCCGGCTTCAGAGGATCCCGTGCGAGAGCTCGCCGAGCTTGGGAAGAAAGCGCGGCTGGGGGATTTCTCGCTTGGCGCGATCCGGAAAGCGCTACGCACGCAGGCGGAGAAGGAGCTTTGATGTATGCGGATACTGACTTCTTCCTCGCGCTGCTGAAAGAGAGTGACTGGCTGCGGGATCGCGCACTCCATCTTGAGCGAAAGTATCACGGAAGGATCAGGACCTCGGTGGCAACGCTGATTGAGCTGCTCCTGCTCGCCAAGAGGTTTTCCATCGATCCGGAGCGGCTGGTGGCAGGGGCGTTCGCAATCGCGCTGCCGGTGGGGATCAGCCACGAAACTGCGCTCCTTGCTGCCCACTACATCAAAGACAAGGGCTTCCATGTTTTTGATGCGCTGCATGCTGCGTATTGCGATGGAGATGAAATCATCAGCTCTGATCATGTCTTTGACTCCATCGGCATCAAACGCATTGCGCTGGAGAAGCGAGCGTGATGCACATGATTATCATCAGCTGCTCGAACTCACCGAAGCTTGCGGCGCGGATCGCGCGGAAGCTGCGCTGCCCGTTCGCGAAGCTTGAAAAGAGGCGCTTTCCTGATGGTGAGGCTTATGTGCGATTTCCCGTTACGCTCAAAGGGAAAGAGGCCGTTCTGGTGCAGAGCTTCCAGCCGGAGCCGCAGGAGGCACTGGTGGAGGCAGTGTGGGCGGCTGCGACCGCACGGGAGCTTGGCGCGAAGCGCGTGACGCTGGCCGCGCCGTACCTCGGCTACATGCGGCAGGATGCGCGCTTCCGTCCGGGAGAGGCGGTTTCCGCCCTCATAGCGGCAAGGCTTCTTGGCGGCGCAGTCGATCGCGTGGTGACCATCGACCCGCACGCGCACCGCATCCCTGAGCTGCAGGCGATTTTCGGATGCCGGTTCACGCGGCTGACGGCGAACAATGCGCTTGCAGACTTCATCGGGAGCAGGATGCGCTGCGATGTGGTGATGGGGCCGGACGCCGAGAGCTACCAGTGGGCTGAGGCGATCGCTGCGCGTCTGGGCGTGCCGGCGGTCGTTTTGCGGAAGAAGCGCTACAGCTCGCGGCATGTCCGCGTGCGCTTTGCGGAGCGCGCGGAGCTGCGGGGCAAGGCGGTCGTGATCACGGATGACATCATCAGCACCGGGCACACCATGGTAGAGGCGGTGAAAGCAGCGAAGAGGCAGGGCGCAGCGCAGGTTTCGTGCGTCGCGGTGCACGGGGTATTTGCTGAAAACGCGATGCAGAAATTGCGGAAGGCGGGCGCGAAGCATGTGCTCACCACGAACACCATTGAAAACCGGCAGGCGAGGATCGATGTCGCTGCACTCGTCGCAGGGGCGTTATGAAGCTCCGCATCTATCTCTTCCGCCACGGGCAGACATTCTTCAACCGTGACCGGCGGTTCACCGGGTGGAAGGACTCGAAGCTGACGCCGCAAGGTGTCAATGATGCGAAGCGGATCGCGCGGCTGCTGAGGAAGAAGCGGATTGACGTCGCGTACCAGACGCGGCTTTCACGGTCGAAGCAAACGTTGCGCGAGGTGCTGAGGCATCATCCCAAGTGCCATCAGATCATTACTGACGACCGGATGATCGAGCGGAGCTACGGGAAGCTCTCGGGGAAGTATCACCAGGGCGTCATTGCGCGTTTCGGAAAGAAAAAGTTCGACCGCTGGCATCGCAGCTACGATACGCCGCCGCCCGGTGGAGAGAGCATCAGGCAGGTCGAGAAGCGCGTGCGGGCGTTCATCAATGGTTTGCTGAAGAAGATGCGCCGGGAGAAGGTGAACGTGGCCATCTCCGCGCACGGCAACAGCATGCGGCCGTTTCGGAGGCATTTTGAGAAGCTAACAATCAAGGGGATGATGGAGCTGGAGAATCCGTTTGATAGGTATTTTGAGTATGTGGTTGAGGC
>CAYYLB010000044.1:0-11038 GCA_964472345.1 uncultured Methanosarcinales archaeon
GACCATAACATTCAGCAGCAGGCATATCATTAGTGTTACCAATTGTTAATCCTGCGACATTTGATCCAGCAGAAGAACCCATATATGGCGTACCACCATTTACTGCTTCTCTTATAGCATCTGGTAATCGTTTATCTTTCAAATCCATTAGAAGTCGCCACGTATTTCCACCGCCAATAAAAATTGCTTCAGCAGCTCTTACACTTTCTTTTGGATTATTTGCATCAAGAAGTTGAAGATCATATCCCATCTCTTGAAAAGTTGGTTGTAATGCTGTAACATATGCTTCATGTCCCATTCCTGATGGATTTGCATATGGAACAAATCTTACAACTTTTCTTCCTCCAAACAAGTCTTTAATCTCCTCTCTTGCATGAGCCAGTAATTCTCCACCAGCAACTTTAGTATTGCTAATTAACAATAAATCTTTTGTCATAAGTAAAGAAAATACTTGGGTGTTTAAATACTTTTCTACTGCATAGTGGTAATTTTGCGTCCAACACTTAGAGCCTATCCCGGTTGGCAGACGCGCCCGTTGGCGCTCCGTCTGGGTCTGCCGTGCTGGAAACGCCTATTGGGATAGGTTCTTAGGATTACTGTCGGATATCTTAAGCGGTAAAGAGCAACGCGCGCCTCTCCCATCCTTTCGGCATATGAGCTATCCAATCAGCCCCATCCCCTGCGCGCTCGCGCTCTCGATCTCGTCAAACTTCTGGAGGACGGCATTCTTGTCCTTGGCCTTTGCTGCCATCCCGCTGAGCAGCGTTTCTGCCTGCCGCAGCGCAGCATCGCTCCCGTCGATGATCAGGTACGTCGCATCGCCTTTCATGCCCAGCGAGGCAGCCGTCCGCGTGTAGATGCTCTGCCGGCTGACCAGGTCGTCTTTTCCGAGGGTTTCCTGCGCCTTTGCGGCGAACGCCGCTTTGAGCTCGTAGACTTCTCTCATGGTTCCTCTGTCCTTGGAATGGATGCGGACGGCAGGATTCGAACCTGCGTAGGCACTAAGCCATACGGCCCTGAACCGTACCCGTTTGGCCACTCCGGCACATCCGCACAACGGGCCGCACAGGCCCCGGGATTTAAAAAGCCTCCGGCGGCACGCCCGGCACGCTGCTGCTGACCGTCCCCTTCTCCGTCTCCTGCCGCCGCCGGCAGCGATAAACAAGCCCATCGGTCGGGTGACGGCCGTTCCACGAGCGCTCGCGGAGGATCGTCGCAGCTTCCTCCGGCGGCACGCCTTCTTTTCCTGCAGCAGCCGCTTCCGCGGCATACGCCGTGGCGGGCTTTCCCCCGAGCGCAAGAAGCCTCCCTTCTGCGACGACCGCTTCCACGTACAGGGCGCGCGTCCGCCTTTCCGCGGGAATGCTGCCGACGATATCAAGCGCCTTCCGGTACTGCTCGCGTGCCCTGCCGATGAGCCGCGAGCGGCACCGGCCTTCCTCCCTTCCCGCATTGAGCAGGCAGGCGTCACCGAGCAGCGTGGAGGCGGCGGGAAAGCCGTTTCGTGCGCGCCTGGCCTTCTGGAAGTCGCTCATGGCGTCGCTGATCCTGCATTGATCAAGGTACGCCATGCCCCGGCCAACATACGCGTGCGCCATCTCCCATCTCACGCCTCGGGCATGCCGCGGCTCATACGGCCGGAGAGCATCGCACAGGGACTGGTACTGCTGCAGCGCTGCCGAAAAATCGTTCCCGGCTTCGCCGTGGCGCCCCAGGCCGAGATGCGCCAGCCCGCGGTCCACCAGAAGGCGCGCGTGCTCCCGCTGCGCCGTCCCGTAATAGGTCCCGCTCCCCCTGCTGAACATGTTCTCCCACGCCAGGGCATTCCGGGAGTCAGCAAGGAGCCGGATCGCTTGGGAATACGCCTCGCATGCTTCGGTAAAACGAAGCGCCCGGTGCGCGTCCAATCCGTCTCCGATGAGAGTGTTGATGGAATCGGTGACGCGGCCGTCAGCGCCCATTGCCGTGAGCGTCGCCAGGGGACCCTCATTGGTGAGATCAGCTTCCGGATGCGCCGGCGCCGCGCCAGGATGGGGCTTTCCGGCAGAGCCTTCTCCAGCGTTTCCCGGTGGACTTGCCAGCGAAGCGTCAGAGACAACGATGGATTCGATGCCGCCGCCTGCCGCGTCGATGGTCGCCATGGAGGGGCCCTCTCATCCGCTGGAGATTATAAGCGTTTGGTATGCCTGCCGCAGGAGCTTTCACTCCACTTCCCGGAACCCGCAGTCCCGCAGCACCTGCCTCACGTACGGATGCCAGTCCGGCTCTATGGCCGAGAACCACTGCGCCCCGGAATGGTTCTTGTCAAACTGCAGCGGTGCGGTGTCTTCGACGTCCATCAGCGCCGCGACGTTCACCGAATGCACGCCGCTGGTGATGCCGAAGGGCGCTTCCTTGAAGAATGTCTCGTAGGGGCCGGTAATCTTCACAATAGTTCCGGTGAGGTTGGCTTCCTCCTTCAGCTTGCGGTTCGCCGCCTGCACGAATGTCTCGCCCTTGAAGATGCGCCCGCCGGGCAGCCACCACTTGCCCTTTTCCGGCTCTTTGATGCGCCTGATGAGCAGGAACTTGCCCCGGTGGCGTGCGACGACGTCAAGGCACGGGATGGCAACAAGCTCAAGGATTTCCCGGTACTTTTCTGGGGAGATGAAGCCGCCCATAGGGACTGATTGCATCGCTGGTGCTTTTTAATCTTTTCTCACCTTCAGGCTTGGAAGGCATTTTGTCCCCTTCTACCTGCGGTGTCGTGAGAATGGAGCCAGCATACGTCTCGGGGCCTGCTGGTCGTCCGTTCGGCTGCCCGTTCTGTTCCGTTGAGGATCGAACCAAGCTTCCCTGGTTGCTTGGCGCGTAACGGTACGAGTTGTTGAGGCCGTAGTTTTGGTACGCAAAGAAGTCAAGGAGCAAAACATTGATTGCCGCTGCAATGATGATCGCGTTGCGCCTGCCTTTCCCGCCCCATCTGCGGCCGACAGCCCGGTAGATAAGAAAGGGGACTACGGCGAAAACGCCTACGCCGATAAAAACACCGAGCGTAAGGTCCGGGGCACCGCCTTGCTCAGGCAGAAGCCAATGGAATACGTTCCAGATGGCAAATGCGCTGATCCAGACCAGGGGCCAGCTCAGCAGGCGGAACAGGAGCCAGCTTATCACGCCGAACAGGAGATAGAAGAGCGGGCGATGGAGAGCGTCGGTCGGGGCGAGGTCCAGTATATGGAGCTTATCAGGGCCTTCTCCGCCAAGGCCGGGACCGACGATATAGATTGGCAATGCAGTCAGCTGTTCGCCAAGAAGGAAGAACATCAGCACAAAAAACAGGATGTAGCTCGCGGGAAACGTGCGGTCGCCTCTCCAGCCCATCTTATTCCGTGGGAATTCTCCTCGTTTTTTGGCTTTCATTGTAGGTGGTGGGTGTGGACATCATCCAAGTTTCTCAATGGCTTTTATCACCCGCCGCATACTCGACAATTGTGTGGAAACAATCATAAAACAGATGCTTCCAGCAGCAAAAAGTATTACAATCGAAGCAAAAAGATGAGATTTATCCGACAAACTTAATTGTCTGGTCATAAAAGCAATTACAAGACCAATAAGCACAGTAAAGAAAATAATTATTGTAGTATTGACCGTCTGGAGATGTTTCTGGTAATTTAAATCAAGGATGTTTTTCCTTCTTTGTGATTCTTCCATAACGAGAACTCAATCACCCAAACCGACAGCAATGAGGATGATGCCTAAAACCAAAAACCCCGTTGCTCCAATGGTGATACTGTATCTCCCAGAAGCAAATGCTGGAATCCCGCCCGCAAGACCAACGATAGTGCTTATTACGCCTGCAACGATAAAAAGATTTTTTTGGCGTTGTCTCATTTGTGTATAAGCTTAGAATCTCATCTTATTTAAAAATCTTACTTCTTTTTCCAGAACATTCCCGCCTTTGAGCTTCTGCTTCTCGGCTTGCCCTTGTGATCCAGCCTACGAAAATCTCTAGAAAATCACAAAAAATACGGCAGCCGGGACTTCCGTTCGCATTTCGAACCCGGGTCTCCACCTTGGGAGGGTGGGGTCTTACCGCTGGACCACTGCCGTATGAAACAGTGGAAAAGGGCGCGCTTTAAATACCTTATGAGAGGGAAAGAGAATATGCCGCGGCCGGGAAAGCCACGCCGCCGCGCTGCTCGGCAGCGATTTGAACCCGGGTCGAAGCCTTTCCCTGCAGTGCACGAAAGGGCTTCATGATTCTCCGGCGGACGCGTTCCGCGCTCACTGGCGGCACGCTCCTGTCCGGACTACACCACCGCGGCACGCGAGCCCCGTTTTGCGCTGGCTATAAAAACATTTCTAAAACCAACCTTTAAAAGAAACGTCCCGTTCACCTCCCCGTGGACGACCTGCACCTATGGCTCAATGGGCGCTATCGCGATGCGGAGAAACTTCGCCCCCGCTTCGCAACGGCAAGGCCATTTCCCCACATCGTCCTGCGCGGCTTCTTTCAGGAAGAAAAGATAAGCCCGATTGAACGCGCCCTGCGCCGGCAGTTGTTCACCCGAACCGCAGCAGACCTCTACCAGTTCTCCCGCACGCCTGACTTCCAGCGCCTCAGCGACCGCGCGCTCAGGACGTTCCATTCCTTCTTCCGCTCGCCTGCGTTCATCAACTATATCGGCACCATGACTGCTGCCTCATTAAGCGGCACGATCGACATGGCAGGCTTCCTCTACCAGGACACCGACTACCTGCTGCCGCACGACGACCGGCTGCACGGCCGCGCCGTCGCGTACATCCTCAACCTCTCGAAAGGCTTCGCAAAAAAAGACGGCGGCCAGCTGCAGCTCCTCGCGGCGAAAAACAACAGGCCGTCGCGCGCCGTCAAAACAATCGCTCCGCTGCGCAACACGCTGACGCTCTTCAAGGTCACGCCGCGCTCGTTCCACCAGGTTGCGGAAGTGCTCAGCAGAAAAAAACGCTTTTCCATCGCGGGGTGGTTCCATGGCTAAATGGGGGGGTATCCATCCGGCGTATCTCCAGCTGCAGACGCTGCGGCGCGCTGCATCAGCCTATCATAACAACCATCCGCACAGCATCCAGCTGACGCAGTTTCTCCTGCCACAAGCCTGCCGTGCGCTGCTTCTTGCTGCGAAGGGCGCGCGCTGGAAGCGCCACGAGCAGTACGGGCAGGCGCGCTTCGCAACCGCTGCTCTTCCCCCACCTCTCCGGCAGTTTCTTGCGGGCGAACCGCTTCAAGCGCTGCTGCATGCGATCACGGGCAGGCAGCCTGGAACTGCACGGCTCTTCGCCTTCCGCCACCGCGATTACACATTGCTCAGCGACGGTGTACGCCAGCCGGCAGGCACCCTCTTCCAGCTCGAGCTTACGCCGCGCTGGCAGGCCGCATGGGGCGGATTCACCAGCTTTGTCGCGAATGGCCGTGAGCCGCTGCGCATCACTCCCATGCCCAACAGCCTCGTGCTTGCCGAGCAGCAGGCAGGGGTGCAGCAGTTTGTGAAGTATGTGAATCATCACGCAGGCATCACTCCACGGATCATGGTGCAGGGCGCTCTCCATGGCGATCACAAGCCCCGCTTCAGGCCGGATGAGCCGGAATTTCTTGCCTCTGCAGCGGTGGAATGATAAGAATGGGCCCGGGCAGACTCTCATGCGTTGGCATCCACCGCCGCTTTTGAACTGCCGACCACCTGCTGACTTCGTGCGAGGAGCGTCGCCCTATAAGACAGGCGCTCCAACCAGGCTAAGCTACGGGCCCGCAATGCAGCGAAAGCCGCGCGTTATTTAAACGTTGCTTCTTTCCGGTGCAGTCAAGCGAGGTGCCAAGCGTGAGCCGCCACCGTCAGTACAAGCAGCGCCGGAGCCGCAGGCGGAGGCGCGACGGCCGCGAGCTTCGGGCCGGCGCAGGAAGCGGCTCAAGCGGCGTGAGCGCAGCCGGGGAAGGTGTATTGGTTGCGCGGGACGCGCCTTGGCATTCCACCATCCGGATCCCCGCGGAAAGCTTTAAATAGAAGCAGAGCTGAGCTTGCAGCGGAGGGGTGTTGGTACGCAGCATCTCGCATACCGCGCTCGCTCACCAGAACGGGTGGGTGTTCCACCGGGAGGGATTGGCATGAAACAACACATTCGGTATGGGGATGGCGGCGACGACGAAGATTGGGACGAGTAATCAACTCATCATTTTTCTTTTTTCTTGGCAAACGATGCGGCTGCCGGGGATCGAACCCGGGTCACAACCTTTTTTCACGGGGTTTTTCCCGCATGGCAAGGTCGTATTCTACCACTAAACCACAGCCGCGCTCCACCAGCAGTTTTGCAGATAGTTTTTAAATATATCCTGCATGGGGCGCCATTGAAAAGTTCCCGTTCGCTACGCTCGACCTGATTGTCCTTCGGACTCGAGTCGAGCTAGAGCCTGGCAGGCATCCTGCTCACGCCAGCGCTCACTGGCCGCCTTGGCGAACTTTTCAATAACGCCCTGCATGGGCCCTTCGTGCCCGCAAGCTGCCTGATGAGTTTGACGCTGCAAGGTTCCGCTGCCCTTGCAGCTCATGGGCCCGACCAGACTTTCACTCCCGTTCAGTCCCGTTCAGCGGAGCTGAAGAGATTCGAACTGGTGGCCTTCTCCGCTCGTCGCTGTGCGCTGCTTCTGCATCCCGCAGCAGCATGTAAGGGAGACGTCATAGCCGCTAGACCACGGGCCCGTGTTCTGCTCAAAACAGAAGCCGTTTATAAAAGTTATTCGCCAAACCGGGACAGAAAGGCAAAATACGTCAACCGGGGGAAATTCCAATCGGAATAAAAACACCAAAAATATATATAAAGCTACTGCGGTGTTCCGGCGCAGCGATGAGATCGTCAGTGGGCGAACTGCGGCTGGAGCCGTATGAATCGGGAAGGAAAGGGAAGCCTGATCGCTTCGAGGCGGGGCTGGCTCATCTCATCGGGGCTTACCTGCTCGAGCTCGATCGAGACGCGCGGTTCAACGTCCGGGTGGAGGGAAAGTACTCAAAGAAAGATGAGAAACCGGCGCTCATCATCTCGGGGGAGGTTTCAGAGAGTTTGCTGACAGCATCGCTTCGGGAGCCTTTCACGGATATCGCCATTCGCTATTATAACCAGATCCATCAGGCACAAGCAACCGCCGACGATTTTGTTTTTGCCTATCTCTTAAACCCGCAGGCAACGCCTCTCGCCGCCAACGGCCATGCGGGCGACTCCGGGCGTGCGATGGCGTTTGCTTTCCGCGGCGCACCGGGCTTTATGCCCTGGGAAAGGTATCTTGCAGTTGAGATCAGGCAGCTCATTGATCAGATCTACCAGAAAGGTGGAGCCGTGCCCCTGGAAATCATGATGAAGTCTGGCGTTTACCGCATTGACGGCCTGCGCGCTGACGGAAAGGTAGACGTCGGAGTCCTTTTCAATGGGCACAAGCTGCGTGCGCTCCAAGATATTACCTTATCGCTTGAGCACGAGCAGGGATTGCCGTTGGCAGAATTGCGGGAGAACGTGAGTACCGTCATCGCTGCATATATTGGGCAGTTGTCGGAAACATACAACATCAATCTGGGGAATCCCAGGATCACGGTGAATCCCGGCGGCGCCTGGAACGACGGCGACTGGCGTGTCGATGCCGGCTCGGCTGAAGCGAAGCCGCACGAGGACTTTTTCGGCAACCGAGGCAATATGGAGGACGCGCCGTGGGGCGAGGACGGGACAAAGCCATCCGGTGTTGGGACGCTGCTCGCGTGGCATATTGCACGCTGGATCGTTGCCAATGAACTAGCGGAAACGGCAAGGGTGGTTTTGACCTACCGCATCGGCACCAGCGACGTCGGCCTGAATATCACGACAGGCGGTACAGGAAAGCACTCACAAAATAGGCTTGAGGCGCTTGTGCGAGACGCGATACCACTCAGCCTGAAAAAGGCAACTGATGCGCTTCAGCTAAGGGATCCGAAGACCTATCAGCAGATTGCTCATGCAATGGACTGGTTCATCGACCCGGACTACCCGTGGAACATTACGCATCTTTTTCGGCGAAGCTCTTCCCGTCTTCTGCCTCGACTTGCCGACAGAGCGATCCCGCGGCTCCGGTGAAAAAGTCCGGCGCCTCTTCGCTCGTGCTTTTCTGGACGGTTTTCATCTTGATATCTGCCCTGTTTCCTTTCGCTGGAAAAGCGGCCCTCGTGCGGCTAAAGCGTACGCCAGCTCGCTCAGACAGTTGTGGCGCCCGACTTTTTCACCTTCGCCCGGCTCCGCACAACATTTATAAACTTCTCTTGCCACTCGCTCCCGCAAAGAGAGGCCCCATGCAGCACCAGGAAGTCCTGAGCTTATTGCTCGAAAAAGACGACATCGGCTGGAAGCAGCTCCTCTATGACCTCGTCAAGCGCGAGCAGATGAACCCCTGGGACATCGACCTCTCGCTGCTCACCAGGCGCTACATCGAAACCATCAAAGTCATGCAGCAGCTTGATTTCCGTGTTACCGGCAAGGTCCTCCTGGCAGCGGCCATCCTGCTCAAGATCAAGTCCGCCTATTTCCTCGAGCATGAGGTGGATGAGCTCGACCGCCTCCTCGCGCGCACCGAGGAGCCGCAGATCGATCCCGAGTTCTTCTCCGAGTTCAGCGACGAGCTGTTCCGCACCGCTGAGCAGCTCGACCAGCTCCAGCCGCGCCTGATTCCCCGCACTCCGCAGCCGCGCCAGCGCAAGATCACGATCTATGACCTCGCGGAGGCATTGCAGCAGGCGCTTGAGGTCAAGAAGCGCAAGCTCGACCGCCGCTATCCCGCGATCTCCATCGAGATTCCCAGGAAGAAGTTCGACATCACGCAGGTCATCCGGCAGGTCTACGGCAAGATCAAGTCGTTTTTCCACCAGAACGGCGCGCAGCAGCTCACGTTCACCAAGCTGCTGCCGGAGCAGCACTCGAAGGAGGACAAGATCTACACCTTCATCCCGCTGCTGCACCTCGACACGCAGCGGAAGATCAACCTCGTGCAGAGCGAGCATTTCGGCGAGATTGGGATCGAGATGGTGGATGGGAAGAAGGCGGCGGAAGTGGCAGAGTAAGGGATCCTTCTCCAACTGCCCGCCGTATGAAAAACACACAAGCAGTCACCTTTAAAAACCCATCCAACAAACTGGCGGCAAATGTCCCACCTCCTCCGCCTCGCATTCCAGCAGAACCCCAACGTGGGCCTGGAGAGCTTCGCCAACGACCGCTTCTGCCTCGTGCCGCGCACCGTTTCGCCGCAGCAGGAGAAGGAAATCTCAGAAGTGCTGCGCGTGCCGCTCCACCGCACCAATCTCTGCGGCACCTCGCTCCTCGGCGTCTTCGCCGCCGGGAACAACCATATGCTCCTGCTCCCGCCGATCGTCACCGATGACGAGCTGCATCACTTCGACCAGCTCAGGATCCCGTATCACATCCTTGAGACCGACTATACGGCGCTCGGCAACCTTCTCGTTGCGAATGATCATGCGTGCCTCATCAGCCCCCTGCTCGAGCCGCACAAGGCAGAGATCAAGAAAGCGCTCCGCGTCAGCAGCATCAGGGCCTTTGCGCTGCCGGACATCGAGGTGAGCGGCTCGCTCGCGGTGCTCAACGACAAGGGCATCCTGCTCTCAGCGTTCGCCTCGGAGCGCGACGCGGCGCATGTGCAGGCGCTATTCGGCCTGCCGGTCGCCCGCGGCACCGTGAACCTCGGCAGCCCCTTCGTCCGGAGCGGCATCACCGTCAATGCGCACGGCTTCCTCTTCGGCAGCAGGACGGGGGGGCCGGAAGCCATCCACATCGACCAGGCGCTGGGGTTCCTGGAGTGAAGCGGTAGATGGGTACTGGAAGGGCGCCGTACATTATGTACAACAAACATACTGTTCAAGCTTTTCGGCCATCTCCTTTACAAGTGTGATAGGTGGTGCTTTTGGTAAAAATGCCAAGCGTACGCCCCTTCTTCAACAATCTTTAAATACCGACACCCCACTTCCCCCGCCATGCCCACCAAGCAGGACCACCTTCGGAATGCTGTCGAGCACATCGACATCAAGAAGTTCGACGCGCGCCCGATTCTCGACTCGTACGAAAAGATGTCATTTTCTTCACGCGACCTCGCGCGCGCCGCGAAAATCTACGACATGATGCTTGCCGAGAAGGACTGCACCGTCATCCTGACGCTCGCCGGCAGCACCTCCGCGGCCGGCTGCATGCAGCTCTATGTCGAGCTGGTCAGGAACAACATGGTGGACGCCATCGTTGCGACCGGGGCGAGCATCGTGGACATGGACTTCTTCGAGGCGCTCGGCTTCGCGCATTACCAGGGGACGCCGCACGTGGACGACAAGGAGCTCCGCAGCCTCTACATCGACCGCATCTACGATACCTACATTGATGAGGAGCAGCTCCAGGCGTGCGACAGCACCATCGCAAAGATCGCGGACAGCCTGCAGCCGCGGCCCTACTCCTCGCGCGAGTTCATCGCCGAGATGGGCCGCTACCTCCAGCAGCACGCCAGGAAGAAAGAGTCGCTCGTCCAGGCGGCATTTGAGAACGGCGTCCCCATCTTCTGCCCGGCATTTTCCGATTCAAGCGCAGGCTTCGGCCTTGTCAAGCACCAGTGGAACGCCAGGAACGGCATGGTCACCATCGACTCCGTCAAGGACTTTCTGGAACTGACGAAGATCAAGATGAAATCGCCGACGAGCGGCCTGCTCATGATCGGCGGTGGCGTCCCCAAGAACTTCGCGCAGGACACTGTGGTGTGCGCGGAAGTGCTCGACCACGAGGTGCCGGTGCACAAGTACGCGGTGCAGATCACGGTCGCTGATGTGCGCGACGGCGCCTGCTCAAGCTCGACATTGAAAGAGGCGAGCTCGTGGGGCAAGGTGGACACGACCTACGAGCAGATGGTGTTTGCGGAAGCGACCATGGCACTGCCCCTGCTTGCTTCCTATGCGTACCACAAGGGCAGCTGGAAGCAGCGCAAGGCGAAACGGTATGCTGACTATCTCAACGGGCTGAAGAATCC
>CAYYLB010000045.1:0-10268 GCA_964472345.1 uncultured Methanosarcinales archaeon
CAGGAGGCAGGCGGAAGGCGGCCAGCATGCACCCCTCCTTGCCGCACTGTACCGCTCGGCATTTCTTGGGCTTTACGCGTGGGACAAATTCTTTGACTGGGGGTTTTTTCCCAGTCTCCGCGAGGAGTTCCTTTCTTATCGGGTTCCGCATTTCGATGCGACGGTGCTCAAAATCAGGACATCGATGGCGAGCGGCGCTGCGGGAGCGTTCCTTGTCGGGCGCCTGATGGGCGAAGTCGGCGCCACTGGCATCGAGAGTGCAGCAGAACCCATTATCATTGAAGGCATCGGGCGGAACGGCGTTTCTCTTGTGCAGGGCAGGTTTCAGGGAAAAGATGCCCTCGCGGTTGTCTTCAACGAAACTGCGCTGCGCGCGCAGGGGTTTGACGGCCCTTCCATCGAAGCCCTTATCAAGCAACACCAGCTTACGTTTGCGCATCGGCCATCGCCGCAGCCTGCCGAGGAGCGCGAAACCACTGACGATTATACCATTACCCAGTTCTATCTCAGTCCTGACCGGCTTTACGCTGATGGTTCCTCAGAGGAGAAGATCGACTTTTCCAGGCTTGCCGGTCCCGGCGCCCGCCTTGCCGAGCATTGGTACCGGCTTGCGCAGGCGCAGCGTCAATTTCCCGGACATGACGTTGCCCGCATCATTGGGCGCAACCCGCTGCGTGTGTGGCTTGCGAAAAACTCTGATGGGCTTTCAGCGTCAGAGCGCCGTGCGCCGGAAGGCTCCAAAACCGGATTACAGCGGTGCGCAGCACCGGAAAATAAAGACCCGCTTGCTCTTTTTGGGGGAGCGCATGTGGAGGAACAGGTGGGAGCAACCGTATGGCGCATCCGGGCCCAACAGAAAGGTGAGCCAGTTACCTGTTATGTCGACGTGTTTCCTTCAGCCGCCGACCGCGACCGGTCCCTGGAGCTGATCAAACACTATGAGCAGTATGGCCTTGCAGGCAGGGCTTCATCCCAGTCCTCCGAAATCGCACGGAAGCAAGTCCTCATCGCAAGCTCGCTGGGGCCTGAAACGCTCGACGAGCTGCTCACCTTCCTGCACTGGCGCCAGGGCATCGAGCAACAAGAGCGCCGGAAGCAAGACTTGCAAGCTGCGGAATATGCTCTGCTGGCACAATTTGCACGAAAGGTCGGCTCATTCCTTGCTTATTCACCCAAAGAGCATGTTGCCTCTTCCCCTAGTTTACGAACCATCGATGACTATCTGAAAAAGTTTGAGGATCGCTTTCTCGCCTTTGTTTCTCAGGAAGGGTTCACGCTTTCTGGCGAAGAAAGAAAAATTCTGCTCTCAGCCCAACGGGAGCTTGCAAGCGTCTACACTGCTGGCCCGATTGTCATGAAAACAGACCGAACGCCGCGCAATGAAGTAGTTGATGCTAAAGGGAAGCTCCATTCAATCGACTTCAAGGATCCGTGCACCTATGTCCCCCTCGGAGCAGCAGTTGCGGATGCGTTCGGCTTCTCATGGTATATCACCAACGGGCGGACAGTGCCTTTCGACAAACTTCAGCAATACCTAGGCCCGAGTTCGAGTTCCGGCGAATCCGGCGGCGCTCTCCCCATCGAACGTGAGGGACTCATTTCATTGAAAGACTTCTGCGTTCTCGCCTGTTTCCTGGAATACCAGTCTCACGCCCCGGAGGAACGTCGCGTTCCGTTTGAGAAGTTTACGAGACACTATTGGGCAGCAGCGCCCCAGCGTGCGTTTAATAGCACCGCAACAGCGCAAGATATTTATGCGCATCGAGGTGAGTTCACCTATGTCGCACGCTTCATAGAGCAGACCAGGATGGAGGAAGGGATCGAAACCATGCGCATCGGCCAGCAGTTCTTCGAAGGCCGAGCTGTTCCTGCCCTTTCCGCTGCGATAGGAATACATCAAAGTATCCTCGATCAGCACATAGAGAGATATGGGAGAATACCCACAGCAGTCATACTCAACAGCTAGATATGCAAGCCAAGAACCGAGCTGCTCAGCACCGCTGTCCGGTCTGCGATGTCCATGACAAAAGTAATGCTCAGGTTATCCTTGGTGCCCTTTTCCAGCAGCTTTGACCCACGCTCCTCAATCTCCTGATGGAGCATGCTCAGTTGATTTAATTTTCCCTTGTCAAATGCATACACAAGGTGGTATTGGATTTCGAGTATCTTCTGGGCAAGCCGGTACAGCTCCAGCACCTCTGCCGGCAATTGTTGCCTCTTCTTTTGCAGATGGATGCTAAAGTCGCGCAGCTTATCGCTGACCTTCTCAAGCTGCCAGATAATGACATAAAGAAAACAGGTCTTCTTGTAATCGGGATAGCCCCTTTTGTTCAGGATGCGCTGGCAGAATGTCACCAACTTGTTCACCGTTGTGTCAAGGAGTGCCAGCTCACCAAGCTTTGCGAACTGCTCTTTTTCAAGCGCATCGAGGATCCCCTGCGAGAGCGATTGGACGATGAGGAATATCCTCCGAAGGATGGAATCGAACTCCCCGTCGAGCGGCCCTGCGACATTTCTCACCGTGACACTGCCTTCCTTTTGATCAACCATCTCAAATCCAAGGGTGATGGTTTGTGTGACCTCCTGCACCTGCTGGATCGCTTCAAGGGCGTCATACTCAAAGATGACCTCATCATATCCTTTCTTGTGTGCGGTTGTCACGAACCACTTGACACAGTGCGGATCGACGCCGCTCAGGTCGATTGCTGTCGTTTCGATCCCTTCGTTCGCCATCGGACGCACCACCACCTTATCCCCTTCCTCATTCACTTCCACCTCATCACCTTTCTGGAGATGAAACCGCCGTGCCCATTTGCTCGGCAGAGAAACCGTCAGCGCGGTGCCGCCCTGGAGGACGATCTTGCGACGCATGCCCGATTGATTCTATAATCCTATATAAAGACTTATGTTCTCTATATTATAATTCATTTTCTATACCTCATTTTTAATCCGGTGCATTTCAGCAGGCGTCCGTGTGCCCTGCGCGATGCCACGGCCGGCAGCTGCCTTTTTGCTGGCTCTGCATTGATGGTTCTGCGGGGGTTGGTGCGGAATTCAGCGCTGGCGCGACCATTACCTCGGCCGCGGGCGACGCAGGGGAAGCGAAGCGACCTGAGGACTCCGCAAAGTCCGAAGCTGAGCGGCGGAACGAGGGTTTCGCGCATGTCAGAAATCCGCAGATTTCTGATCATGTTCAGAAATGCCTGCAGCATTTCGGACAGCGCGACCGGAGTTACTCCGACGTAAGGAGGAGTTACCAGAGGCCGCAGCCTCGGCGTATCGCACCAACCCAAGTTCTGCGAAAACCTCTATAACCTCTATAATCTCCGTAGAGAAGATATAAATCCAAGCTCTCCAAACTGGTATACAAAAAAGGTGGACCATGGAATTCCAGTACCCGCACAAGCCTAAAACAGCCTATGACCTGCGCTTTTACGTGCTTTCCGCGGTCATCCTGCTCCTTGTGATTGGCTTTCTTGTCTTGAGCGTGCTGTTCGTTTCAAGGCTCTCATCTGCAAACAGAGATGCGGGCGGTGCGGCCGGCTTGGCGGTGCTCGATACGGCGCTCACGGCGCGCGACGATCAGGTACATGGAGAGTCCGCACAGCCACATTCTGAACGCTCACTCCAAACGGGAAATGCACGCACATCGCGTGCGCCGGGCTCACCGGCTCCAGCATTACTGCCTGCCTCTCTGGGGCTGGAGGGCCCGATTCCCGTTTTTCTTACGCTGACGGTTGAGCGCGTGTCGCTTGCGATCCAGGCCGAACAGCTGGACATTGAAACAGGCGAGCTGCAGCTCAGCGACGCGAAAGCCAAAGAAACGATCCGTACCAAGGGCAATACGGGCACTATCCACATCGCACCATTCCAGGGGGTTGTGGAAAGCAGCAGCGACGGAAAAACCAGGCTTACCGGGGCGATGCGCTCCGTTTCAGGCGACGCGTTCGAGAAGAGCTATGGGGAAGCAGAGGAAGCGGTGCTGGCATTCATGGGCAGTGCCTCGGTCGCCCATGTCACGCTGCATGATCTTGAGCTGCTCGGCACGGGCACGGTGGAGATCGACGGCAAGACGACATCGCGCGTTGCGAACCATCCGCTGCGTTTCGGAACCTTCACCGGCAGCGTATCCATGGTGCCGCAGGACGGCAGCGTCACGCTTGTCTTTGACGGCCTGATGTCAGATCTTGCGATCCAGTACCGGGATTTCAGGGTAGGAGCCGGATAGTCCTGTTCAATGTTCTGCAGAAACCCTCCTATGCACTGCCTGCTCTGCGCGAACGAGGCTGCGCCGACGTCTCGGCACGAAGTGCGAGTAGCTCCTCGCTGCTTGCACAGAAAGGAGTTTCGCACCAACCGCCGCTGTTCCGACACCTTAATAAATATCCGCCTGTTTCCCGTGCGCATGAGAACATTCATGCTGATACTGGTTCTTGCACTATTGCTCATTGCGGGCTGCAAGACTGCGATTGATGTGATTGTGGGGCCGCCGGAGGAGCAGGCGCCGCAGCCGCCCGCGGCTCCCGAGCCTGCTGCGCCGGAAACACAGCCAACGCCCCAGCCTGCGGCCCCTTCTGTCCCTGTGCAGCCTGTGCAGCCGCCGGCTCCCAACGCCACGCTGAACGCGTCAAATGCCTCCGTTCAGGAAGCTGCAGTGCAGCCCGTACCAGGTGTCCATACCATCCTCATCAAGAATGACGGCTTTGAGCCGAAGCTGCTGAAGATCAAGGCGGGCGGAATGGTCATCTGGAAAAATACGCGCACGACGGCTGTTTCCCCGCAGGCCTCGCTGATCATCGGCGCCCGCCTCTGCAGGGACATGCGCAGCCCGAAACTCGAGCCGGAGGAGAGCTTCAACCATACGTTTCCCGCGCCGCTCACCTGCGAGTATGCTGATGGCATCTATACCCGTCAAGGCGGCGTGATCGTGGTGGAGTGACTGCATGCCTCGTGTGATTGACTACAAGGGACAGCGCGTCGGCGTCTTCATCGACGTGCAGAACATGTACTATTCGGCGAAGAACCTCTATGGCAAGAAGGTCAACTTCGCGAACCTCCTGCGGGATGCGCGCGGCGAGCGGACGCTGATCCGGGCAATCGCGTATGTGATCCGCGCGGAAGCGACGAAGGAAGACACATTCTTCGGGGCGCTCGATGCGATCGGCTTCGAGGTACGGGCGAAGGACATCCAGATATTCGCCGGCGGCGCCAAGAAAGGCGACTGGGACATCGGCATCGCCATGGACGCGATCGAGACAGCGCCGCGGCTCGATGTCGTCGTGCTCGTGAGCGGCGACGGCGACTTCGTCCCGCTGCTGGAGCATCTGCGGCGCGCGCTCGGCTGCAAGGTGGAAGTGATGTCGTTTGGGCCGAGCACGAGCGCAAAGCTGAAGGAAGCTGCGGACGTCTTCGTTGATCTCGACAAGGATTCCCGGCGATACGTGATTGCGAAGGAAGCGAGATAGTGAAGCGCCTGTCCACAGGTCTTTTCATTCTCCGTACCCGCGGCTGAACTGCACAAGAAAGCTTTATAAAGCGGCTGCCGCTCACGCGCCATTCCCGCGAGGACTATCAGCACACGGCAAGCCTGCCTTGCTGAGTCGTGCGTTGCAGTGATAGGAGGGGCGATGGAGAAAGAACAGATCCTGAAGGCATTGTCGGAACTGAAGCAGTCGCAGCGCAAGTTTCTCCAGAACTATGACCTTATCATCACGTTCCGCGACGTTGATTTCAAGAAAAGCCCGATTGAGACGTTTGTTGCGCTGCCGCATGCGCGAGGGAAGAAAGCGGCGGTGTGCGCGTTCGTGGGCCAGGAACTGGCGGAGAAAGCGGCCCAGGCGTGCGACGTTGTCGTGAGGGAAACCAACTTCGATTCCTACAAAGGTGATGCGAAGAAGATCAAGCAGCTCGCGCGCACGTGCACGTTCTTTCTCGCGCAGGCAAACCTGATGCCGCAGGTGGCGACCGTGTTTGGCCGTGTGCTCGGGCCGCGCAACAGGATGCCCAACCCGAAGGCAGGCTGCGTCGTGCCGCCGAATGCCGACCTGAAAGCGCTGGTCGAGCGGCTGCAGAAGACGGTGCATCTCAAGTCACGGGCGATGTCCATGGTGCAGTGCATCGTGGGAACCGAGCAGATGGCTGACGAGCAGATCGCGGACAACGTGCTCGCAGTCTACCAGCAGGTGATGAAGCTGCTTCCCAGTGAGGAGAACAACATCCGCGCAGTCCATCTCAAGAAAACCATGAGCCCTGCGGTGAAGCTCTGATGGCCAGCGACGCAAAGAAACGGGCTGTCGAAGCATTGCGGCAGCTGATCAAAGCGTACCCGATCGTCGGCGTCGCCAACCTGCAGAACCTGCCCGCTCCCCAGCTCCAGGGCCTTCGTCGCTCGCTGCGGGGGAAAGTGGAGCTGCGCATGGCGCGCCGGCGGCTGCTGAAGCTCGCGCTCGAGCAGGAGGGCGGCGGCGTCGAGAGGCTTGTGGATCACCTGAGCGGCATGCCGGCGCTGCTTTTCACGAAGGAGAACCCATTCCAGCTCTACAAGATCACGCAGAAGAACAAGAGCAGCGCCCCTGCGAAAGCCGGACAGATCGCGCCGAATGACATCCTGATCCCCGCCGGACCGACGCCGTTCGCCCCGGGGCCGGTGATCGGCGAGCTTGGGGCGATCGGGCTGAAAACGGGCGTCGAAGGCGGCAAGGTCGTGATCAAGGCTGACAGCGTCGTGTGCCGCAAGGGCGAGGCCGTCACACCGAAAGCCGCCGACGTGCTCAAGCGCCTCGGCATCCAGCCAATGGAAATCGGGCTGCATATCGTTGCCGTGCTTGAGGGCGGCATGGTGTTTTTGGCGGAGCAGCTTGCCATCGATGAAAGCAGGTTCATGGCGGAGCTGCTCGGCTCAGTCCAGGAAGCGCGGAATCTTGCGGTGGAAGCTGCCTATCCGGCTCACGATGTCACCGAGCTGCTCATCCAGAAGGCGTTCCGCGAAGCGAAGGCGGTAGCGCTCGAGGCAGGCGTCGTGGACAAGGAGCTCATCGAAGAGCTGCTCGGAAAAGTGGACGCCGAGGCGCGCGCTCTGCAGGGGGCTGCCCATGCCTGAGGAGCCCTTGGAAGGCGAGCCGGCAGAGCACGAGCCCGAGGAGATCGAAGATGCTGATGCCGTGCCGGAGGACATCGTGCTGAG
This sequence comes from uncultured Methanosarcinales archaeon, assembly GCA_964472345.1. Classification (GTDB taxonomy): domain Archaea; phylum Nanobdellota; class Nanobdellia; order Woesearchaeales; family JAGLXL01; genus CAYYLB01. The sequence goes on from CAYYLB010000045.1 coordinate 7,184, forward strand.
GCGCAAGGAGAAGGTGAAGAGCCGCGGTTCCCCGCCCCCCGGGCAGAGGCATTCCCCCATGCACGCGCTGAAGGAGGAGCTGCAGCGGATCGAAGACGCGATCGCGCCGCGGCGTGCTGCTGCCAGGGACACCGCAGGAGCGGTCCGCGAGGAGGGTGCTGTCGCACAGGCGCAGCGGGATGTTGCGCGGGTTGAGGAAGCATTGCGCACGGAAGCGCACCGCGAGGCGGCCGAGCTGAAAGAGCGCGCCGCCAAGCTGAAGGCAACGATTGTGCGGATCGGGCAGGCAAAAAAACGAGCGTAACCGCCAGCTCTCCGAAAGGAAACTATTAAAAAAGGGTGCTGTTCACCCCCATCGAACGATCACGGAGGGATACACCATGGAATATGTCTATGCTGCATTACTCTTGCATAAGGCAGGAAAGAAAGTCGAGGAAGGCAGTGTCAGGAATGTGCTCGAAGCAGCAGGCGTGCAGGCGGACGCAGCACGCGTCAAGGCGCTGATTGCTGCGCTCGACGGCGTCAACATCGATGAGGCCATCAGGAAGAGCGCGGTCGTCGCGGCACCCGAAGCTGTTGCGAGCGCGCCTGCCGCAGCCAGTGCACCGAGCAAGGAAGACGAAAAGAAAAAGGCTGAGGAAGAGAAGAAAAAGGAGGAAGAGGCTGCTGCCGGCTTGGGCGCGCTCTTCGGCTGATCATTCTCTTTTTTCTTCCCTTTTTCTTGGCGCAGTGTCACCATGGGTACGGTCGTCAGCGGGCTTCACGGGGAGATGCAGCGGGTGAGCAGCATGCGCGCTGAGCTCAACCGGCTTGATGCAAAGCTGCGCGAGCTGCAGCAGCGGAAGCGTTCCGCGGGGGCGGCGCTGGGGGATCAGGTGCGTGCGCTCCGGCAGGCCCGTGCGGAGCGGGATGAGCTTACCCTGCTCGTGAAGCAGCACAAGGGAGAGCGCTCACTGGCGCAGGAAGCGCTGAAGCAGCAGCTGCAGCGGCTCCGGGAGAAGAGGGAGCAGCGCCGCGCAGCGCTCGGGCGCCTCGGGCTGCGGAAAAGCCCTGCGCAGGCCGAGCAGCAGATTCGGCGCATTGAGCTGCGGATAGAGACGGAAGGGATGCCATTTGATGCTGAGCAGAAGCTGATGAAGCAGCTGAAAGTGCTCAAGAAGCAGAAAGAAGAGGCGCACGTCATCGAGCAGATCGACACGGAGATTGAAGCGCTGCGCGAGGCTGTTGCGGTGCTTCGCCGGAAAGCGGAGGAAGCGCATCAGCACGTGCAGGAAAAAGCCGCTGCCGGCCAGGAAAAGCATGAGCGGCTCACGGCGCTGGCTCACGAGCTGAATGCGCTGCGGAAGGGGGAGAAGCGCATCCGCGCGGAGATGGGGCCGCTCAAGGAGCAGGCAGCATCGGTCGAGGGGCAGCTTGAAGGTGAGCTGCTCAAGCTCCAGGCAGCCGGCAGGGAAATAGCAGCGGTGCGCTCGGCAAAGCAGCACGAGCAGCGCGCAAGGCAGAGCGAGCTCCTTGAGCAGAAGACAAAGCTTGTCGAGGAGAAGCTCAGGAAAGGGCAGAAGCTCACGACTGCCGATCTGCTCGCGTGGCAGGCGAAGGAAGGGGATGGATGAGCTTAAGAAATGCGTGGCTGAGGGGCGTGTAGCCTCTGTCAGAAGCTCCGGTGAAGAGCCCTATCCCGCTCGATGAATAGGCAATCACGTCTTGCTCTCCACATAGCGGCACCTGCCGCACACGCGCCGGTCCTTGTGCTCAGCCAGGAAAACGCCGCTGCCGCACTTGGGGCAGCTGCGGTTCTTTGGCTTGCCGCTTTCATACAGCGACCAGCGCCCCTTGCCTGCCTTCTTCTGCTTTGCCTCAGCCATGCTCACTTCTTCGCCTCAGGCTTCGCTTCAGCCGCTTTCTCCTCTTTTTTCTTCTTTTTCTTGATGACCTCGGCGTCCTGGAACGCCGCAGCATCGTGATAGGCGAACGCAAGCACCCGTGCGCTCGTGGCCCCATAGAAAGGGTACACATGGCGCACCACCAGCAGCTGCTCATCGCTTTTCAGCTGCTCGGCAAGCGCCTTCCGCATGTCAGTGTTCGACGGCGTTGCGCCTTCGTACTGCACCAGAGCCTCGATGCGCGTGCGCCTGAGCAGCGGGTTCTCGTGCCGGGTAAGTGTCAGCTGCATATCATCTCACCTTGATCGCATATTCGCCTGCGAACGTGATGCCGAGCTTCTTTGCGATGAGGCTTTTCTTCGGGTCATTGATGTAGAGGCGGCCTTGCCAGGTGTCGCTGAACTGGTTGCCGCTGCAGCTCGGGCAGGAATCTCCCTCCACGAACAGCTTGCATTGCGTGCATGCTTTTTTCTTGCTCATGGTTCCTTCTTCCCCTTCGGCTCCTTTGGCGCCTTCGGCTCTTCGGGAGCGCTGAGCCACTCAAGGCGGCCAAGCCCTTCCTGGCGCATGGTCAGGCCGATCTTCGGGTTTGCAACGTCCTTGTACGAGACGGCGACGATGCGCGCGCGGCACTTGTCATTGACGCGCAGGGAGCGGTTGCTCTCCCGTCCGCTCAGCACCTTGTCCTTGGAAAATGAAACATAGTCATCCATCGTCTGCGAGATGTGGATCATGCCTTCCGCGGGGCCGAGGGTCATGAACGTCCCGAACTCCGCGATGTCGCGCACCTTGCTCAGGACGACTTCCTGCAGGTCCGGCCGGAAGGTGAGCAGCTCGACCGTCGAGTCATAGTAGGCAGCGCCGTCGCCGGGGATGATGACGCCCTCTCCGACACGCTCAACGCCGAGCACGTCGATGACGAAGCCCAGCTTTGCAGAGATGAAGCCTTCGTAGTCCTTCTTGGCGCGCTGCAGGACCGCCTGCTCCTTTTGGAGCCCAAACGTGTCCGGCGGGACGCGGACATGGTCACGGATCTTTACCCGGTAGAACATGCGGGGCGTGAGGAGCCGGTTTATTTATAAACATTACGGATAGGTGGCGTTATTGAAAAGTTCCCGTTCGCTGCGCTCGATTCAATGGTCCTTCGGACTGGCATCGAGCTGGAGCCTGGCAGGTGTCCCACTTACGCCGGCGCTCACTGG
>CAYYLB010000046.1:0-10253 GCA_964472345.1 uncultured Methanosarcinales archaeon
TGCCGCCGTTTTATCCTACCTCCATTATTTTCCGCTCTTGCTGATGCGTGCATACATTTTACTGAACCGCTGCCGATAATCCTTACTCACCTATCTTCTGACAAGTGCATCGATTGCGGCTGCCGGTACCATTAGTTTAAAACTCTTGTCAGGCATGCCTTCTCTTTCTCTGCTTGCGGTAAGTGCATTTTCAAGCTGGGATACCCATCTACACCACATGATTCACCTTAATCTTTTCGGCATTCGCGTATACTGCCATCCCTTTACTGTTCCATTATGGATTGAAAAGATCCTATTTCCTTCACGGACCAATGCGTCCGCAGCTAGCGTAAATAATCTGTTCCTCACCGTGTCAAAGATACCAAAGGAACGGATACCAAAGGAATCAACGTGGTAAATGATGATCCTGCCGCCCATGGATATATAGCATTCATATATGTGGTTTATTATCTGTGCCAGCTCTGGTTCGGTTGGTCTAAGATCAAAACCAACTATTCTGTGGTGCTCACTGTAGCTGTAGTTGGGTTTATCTTCTCCCGTTTTAATCCCCGTTATCTCGCCAACCACGTAATCGCCTTTCTCGTCTATATACTTGATACGTCCTGTTTCCACGTATTTAACTTCGTCATGCCTCATAACGGCACGTGCGGCATTCAAGCGGCTTTCGAGTGTTTTAGGGGACACATCCCTCATTCTGACTTCACTACAGATTTGGTCCTTGACATTTCTGCTGACTTTAATCCCTATCAGGAGTGGTTGATCCTTCATTTTGATTCACCTTTGGTGATAGTCAATTCCCGAATTTTTAGTTACACCATAGTAGTATAACCTTAGATTATTAAGTCTTTCTATGATTTTTCCATAACTTTTCGATAAATTTAAATAATAATACGGATTATTAGGAAAACAGGGGGTACAAGAGATGAAGCAGCCCGAGTTTTTCGACCAAAAAGACAGGCAAATCCTGCTTATCCTGCAGGAGAACGGGAGAGCGACACTCACAACCATCGCTAAAAAGGTGAACCTGTCTATTGACAGCGTAAAGGCACGCATAGAAAAACTTCACGAAAAAAAGATTATCGGCAGAATAAAGGCACTGCTGATACCAAGAAATATGGGCTATCCATTGGTAGCGGATGTCAAAATCAAGCTGCAGAACAATACTCAGGAAGACACCGACAAGTTCATGTCGTACTTAAAAAAGCACCCCCGGGTGATAGAGTTGCTCAGTCTTATGGGCGACTATGATCTTACCTGTGTCCTCATCGCAAAGGACCCAGCAGAACTAGAAAAAATCCAGCAGGAAATCAGGCAAAAATTCAACACCATCATCTCAGACTGGAGGGGATTTCTGATTTTGAACGTGCATAAGTTCGAAGACTATTCACTGGAGTAGTTCGCCTGGTCTGTCAAAGTCCCCTATCCGCTCTTCCACAGCCAGACCGCCATCGCTCCGGAGGCGAGGAAGGCGATGTGTAATGGCGGATTCGCCGCTCCGTCGTCCGATCCCAGCACTATATTTATATACTACCAGTTTATATATCTAAACTTAGGGTTTATATGAAAGAAATCACCAAAGCGGAAATGGACATTGTGCTCAAACTCGTAAAAAGCCCGGAAGCAGATTACAATGCGAACACTATCGCGAAAGCCGTAGGGATCACTGCCATGGGCGCACTCAAAATACTCAAACGGCTGGAAAGCGAATCGATCTTACAGTCAAGGAAAATCGGCAAAGCGGTCATCTATCGGGTACCTGCCGGGAACGCCTACGCTCACCGCTATGCGGGATTGCTCCTGTCCCGGGAGGCCCTGCACGCGAATCCCAACATAAAAAGATGGGTCCGGGAATTGGGAAAGATAAAAAACGCTGACCTCATCGTTCTCTTCGGCTCTGTCTTAAAGACGCCCAACCCCAACGATATTGATGTTCTCCTGGTAACCGACCAAAAGCGATTCTCCAAACTCCAGCAGGAGATAAAGGAACTCAATGGCATGGGCACGAAGAGGGTCCATCCCCTGTACCAGACAAACAGCGACATCATCAACAACATCAAAAAGCGGGACAAGCCCATCCTCCATGCAATCAAGGGCATCGTTGTTGCGGGAGAGGAAAGGTTCCTTGAGATCTACCATGAGTCACGCAAAGAATAAGGTCGCATGGTGCCTGAACAAGGCAAAGAAGGAGCTGCAGGAGGGAAAGCGGCATCGCGGGCTGGTCAGCGTTGCTGCCGATCCTGAAAAGGCGAGGGAACACGTCGCCAAAGCGGAGCATAACCTTATGGTCACCTTCTATCTTCAAAAAGGGGGATATACAGACTGGTGTTCCAGCAGCTTATTTTATGTCATGTACCACTGCTTTCTTGCCATCCTCGCGAAGCTTGGCTACGAAACACGAAATCAGGAGTGCACCTTTGCCCTCATCGCCAGCCTCATCGAAGACAAACGCATCGCCATCGGCCAGGAAGACCTGGAAAAAGTGAGCATGCTCAACATAATAGAGACACAGGAATCCCCGGAGACGGCGGTAAGCATCAGGGAAGAGTATCAGTACAGCACAAAAGTGTCCCTGGAAAATAATGAGTACCAAGAGCTCCTTCAGCTCGCAAAACGCATCCTCAATCAAACAAAAGAAACATTGGAGATGTAGGCGGGCGCTTCTGCCTGCGGCGAACTCCCGTTACCTTCCGCTCTTCCACAGCCACACGGCCATCGCTCCGGCGGCGAGGAAGGCGACATAGCTCACCGGCACGGGAATCGTAATATTGTTGATGGCTGCGGGCCAGGCGGCGATGCTGCGCAGCAGGTGCAGCAGCGCAATCAGCGCGAACAGCACGCTTGCGGTCGTCACGGCTGCGTTGGGTTGCTTGGATGGCATGGGAATCACCTCTTGCATCCCCATCATCTCCTCTATCTATATAAATCTGCCTGCGAAAACGTACTGCAGAAGGAGGGTGGAAGCGGCAATCACCTCAAGCGTCCAGCCATGACGGACTTCAACTGCCCTGCTGTGCGCGCATAAACGACGCGGTCACTTCTCCTGCGGTGGAAAGGTATAAAAGAGCGGCGTATTTTCCGCGTACCCATGCACGCGCAGGCGATCTCCATTCCGAAAGCAAAAATAGGCCTTGAGATCCATGTGTATGTCGCGGTGGAAAACCGGCAGAAGCTCTTCTGCACCTGCCGCATCGATCCTGAAGCGGCACCGAACACGACCGTCTGCCCCATCTGCACCGGCCAGCCCGGGGCGAAGCCGATGCTGCCCAACGCCGATGCTGTCAAAAAGATCCTCAAGGCGGCGCTGATGCTCAACTGCACAACAAACAACGAGCTGGTCTGGCAGCGCAAGCATTATGACTACCCGGACCTGCCGAAAGGCTACCAGAGCACGATGTCGGGGAGCTATGCGGTGCCGGTCGGGGAGCAAGGGCATTTCCTCGGCATCGGAATCCGGGAGTGCCATCTTGAGGAAGATCCTGCGCGGTGGGATCCGGTGACGGGGTGCGTCGATTACAACCGCTCCGGCTATCCGCTGATCGAGATCGTGACAGAGCCGGACTTTACCGATGCATCACAGGTCCGCGAGTGGCTCAGGAAGCTGATGACGACGCTCAGCTACGTGAAGGCTGCGGAGCGCGGGATGGGCATCAAGTGCGACGTGAATGTGTCCATCGCCCCCGCTTTTATGAGGGTGGAGGTCAAGAATGTCAACTCGTTCACCTCGATCATCGCTACCATTGAGCACGAAATCGTTCGCCAGCAGCGCGAGCCGGTCAGGGAGCAGCACACACGCGCGTGGTCAGAGGCAGAGCAGGCAACGAAATTCATGCGCTCGAAGGAGCAGGCGCTGGACTACATGTTCATCCCCGACCCTGACCTGCCGGTTGTCGAGGTGACGGAGAAGATGCTGGCTGCGATCCGGGAAGAACTGCCGGAGAAGCCCGAGCAGAAGCTGAAAAAACTGCTGAAGGCGGGCGTGGAGCAGACGACGGCTGAGGTGATTGCGACTGACCTGCCGCTGTCTGAGCTGTTTGAGCAGCTGTCGCGGAGCGTGAAGCCTGCGCTTGCGGGGAACTGGATCCGGAAGGAGCTGCTGCGGGTGATGAACGACCGCGATGCGCCGTTTGACGAGCTGGGGCTGCGGGAGGAGCATATCACAGAGCTGCTGGAGCTGCTTGAGGCCGGGAGCGTGACGGAGCAGGTAGGACGCGAGCTGCTGCGGAAGCTGCTGGAGAAGCCGTTCTCGCCGAAGCAGCTGGTGAAGAAGGAAGGGCTGGAAGCGATCGGCGGGGCGGCAGAGCTGGAGAGGCTGTGCAAGGAAACGCTTGCGAAAAACCCCGGGCCGGCTGCGGATTACCGCGCGGGAAAAGAGGAGGCGCTGAACTTTCTCGTCGGGCAGGTCATGAAAGCGACGAAAGGAAAGGCGAAGGCGCAGGAGGTGAAGGGGATCTTCGGGAGGCTTTTGAAGAGCACGGCGGGATGATCCTGCGCTGCCGCTTCCCATTCCTAATTGGCCGCTGCTTTTGGCAGCCTAGAGCATCTGTTCTATCTCCTTTCCGAATTCTTCTGCCCGTTCCAGGGACGTTTTTGCTTTGGCAGCCTTTATCTCCTCCGTTGATTCGTACTGGAATACGGAGCGTTTCTGCCTTTCAAACTCAAAATTCTGCAGAAGATTGTCGGATAATGCCAGCGCTTCCCCGCCCGCCAACTCATATTCCTCAATGAGGTGGTCTTTCAGCCTGTTCCTGACAAAGACGATGAGCGCATCAGCGGTTATGGCGAATCTCGTTATTTATCAAACTTTTCCGAGATTCGCTAGAATAGCAAATTGCGGGTAAAAAGTTTGAAAATTTCCGCAATTTGCTATTACCTTATGCGCGACTTTCGAGCCGATCTTGTAACCGATGCTGTACAGCAGGGCATTTGCGAGGTAAAACATGGAATAGTAGCTTATGACGACCACCCAGAGGTTCGAGAGCTTCTCATCCAGGAGCCTCCTCGCCGCCAGCAACGACTCACGGTGGTTTCTGAGATAGGTTTCAAAGACGATCTTCCTGAACTGCTCCTTCCTGATCAGCCCTTCGGACAGGTACACGCTGACGCTCTTTCCTGCCTCTTTTACCCGCTCATTGCTTAACATCGCCCACCATCCGGTAAAATATCTCCGTCCCGTAAAGGATTACATTGTTTTTAACAATCTCATTCCCCACATTGAACTCCCTGCTTTTGAGCATTGCGAGAAAGTCTCCTGATGTGAATTCCTGCATATGAACATTAATAGGGGTTATGCCCAAAAGTGCCTGTGCCTCCTTCGTGACCTCCGGATCGTCCGTGATGAGGCAGAGGTCTATGTCCGAGCCTTTTTGGCTGGTTTTGTTCGCATACGAACCGAAAAGGAGCAGGCAGTAAAAAGGCCTTTTCACTTCTTTGATCCTTTTGTCGACGAGCCTGATGTCTTTGTTCCTGAACAGTTCCTGCTTCCGCATCTCCTCGATTTCAACGATTTTGTTGGTATAAGTGTAATGAAACGTGCATACGTTGGCGTTTCCGTGCTTCGTCATCGTTATTAACCCTTCTTTCTCTAATTTCATCACCTCCTCATAGGCAATCCTATAGTTCATCTTTAATGCTTCCGCTGCCTTTTTTATCGTAAATGTCCGGCCCTTGTTCTCCACAAACAGCCTGAGCACTCTGAGGTTGTTGTTCATTTTTTATTACTCCCTGCGCAACAATAATTACTTTTTTGTAATAGAACTATTATCTTTTTGTAATAGTATATAAAGGTTTCGGAAATTACCCTAACCCCAGCACCTTCACCGCCCCCTTCTTCACGCGCTCCTCGAAGTCGCGCACCGTCTCGCCGTCGTTCTTCTCGGTCATCAGGGCGTGCATGAGCTCTTTGGTCAGCGCGGTTTCCTTCCCAGCGTCAATCCCGTCCATCCTGATCTGCTGGACGTGCTCGCGGATGAGCGCTTCCTCAAGCTCCTCAATGGGCTTCTGCTCGACCTTGATCTCCTCGAATTCCCTGCTGTGGAGCGCAGCCGTGTTGCGGAGCACGGCAAAGGCGCCGTCGCACTGCGCGAGCACTTCGCTGATATTGATGTCGCTCACCTTTCCGCTTTTCAGCGTGCCCTCGAGGCGGAGCGTGACGATGGCATCATGAATGTCCTGCCGTTTCAGCTCAGCGGCGAGCAGCTCCTGGACGTCGCCGGGGGTGCGATCGTCGCAATTCAGCGTGATGGAGACGCGCTCCTTCAGCTTGAGCGCGATCCATTCGAGCCGGCCATCTTCAACGAGGTAGAAGCCGCCGTGGCCGTAGTCCTCGAGCTCCCTGAACGAGTTCGGGAAGAGCGCTCCGGGGTAGGTGACCGCGGCATAGTCCGGCTGGCGGTACTCGACGCGGTGGTGGATGTGGCCGCCGGCATAGTAGCGGAAGCCGCGCGGGAGGAGCGAGAGCGCGTAGGCGTCCATCTGCGCGAGATGCGCCGGCTTCAGCTCGGAAATCGCGGTGTGGAAGAGGAAGATCTTGTAGCCGGGCTCCCGCTCAAGGGACTCGCGGTCGAGATCCTCATAATAGAAGCGGTCAAGCATGCCCTTCTTGCCGAGCATGCCGGTGATCTTGACGCCGGTCTTCCTGTCGGTGGTGAACTTCAGGCGCAGCTTCTTTCCGATGACCTCGCCCTTGCAGACGTTGATGAGCAGGCCGGCGCTTTCGAAGACGTCGATCATCGTCTTCCCCGATGGCGAGAAGTCATGGCTGCCGGGGATCACGTAGACGGGAATGCCCCTGTCCTTGAGCTCCTTCAGCTTCTTCGCGGCCATGTTGAGCTTGTCAACGGCCGGCAGCGCAGTGTTGAACAGGTCGCCCGCGAAGAGGATGAAGTCAACGCTTTCCGCGATGCAGCGCTCCATGGCCGCGAGAAAGACGGCGGTGCTCAGCTCGCGCAGCCGCGGGTCGCGCCAGCCGCCGATGTGAAGGTCGGAAAGGTGGGCGAATTTCATGGGTGTGGTGGGCGAAAAAGTGTTTATATTGATTTCTCCACTGGATTATCCTTCTTTCGGAGCCAAACCTTGATGACATAAGATGGATCCAATGGCACCAGCAATCGTTCGGTTTCCTTCGAATTCTGGAAGACCATGCAGGTCTGCATCAGGAGCCATACGCTTTTTGACGGCTGCATAATCTTTCTCCATGAATTCAAGCTCTGCGAAGCTTGTTTCTGGCTTTAGCGACGTGCCTCGCCGCAGGAACTCTTCTCCTTCAAATCTGTCTACAAATGCGAACATTATCCCTATCACAAGCCGGATTGCAGTGTATACCAGCCTCTCACGGTTTTCAGGGTTGATTCTTTGTGATCGTTCGAACAGATAAGGGAAGAAATTCTTCGCGAACACCGGCTGATTGTAACCGTCGATTATATTGTAAAGGAGGTAAGCTTGATCGCATACTACTTTGGGGGCTTTATCATCAGGGCTTTTTTGTGCATATAAGTAACCAAATGTGTGTACTGCAAACCGGGGATTGTTATAACTCATCAATGTCTGAAAAAATTCATATGCCTCATTCACAATCTCCCCCTTTTTTTCGGGAGGAGCATCCTTACACAGTGCCGCCACATCAGGATACACGAATGTGAACCATGATACCTGTCCGCCTTCTTGAACATGATTCTGCATCAGAGAAAAAATCTTTATATCAGGGGGTTCTGTGCCTTGCGGAGGTAAAGGAGCCTCTCCAAACAAGTATGTGATTTTTTCTCTGGAACTTGCTAATTCTTCCAATCCCACCTTGACCCCCCACACCTCAGAAAGTGCATCACCTGTTCGGTTTATAAATCTTGTTGTTTTTAACTATTTATTGGTAGCAAATGTTTCTCCGTAAGTTATTTATATCTCTTTGTACTCCGCAAACTTTATGTATGAAGCAGCACAAATAAAGAGACAGATAGCACATATTAAAAAGCGTATTAGTCTTAACGCACTGGGAGTTGTTGATATCCAGGTTTTGATTAATTATGTTAAGACGCTTAAGAGGCAGCTTCTCGGTGTTAGGGCTGATTTTCTTCCGTTAAAGGCCACGTGCGAGGTATACCTGGTGGCATTTGATGGCGCGACCAACTGGAAACATATCAAGCTTTTAGAGGGGTCTGCTGTTCATGTCAATAACATTCTTGTCATTGCTCGAACGCTTGCGAAGAATCCTAAGCAAGCTAAAGAAGAGTATGGGGATTTTGCCACTATCAAGGCTGATCTCGAGCTCTCATTGCAACATCTTATAGAAGCTTTAACTGCTACTATCGAAGATGTTAGAGCACTCGCCGCCAAACGAGAACTTGCGAAAGTCTAACTTTACTTCTCCTTGGAATGTTTAATCTTTTTGGTTGGTTGTTTCAATCCCAGAAAATTCTCGCTGCGGCTGCGGTCCTTCTTTCTTCCGGGCAATCATCTCCCCCAGCATCGGCACCTTCACCGGAATCGCGAACCTGGTGAACGTGCTGGTGATGATCGCCTCGCCCTTGTCCAGCGATGCGATGTTCCTGCTGTCGCTGCTGAGGTCCTGCGCCGCGGAGTCGATGATCGCGTCACGCTCGGGCTTCATCTCCAGGCCGAGGATGATCTTGGTGTTCATGCTGGCAAGAATGCTCCGCGGGAGCGCGCTGGGGAGCTGGGTGATGGCAAGCAGGCCGATCCTGAACTTCCGGCCTTCGCGCGCGATGGTGTCGAAGATGTTGCTCCCTTTCTCGAGCATGTCCTTGCCGAGCACGCGCGGTGCCTCTTCCAGGACGACGGAGACGACCGGCTTCTGACCAAGTGCGCCTTCGCGTTTGTAGTGCTGGTACCGCTTCAGCAGCTCGGTGACGATGATGCTGCCCACGAGGATCTCGACAGAGCTTGAGCAGCTTGAGGTGTCTACAATCACGATCCTGCCCCGCTCAAGCTCATTGCAGATGTCGCTGACGGTGGCTGCGCCCGCCTCCGCCGAAAAGATGCCCTGGCCGGTCAGCTGGCCGCCGTGCGCCCGGACGCCGAGGAGCCCCATCAGCTTACGCTTCACGACAGCGAGCGTCGCAGGGTGGAACAGCGACAAGTCGCCAGCGCCCCCTTCCGATGCCGCTTCCACCATAGCTTCCCCCGTCGGCTCTCCTGCCGAGCCTTCCGCGCGCTCATCTGCCGCGAGGAGCCGCCCGATCCAGCTTTTCCCGAAGCGGCTGTACGCGAGATGGACGGCCTGCTGCTGCGCATCCGACCAGCCGGCAACGCCGTCGAAATGCTTCGGCCGGATGTCCGTGATGTTGATCTTCAGGCTCCGCGCCCCCGGCGGAGGGCTGCTCGGCGTGTAATATGCAAGGCGGGTGCGCGCGTCGGGATGGTCTTTCAGTCCGAGTGCGGTGCGGCCATAATACTCGTCATGCGGATCAAGGACAAGCATCCCTGCGAACTGCCCATGCAGCACGCTCCAGAGCATGACGCTGGTGAGGTTTGACTTGCCCCGTCCGGTGGTCGCGGGAATGAGGATGTGGTGGCTGAGCACTTCCTCTGCAGGCAGGAAGACATCAACATCAAGCACGCTGCGGCCGCTGCGGAGCCTGCCGACGAATAACGCGTGCGCCGGCCTGCTGAGAAAGGCGACATCATCCCTAGTGATGGTGCGGAGCGCAGCAAAGAACGGCGGCAGCGTCTTGCACAGCGCTGCCTCATCCCTGCGGAGCGCGAGCAGCGGCTTGGCGAAGGCGAGCACGTAATTGCGCAACTCTGCGTCAAGAAACTCGATCGGTGCGGCGCCTTCGAGGTGCATGCCGGAGATCAGCTCGAGGTTCTGCGGAGAAATCTGCGAGCCGTAGACAAGCTCGTATACCTGGAGAAGGATCTTTTCGCCGCCGTGCTCGGCAATGAGCAGCTCGCCAAGCTGGAGCTGCTCTGCGGCTTTCTGCCGGATGATGATCCTGCCAAGCTCGCCGCCAATGACCTGGCCCTTCATGCGGCGTGCGGACTGCTGCAGCTATATAAACGTTTAGCGAGCCTGGTATGCCAACAAACATCAAATGAGGCAATTACCCGCGGCATCGATCGCAGTAGTACCGGTTGGCGTTTTCCACCACAATCTTGGTGTTGCACGACTTGCAGTACCGCTGGATCTTAAACTTCTTGACGTCTGCAAAGACGTATTGCTTCATCCATTCACCTTTTTTTACAACGAGCTAGGGGTAGAAAAAACGCTTTGCTATATATAGTTTTCGGCTGTTTTCGACGGA
>CAYYLB010000047.1:0-9920 GCA_964472345.1 uncultured Methanosarcinales archaeon
CTGATTTCATTGTTTATAAACACATAAGAATGTTACGCAATTACGATACTAAACACGCTGGCCGGGCTACCAAAAACTATTTAAAGCAGATGAGCTTCCTTGGCGGCAGTAATTCCTTCAAAGAGGTGTCATCGCATGGCAAAGCAAAGCAAGGATCCGGCGCACGTCGCCGTCGTTGGCATTGTTTCTCTGGTCGCAGTTGTCGGTTTGGTGCTGCTGTTCGTTTCGGTCGCGCCGTTCACGAATGTGGGGAAGGGGACGGAAGCGCTGAGGACGAAGACGAGCACCTATGAAGATACTACATTGGTGAAGTCAGGTGGGGAAGTTGTAAAAGGCGGTGAAGCCGTCGCGAAGGGATTAGCAGAAGCTACGGCATACAAACAGGCAGTGGTACGAGCGTTTACTGCGGTAAGCAGCAAGTCGCCGGCAGGGCTGGTGGAACTGCATGGAACACTCTATCCACAAGACAGCACGGGAGATGGTGTGGTTGGCTCGGAAAGTGCGATTGCATTCCCGCACCTGAGCACGCTGCTTGAGCAGAACGCCATCGGGTTACAGTATGCGAAGGCGCTGCGGCTGCAGTTTTTCCCGCTGCTGAGAAGCGGCTGCGAGTCAGGCTTTACCCGCTATAATGGCGAGATGCGCTATGGTGTTGACAAGAACGGCAATGGCCAGGACGAGTGCAGAGATGTTGCTGGTACGCTCGCAGAGCCAGGCGCAGCGGGGCGCGAGCTGATGACCCTCGCCTGTAGAAGCTTCTGCGGAGAGCAGGATGAGTGCCAGTATGTTGGGCCTGATGTAAAGAAGGATGCCGATGCCGTGCCACTGTTCGTTCCAGGCACGATAACAAATGAGTGCACGCAGACCCTTCTGAGCGGAGAGCTTCCTCCGACGGTCAAGAGTGACCTTGTCGGCTATGGGACCGCCATATGCAAGCAGGAGGAGGAAAATGCAGCAGATGAAGGCACTGATGTTTCCGATGGCTGTGAGGCGTGCCTTGCTGGAAATGCCGATGCCTGTGTTGAGCGGGCAAAGAAGCACTTCACCAGCGATGCCAGCGAACGGGGAGAAGACCCCATCCTTGTGAAGAAGCACGAGGAAGGCAGGGTGTGGTGTGAGTGTGCGCCGAAGACTGCGTAAGAATTTTTTCTTTTTCTTTATTTTTTCATAGTGTGGTTTTTTTCATTGTGTGGTAGGAAACGAACTTCGCCATGCTCCGCGAAGTGTCTCGGTTTGATGTTGTTCATATCGTCGTAGAAAGCGTTGCGAGAGATTGTATGCTGCCCAATTTACGACAAAAACCCCTAACGATAAACAACACGAGGCTGGCTCAGTTCGCATGCTCCGCACCGCTACAGAATATCCACCTGCGGCAGGTCCCCGAAGTCTTTGTCTTTCGTTACGATCCTGAGATCATAGAGCTGCGCCGTCGCGAGGATGATGGAGTCAACCATCCCCCACTTCCAGATTTTCTTTTTTCTCGTCGCATTCAGCTCGCCGGCAAGAAAGGCGGTCTTCCCACTGAGTGGAAGGATCTCCGAGAGGTCAGCGACGTACCGGATCAGCTGTTTCCCGTCCCTGCCGTTTTTCATTGCCCATTGCGACAATTCCGCGATGGAGATGACGGCCGTGCAGCACGCCTGCGTTTCGAGGAGCTGTTTGACCCTTCGGCCCATTTCACTCTTCAAGAAGTACTCAACCCACGCAGAGGTGTCGAAAATCCACATTCACCAGCGCTCCGTCCTGTCCGTTCCTTTCTCCCTCGTGAACGGCGTTGCCCCTTTCGCGATCCCAAACGCCTCTTCTATCAGCCTGAGTTTTTTCTGTTTGAGGAGCTGGATCTCAACCTCCTCACCCGTCCTGAGCTGCGCATTTTTTGCCACGCGGCCCGGTATCAGCACGCCAAGCGATGTTCCGACCTTCCGCACCTTCGCCTTGAAGAGCTCCTGCATATTATAATCTATTATAATCAGGTATATAAACTTTCCGCAGCCTAGCTTTCGCGTTTGAAGCGTATCCGAACGCTCCATGGACTAGGAGGATTTTCTATAATTGGGATATGGATAATGATAGTTATAATTGTGCATCTTCTGCAAGCAGGATTCACGGCGTTTGGCTCCCACGACAGGGCCACAGAATTCCCCTGGCCTGCTCTGCGCGTTTGCTTTCATCAGCGCGGTGCGCCAGACTCGTACCCTTCCAGCCTCGGCCTCCACTCCGAATGCCCGAACTGGATGATCATGTCCACGCCGAGCTTTTCAAGGCCCACAGGAACGTCGCACGCGCCGAAGCACGATCCGGCCCAGAAGATGATCTCCGCGCCGGTCTTTTCCTCAAGCTCGCGCTGGATGTCCGCTGCCTTCGGCTTCAGCCCGTCGGGCAACTGGATGCAGACACGCCTGGCGTTCTCACGCGTGATGGCTTCAGTTGCACGTTCCAGTTCGAGGTTGAGATTGAGCATCATGGAAGAGACGGCCTAAAGCAGGCAGCGTTTCGCGCAGCGCGCTGGAATCAGCAACACTCTCAGCAAGAACTCCTTAATAACCCTTTGCGTATGCATACTGGGGCTGCTCGCCCTTCTGCGCATCGAGCTCTTCGACGCGCTTCTCAAGATCCTGGATGCGGAGCTGGAGCTTGCCGTATTCGTTGGTCAAGGAGAACAGGGCATTGCTGAGCCGCCTTCTCGTTTCAGTGATGTCCTGCCTGACGAGCGCAAATGCCCGCTTGAGCCTGAAGTGGAAGTCCATGCAGCCCGCAGAGCAGCGCTTGTATTTAAATGTTACTATCTAAAAGTGATGCCTTTTCCAAAGAACTACCCCTATAACCCGGATAACACATAGCCCAAATGAACCAAAAACTTAAATAACCATCTTTCTTCCCTAGTAATCACCATGAAAACACCCCTTTCCGCAGCAATCGCCGTCATAATGCTCCTCTTGCTGAGCGCATGCGGCGCACCCTACCAGGCCCCGCAGGCAGCACCGCAGGCGGCAGAGCCATCTTCCGGCGCGGAGCAAAATCCGGTCCAGCCGCCAACGCCGCCGACGGCACCCGCGGGAGCCGCACTGCCTTCACCGGCCGCAGCAGCGCAGCCATTCGAGGTCGTCACGCAGACGGAAACCGAGCTTGTGCTCCGCTGCCGCGGCGTTTCCGAGGAGGCGTGCAAAGAGGAATGCTTTGCTCGCTTCGGCGCAACATCTTCCGGCGACCCGTGCTACGCCATGGACAAGCTGATGAAGTACATCTACAAGGAGATCAGCATCGCCGGTGAAACGGCAGGCGAGTGCCGGGCGTATTGCTGAAGGCCCTTAGTGGTGCCCTGCAAGCCCCGCTCCCAGCGCCTCGACGGCTAACTATGAGTTTTCCTTGTGCCACCCCGAACAGCAGCACGAGAATCCCGCACCTGCGCCTAGTATACTTATTAGGATATCTAGTATACATAATAGTAATATTTATATATTAGTATGCCTATTCTAGGTGCCATGAGGCTGACGCCCAAGCTGTGGTATCTGCAGCAGGAATTTGTGCGGGAGAACCGCGCAGTCCAGCGGCAGTGGGTTGCAGACAGCATACGGCTGACCGCACAGCAGCAGGCGACGATCGCCTCCTGACATTCAGGGGCTCCCGACAGAACCTTGTTTCTGACGATCCAACCACCCCTCACGATCCGGGGGCCCTTCCTCCTCACCACTCACGCGCGGCTGATGGATGGTATCGGCCGCAGAAAGCACATGCATGGGGAACCAATCCTCAGCCGACCAAGGATCAGCGGAATCGGGTCCATGGTGGCCTACGAGGGACTTCCTTCCCTATCATGATGAAATCAGGGAAAAAGAGGTAGCGGGGGCCGGTGAGCCTCCCAACAGGCGGACGGTGATCAGCTGTCCGAGGCTTGGGGCGTGAAGCCCTGAGCAGGAAAGGGCAAAAGCACCGCAACATGCGTTGTGCGACGGAGGTGGGCTCAGGCCGAGTTCCACCCCGGCTTTTTTCCATCAAAGGGCCGTATACCAAAAAAGTAGGCCGGCGGGGCAAACGACGCAGCAGCACCGGACGCCGCACCAGCCGGATTTTGAAACGCAACTCTTTCGAGGCATACTTTTATTAAATGAGAAAATCTTTTCCCCCATCATGGAAAAGGGGTTTGTCATTGCGCTTCTGCTGCTCTTTATCACCTCCTGTGCTCCGCCATCGCCGGAATCCATCAGCCAGGGGGGTGGGGCAGGGGCTGCAGAAGGGAGTACTGCCAGCCCTTCGGAACCGGCAGAACAATCGGCTTCCGCAGAGCAACATGCCCCTGGGCGGCCGCAAACGGACGCGCATCGGCCCTCTGCAGGATACTGGTCTCCCCTCTTTACAAAACTCGAAGGCTGTGAAGAGAAAGACGTAACCTTCACCGCAGCGCCGCTTGAGCTTGAGGTGATCATCGCGGTGGAGCCTCAGGGGGAGCTGACGGACATCACCTCAGGGCACATCACCCCCGGCGACCATGTCGGTTTCCAGTACCCGAAAGACGGAAGCTACAACGTCTACGCGATCGGCGACGGGGTGCTGAAGCGGGTTGAGCGGAACAGGAACTTCTTTGATGCAAGGGGAAGTGATGCAAAGAATTATCATCTCTACTTTGAGTATTCCTGCTCGATTTTCGGCAGCTACGTGCACGTGACTGCGCTCGATCCTGCGCTGCTCGCTGCAGATGGAATGTTGCGCGCACTTGACGCCCTTCCTGAGGCCGGCAATGAGCAGGACACGAACATCAATGTGAACATCCCCGTCGCGGCGGGACAGGTGCTCGGAAAAACCAAGGCCTATGGCCTGCTGGGGATGCTGACGGTGGACACGGGGGTCACATTGGCCGGGTTTGCGGTTCCCGAAACGTACCAGGGGGAGCCGTGGAAGATCCATGCGGTCCCGCCATTTGACTATTTTGCGGAGCCGGTGCGCAGCAGGCTCCTGGCAAAAAACCCCCGGACAAAAGAGCCCCGCGGCGGGAAGATCGATTTTGATGCTGATGGCAGGCTGGCGGGCAACTGGTTCCTGCAAGGCACCGGCTACCGCGGCACCGCCGAGCAGGCTTTTTGCGGCGACTACCTCTGCCCGTACTGGGATGGCCATCTCGCGTTGGTGTACGACTTTGTCGATCCTGCCCAGATCCGCGTTTCCGTCGGCTACGATACGGGAATCGCTGCGCGCGGACCCTATGGCGTGAAAGGGAATGCACCTGATCCCGCGGCCGTCCGGGCTGAGGATGGCATCGTCCGATATGAGCTGGTTGCGCTGGACGATATCGGCAGCCAGTTTGGCTACGTCACTGCAGGAAAGCCGCTGTACACCCTCAGCAGCGGGCGGGCCGTCGGGACGCTGCTCGCTCAGCTGGTTGATGAGCGCACGCTGAAGGTGGAAGTGTTCCCCGGCAAGGCAGCTTCTTCCGTGAGCGGGTTCACGCGTGCGGCACGGGTGTATACGCGGTGATTTCCCCGGCCCTGACCGCTGAGCAGAACAAAAACATTTAAAAAGGGGCCTTTATTCTGCCCTCTTTCCGGAAGCAGTTTGACAACACGGTAACCAAACCCGGAGGATAGCTGTTGATCTGCTTCTGGGGAAATGCATACCATACGCACGCGTTGCTGCGGAGGAAACACACCATGAAAGGAAAAGTAAAGTTTTTCAACGAGAAGAAGGGATTTGGGTTCATCGCCGGTGATGATGGCAGTGAGTATTTCGTCCATCAGACCGGGCTGCAAGGGGGCGTGACGCTCCAGGAGAATGACGCAGTCACATTCGAGGTTGAACAGGGGGATCGCGGCCCGAAAGCCGTCCGTGTCAGCAAGGAGTGAATCCTTGTTCTTTTTTATTTCTTTATCTTAAATATCCACAATAACCCTCGCCACCCACTGCCCATTTTCCTGCTTCACCTCAAACTGGTGCAGCGTGATGGCTTTCGCGTCCACCCTGAGCGTGTGCTTCTTCGGGTCGATCGTCTCGCCGGAACAGGCCGCGTCCAGCCGGTAGCTGCTGTTTCTGGTGATGGCGACGTCGAATGCTGAGAAGAGAAGCAGTTCCGCATCCTTGATGAAGATCAGCTCCTGCAGGAAATCAAACAGCAGCATCTCGACGCCGTCGTTTTCAAGCGTCACGGTGCGCCTTTCCCTCGCCGCGACGGTCGCTGTCTCGACCTGAATCTCCTGCAGCGCCAGCGCGGCGTTCGCGAACAGCTCGCCGAGATCCTTGCCGTACGCCTCGAACCTGCTGTCAGCCGTATGCTCAAGGAAGCGGAATTTGCGCATGCAGCGGTGAAATACGGCCTGCTTATAAGAGTTCTGCCCGTTCCGGCTCAAGGCAAAGCCAAAGCATTAAATAATCGCCGCGATTCCCGTGCAACAAAGAGGTCCGATGAACCCGCTCACGACAGCGCTCAAGCAGGTGCTCAGCAGCATCAGGAAGCGTCCCGCGCTGCTCATCGCGCTGTTCGTCATCCAACTTGTGTTTCTTGTCGCCATCGGCTTCATCAATGTGCGCTACCAGCTGGCCATCGCGGAAAACCTGCAGAACATCGTCACGCCGCTGCAGGACGCGAACTACGATGAGCAGGCCATCACCTCCGGATTGCCGTTCCTCAAGGATGCGGCAGCCATCTTCGGGAACTATGAGCAGTTGGTTGCCAACCTATGGAAGCTCGTGGCGTTTTCGCTGCTCGCATTCCTGCTCATCAATCTCTGGGGCTGGGCGCTCACGCACGCGCTCTTCGAGAAGCCGCATGTCCCGAAGCTGATGCTCGCGCTGCTCGTCCGTGCGCTGGCGTTTGTCATTCCGCTGCTCATGATTAACTATGCTATTATCACTCTCGCGCTGCGGCGCGCTGCTGCCGATGCGCTGCCGTCGTTCGGGCTGGTGTACGCCGCGGGGGCCGTTACCTTCTTTGGCGGGTACTTCCTGCTCGTGTCGCTCGCGCTGCCCGCTGCGCCGCTGGGGGAAAGCATCAAGCGGGCGTTTGCCCTTGGCTTCAGGAAAGCGCATCTCATTCTTCTGACGCTGCTCGTGAATGCAGCCATGATCGCAGCAGCTGCATACCTGCTCAGCCGCGCGACCGCCGGCTGGCCGTTCTGGGTGATGGTGTTATTTATCATTCTGTTGGTGAAGATGTTTGTGTTTGCGCGGGTGTGGTTTGTCGGGGTGGTGAGAGCCGCAGCTCCTCCGCTCTAGCACGTTTACTTCAGTTTTGGTCAATAGATAAAGGCAACTAAAAAGAAAAAAGGTCCTTCTGCCCAAACTCTTCCTTAATCATCTTAAAATCCTGCTCCGCCAGCGGCCGCAGCTCGCGGTTATAAATCAGCGCAGCCGGATGGAACGTCGGGAATATCTTGCGCGTCCTGCCGGCGATCTCCTTCGTGAAAACCTTGCCGCGCATGCTGCTGATGCCCTGCCTGCCGCTCACCCATTCGAGCGCGTGGTTGCCGAGCGTGACGATCAGCTCCGGATCGATCACCGCAATCTGCCGCTCAAGGTAACTTCGGCAGGCAGCAACTTCCTCGGGCAATGGAGCGCGGTTCCCCGGCGGCCGGTGCTTCACGACGTTCGTTATGAAAACATCTTCCCGCCTGATGTTTATGGAAGCGAGCATCCCCGTGAGCACCTTGCCGGACGTCCCGACAAACGGCTTGCCTTCAGCATCTTCCCGCGCTCCCGGCGCTTCTCCGATGAAGAGGATCTTTGCGTCGGGATTGCCGTGCCCCGGAACCGCGTTGGCCGTTCCCTTCCAGAGCGGGCATTGCCTGCAGGCAGCTATCTCCTGGGCGATCGCCGCAAGGGCCTCCATGCCAGAATGAACTGAGAAAGGGGTTAAATAGTTTTTGGCTCAACCGAAGAGCCGCAGCCGCGCTCAGCCTCCGCCGCTTCGCATCCTCTATGCTTCCCTCAGTCTGCGCTGTCGTTGTACACTATCAGCTTACTTTCAAGAAAGCGCTCAAAACGCTTCTCGAGGCTTTTCCCGATCTTGTCAAGGCCCTTCTCAATTCCCGCCAGATCCGCCGCGGCAAATAACCGGTCATCCGTTTCCCACTCTCCCTTGATGAAGTGGATCTGGAAAGAGTTACTGACCAAGCTGTACGTTTTTATCTTTCCCATCGTAATCACCCCGCTCCGGCAATTGCCTCATGCTAACCGTTCCGATTCCTCCCCAATGCCCCTTATCTATTTAATTGTTTCGCCGCGATTTCCTTTCGGTGCGCGCAATACCCCCCAATGAAGCCCCAAAATCTTTATAAACCAGTATACAATTTCCTACCCTCATCAGTTATCCTGCAAAAAGAGGCTGAAACCATGGGCTCCGGAAGCACCATCATCTGCAAGGAATGCCGCAGCACGGTCAGCATCAGCAACGTGCGCTACCACCGCAACGGACGCGACCTGGTCTGCATCCCCTGCTATGGGCGCCTCCCGAAGCACGAGCTGCCGCAGCCTGCCGTCGCTCGCGACAGGTTCATGTGCATGCGGTGCAACTACAAGTTCAGCCTCAAAAAAGACACGCGTGCCGCACGCCGGTGCCCGTACTGCGCCAGCGAGAACATCGAGCTGCACGAGACGGTGACGGCGCCGCGCATCCTCAAGGAAGTCTGTGACAACCCCCAGTTTGCGTACCCATTCTGATCATGGACCTCAAGCAGCTGAAGCATGAGACAGCCCAGCTGCCCGATATTGAAGCCCTTTCACGGGCGTTTGGGCGCGCATGGCTGCAGCCCATCAGGAAGAACACCAACCGCGCGCATCCGTTCCTGCAGAAGCTGCCCGAGCAGCACAGGAAGGAATTCAACCTGCAGCATGCGTCGTTAAGAAAATTTCTCAAGGAGATCCGGTATGGGCAGGTCGTGAATGAGAAGCTCGCATCGGCAGCGCACAACCTTGTCGAGCTGAAGGTCGCCGCACTGACCGGCGACGAGCGGAAAGCGAAAAGGCTGCTGCAGACATTCCTGCGCGATCCGCAGCTCAGCCTCAGGCAGCTGATCTTTGAGGTGCCGTATCTCGAGTCGCAGCTCAGCCTGTTCCGTCAGTCGTATCACGGGATGCTCGAGCAGCTCACCGCGGCGCTTCCGCTTGAGCAGCAGGTCGCGCTGCTGGACGGCAAGCACCGTGAGGCGCTGCAGCGGCTTATGCGCGTCCCCGAGCAGCAGAAGCGGCATCTGAGCCAGATCGGGAAGCAGTTCATTGCGCTGACGAGGGAGATGAATAGGTGGAAGTAGTTCCTGGAGATGCTTCGGAAGCTGCCGTAAGGCTGCGTTCCGAGAGCAGTGGGCGCCATCGAGGTTCAGTTGTAACAACTTGTCAGGCGCTACAATTTCTGAACAAGCGCAAGGTTTTTAAAGGAGAGACGGGGGCGGGTGTTTTATGCAGCGGAAACAGACAATACGCCAGGCGTTAGAGGCCAGACTCGAAGAAGCAGGGCTCCAAACGCGAGAACATCGGGAAGCGATACTCAATGATCTCTCAGCGGGAAGGAATGCACAAACACTGGAAAAAGAGCGAAAAGCGATTGACGACCTTCTCGAAAGGGCCACCTCCTACTTGCATGAACTTCAGAACTTCCTTGGGGCAAGAGAGATTGCCGTGCTCGACGACGGCCAGCGCAGCGATAAGCATGACCGTGAGCGGGTTATCGGGCTTGCGCAGCAGGTGTACGAGCCGGCCGCTGTTGCAGCAGCGATGCGGCACGATGCCGACGGGTTACTTGCTCACCTTCTCAGGCCGAGCTCTTCTGACGTTTATGTGCGGAACAGACGAAGATCCCTCTTGCAGCATGTCGAAGCCCACTTCATCCTTGCAGAGCTTTACACCATATTACAAATCCGGAAGGAAGCAGCAGTAGAAGAATACAAACTTGTCATTGAGAAAGGGGAAACGCTCTATCAAACGCTTGTCAGACAGACGAA
>CAYYLB010000048.1:0-9776 GCA_964472345.1 uncultured Methanosarcinales archaeon
TGCAAGCAGCAGAAGTGCGCTTCTGAGCTTGCAAACTCGGAGAGCTTTGCAAGCACATGCGCACGCCTCGTTCGCGCAGAGCAGGCAGTGCATCGGGCTTCTGCAGAGCCTTTGTCCGGCTACCTTTAAATAATCGTGCTCCCTCCAGTGATGCATGAAGGCTTCTGACCTGCTCGTGCAGTGCCTTGAGGCAGAAGGGGTGACGCACGTGTTCGGTGTGCCGGGGGAGGAGAACGAGGAGCTGCTGTTCTCGCTCGAGCGGTCCTCGATCAGGTTTGTCCCGACACGGCATGAGCAGGGCGCTGCGTTCATCGCGGATGTCTATGGCCGCCTGACGGGAAAGGCAGGCGTCTGCCTCGCGACGCTCGGCCCGGGAGCGACAAACCTCGTGACCGGCGTTGCGGACGCGCAGCTTGACAAGAGCCCCCTGGTCGCGATCACCGGGCAGGCGAGCACGCACCGGCTGC
Organism: uncultured Methanosarcinales archaeon; assembly: GCA_964472345.1. Classification (GTDB taxonomy): domain Archaea; phylum Nanobdellota; class Nanobdellia; order Woesearchaeales; family JAGLXL01; genus CAYYLB01. Next base: position 468 of record CAYYLB010000048.1, read on the forward strand.
ACAAGGAGAGCCACCAGTTCATCGATGTGGTGAACATGTTCAGGCCCATCGTGAAGTGGAACACCTCGATCAACCGGCCGGAGATCATCCCGGAAGCGGTGCGGAAGGCGTTCAAGCTTGCGGAGATGGAGAAGCCGGGGGCGACGCATCTTGAGCTGCCGGAGGATGTTGCCGGCCAGGAAGTGAAGCCATTGCGCCCGCTGCTGCGCACGCGCGTGCGGAGGCCTGCGCCTGACTACAAGGCATTCATGCAGGCGCTTGAGCTGCTGGCGCGCGCTGAGCGGCCCATCATCATCGCCGGCAACGGGGCGATCCGCAAGCTCGCGTCAAGGCACCTGCGCCTGTTCGTCGAGAATACGCACATCCCCGTGGTCAGCACGTTCATGGGCAAAGGCGCAGTCGCCGGCAGCGATGCCCGGGCGGTCGGGACGATCGGCGTGCCGGCGGACATCGCGCTTGAAGCGGTGGAGCAGGCGGACGTGGTGCTGTGCGTCGGCTATGACATCGCGGAGGTCGATCCCGGGCGGTGGAACCCGCGCAAGGACAAGAAGATCATCCACATCGATTTCAGCCCGGCGGAAGTGTATGAGTATTACCTTCCGGACGTCGAGGTTGTGTGCGACATTTCCGCGGTGCTGTGGGAGTTCAACGAGCGGCTTGCGCACGACGCGCTGGTGTTTGATGATGCCTGGTTCCAGCCCATCCGGCGGCGGCTGCGGGAGGATATCGCATCGTATGCAGATCAGCGCCTGACGGTTCCTGGGACCGTGACGATCCTGCGCAGGCTGCTGCGCGCGGATGACCTCCTGATCTCCGATGTCGGGATGCACAAGCTGTGGATTGCGCGCAACTATCTCGCGGAAGAGCCGAACACCTGCATCATCTCGAACGGCCTGGCGAGCATGGGGATTGCGGTGCCGGGCGGGATCGCTGCGAAGCTCGCGCATCCGGAGAAGCGTGTGGTGGCTGCGAGCGGCGATGGCGGCTTCCTGATGAATTCGCAGGAGATCGAGACGGCAAAACGCCTCGGCGCGGGGTACACGATCGTGGTGTTCAATGACAATGACTACGGGCTCATCAGCTGGAAGCAGGAGCGTGATGCCGGCAGGACGTTCGGGACGAAACTGACGAATCCCAATTTCAAGAGATACGCGGAAAGCTTCGGGATCCGCGCGTACGCGCCGCGGACCGTTGAGGAGCTTGAAGCAGCGCTGCGCGAGGCGATTGAAAGCGGGCAGCTGTGCCTCGTTGCGGTTGACATCGATCCAACGGTTAATGCGAGGCTGATGAGGTGAATCCCATGGCATTCCGGTCCATAAACCCCGCGACGGGAAGGGTCATTGAGACGGTCGAAGAGCATACGGCTGCGCAGGCCGGGCAGATCCTGAATGCGGTTGACGCTGCATTTCAGCAGTGGAAGGCGACTTCATTCGCGGAGCGCAGCAGGCTGATGAAGCGCGCGGCTGGGCTGCTGCGCGCGAAGAAAGAAACGTACGCGCGCATGATGGCCGAGGAGATGGGCAAGCCGATCACGCAGGCCATCGCAGAGGCGGAAAAGTGCGCGCTCGCATGCGACTATTATGCGGAGCATGCGGAGGAGTTTTTGAAGCAGGAGGCGGTTGCGACGGACGCGGGCAAGAGCTACGTGCGGTATGAGCCGCTCGGCACGGTGCTTGCGATCATGCCGTGGAATTTCCCGTTCTGGCAGGTATTCCGGTTTGCGGCGCCTGCACTGATGGCGGGAAACGCCTGCGTCCTGAAGCATGCATCAAATGTTCCTCGCTGCGCGCTGGCCATCGAGCAGGCCTTCCGGGAGGCGGGCTTCCCTGAAAACGCGTTCCGCACGCTGCTGACAGGCTCAGCGCAGGTCGAGCAGGTGATTGCGCATCCCGCCATCAGGGCAGTCACGCTGACGGGCAGCAACAGGGCCGGCGCAAGCGTCGCGGCGATTGCAGGGAAACACATCAAGAAGACGGTGCTCGAGCTTGGCGGAAGCGATCCGTTCATCGTGCTCGCGGACGCGGAGATGGGCGGCTGCGCCGCGGGGGCGGCTGCCAGCAGGCTGGTGAATGCCGGGCAGAGCTGCATCGCGGCAAAGCGGTTCATCGTGGTGAATGAGCGCGTGAATGAGTTCGAAGAGGCCATTGCAGCGCTGATGAATGGCAAAACGATCGGTGATCCGCTCGATCCTGCAACAGAAATCGGGCCGCTCGCGCGCAGCGAATTCGTCGATGAGCTCGAGCGGCAGGTAAACGAGTCGGTTGCGCAGGGCGCGCGGCTGGTGACCGGAGGCAGGAGAGTGCCGCGCGCCGGCTTCTTTTACGCACCCACCGTGCTGGGCAGCGTGAGGAAAGGGATGCCGGCGTTCGACGAGGAAGTGTTCGGGCCGGTCGCTGCGGTCATCGCTGTCGCTGACGAGGAGGAAGCGATCCGCGTCGCGAATGACCATATCTATGGGTTGGGCGCGAGCATCTGGACGCGCGACACGGAGAAGGCGGAGCGGCTGGCGGCGCGCATCGACGCCGGCCATGTCGCGATCAACGGAATCGTGAAAAGCGATCCGCGGCTGCCGTTCGGCGGCGTCAAGGCGAGCGGCTACGGGCGCGAGCTCGGCTGCCACGGCATCAGGGAGTTTGTGAATGTGAAGAGCGTCTGGGTGAGGTAGGTTTCTCCGGGGGTACGCGGCACGGCCCGCAGGGAGCGTGGCACTGCGCTCCTGGCAAACCATGCGGCGCGAGCGGAGGCGCCGAAGCCTTTAAATAGGACTTACCATCGTTGTGCATCAACCTATGATTAATGACGCCTCGCACAGGGGCGGAATGAGGGAGCATTCTGATCGCTCCAGGAGGATATCCCATGGCTGAGAAAAACGTCGAAAAAATCCTTGAGGCTGTTGAGGTCGCGCGGACGACGGGAAAGATCCGCAAGGGCTCGAATGAAGTGACGAAGGCGATCGAGCGCGGGCAGGCAAAGCTTGTCGTGGTGGCGCAGGACGTCACTCCGAAAGAGATTGTCATGCACCTCCCGCTGCTCGCGAAGGAGAAGAGCATCCCTTACGTCGAGGTGCCGAAGAAGGACGAGTTGGGCGCGAGCGCGGGCCTTGGCGTTGGCACCGCAGCGGTTGCGATCGTCCAGGAAGGCGAGGCGAAGAAGCTCGTTGAGGAGATCGTGCGCTGATCATGGCAGACGAGCAGAAACCGGCGGAGAAGGGGCAGCAGCAGGCTGAGAAAGCAAAGCAGCCGCCGGGGGAAGCGCCCAAGGAAGCGGCACGGGAGGCTGCGCCGGCTGCTCCTCCCGCACCCCGCGGTGACATCACCTTCGCTGAAGCGGTCCCTGCGCAGGTCAAGGAGATTGTCGGGCGGACAGGGATGCGCGGCGAAGGCGTGCAGGTGCGCTGCCTGATCCTCGAAGGGCGCGACAAGAACAAGACCATCCGGCGGAATGTGAAAGGGCCGATCCGTGTCGGCGACACCCTCATGCTGACCGAAACAGAAATCGAGGCCCAAAGGCTCAACACGGGCAGGCGAGGATAGATGGCACGGTGCTCATTTTGCGAAGAAACGCTGCGGCCGGGAACGGGAAAGATGTATGTGAAGAAAGAAGGGAAGATCATGTACTTTTGCTCAGGAAAATGCGAGAAGAACCTGCTGAAGCTGCGGCGGCGCGCCGTCAGCCGGCGCTGGACACGCGCCTCGCGCAAGCGGAGGACGGCTGCGGGCACGCAGGCATCCCCATGAGGTGGTGACGGATGAAAGAAAAAACACTCGTTTTGATCAAGCCGGACGGAGTGCAGCGCGCGCTGGTGGGCGAGATCCTGCGGCGCATCGAGCAGACGGGACTGAAGGTCATCGCCCTGAAGATGGTGTATGCGAGCAAGGAGCTTGCCGCCAAGCACTACGCAGATGATGAGGCATGGCTCCGCAGCGTCGGCGAGAAGGCAAGCAAGGCGGCGCGCGAGCGGGGGGACACGGTCAGCGAGACGCCGCTGGAGATCGGGAAGCGCATCCGAAAGCAGCTGATGGACTATATCTCCATGAGCCCGTCGGTCGCTGCCGTCATCGAAGGGCATAACGCGATCGCGACGGTGCGCAAGCTGATAGGCCCCACAAGCCCCGAGCATGCCGCTCCCGGGACGATCCGCGGCGACTTTACCCATGAGACCTACGTGATGGCGGACGTGAGAGGGCGGCCGATCCAAAACCTTATCCACGCGTCCGAGTCGGTGAAGGAAGCGGAGCGGGAGATCAAAATCTGGTTCAAGGCAGGCGAGCTGCACGCGTATGTGCGCGTCGATGAGGGCCTGCTGTACCGGTGAATGAGATGGCGGAGAAGTTTGTTGAAAAGATCATACGCCTGATTGGGGTGCGCGACCGCATCCGCAACATCGGGACGAGCGCCCATATCCACCACGGCAAGACCGCATTTTCTGACAACCTCATCGCCGCGGCAGGGCTGATGTCGCAGGAGCTCGCGGGCGAGGCGCTGGTGCTGAATTTCCGCCAGGACGAGATTGACCGCTGCATGACCATTGATTCGGCGAATGTCTCGATGGTGCATGACCACCAGGGGGAAGAGTACCTGATCAACCTTATCGACACGCCCGGGCACGTGGATTTCAGCGGCGACGTCACCCGGGCGATGCGGGCGATCGACGGCACCGTGCTGCTCGTGTGCGCGAGCGAAGGGGTGATGCCGCAGACGGAGACCGTGCTCAAGCAGGCGCTGCGCGAGCGCGTCAAGCCCGTGCTGTTCATCAACAAGGTCGACCGGCTGATCACGGAGCTGAAGCTGACGCCCGAGCAGATCCAGGAGCGGTTCGTGAAGATCATCACGCATGTGAACCGGCTCATCAAGGAGATTGCAGAGCCCCAGTACGGGGAAACGTGGCAGGTGAATGTCGCGGACGGCAGCGTCGCGTTCGGCTCTGCGAGAGAAAACTGGGCATTGAGCGTGCCCCACATGCAGAAGAAAAGCGTTTCCTTCAAGGACATCATCGATATCTACAAAGGATGGGAAGGCAAGGAGCGCGAAGTGCAGCTGTTCCAGAAGGCGCCGTTATTTGAAGTCGTGCTCGACATGGTGATTAAGCACCTGCCAAGCCCGGTGGATGCGCAGAAGTACCGCATCCCGAAGATCTGGCATGGCGATGTGGAAAGCGAATTCGGAAGGTCGCTGCTGAACTGCGATGAGGGCGGCAGGCCTGGCTTTGTGGTGACCAAGATCACCATTGAGCCGCAGGTCGGAGAGATCTCGTACGGCAGGCTGTTCTCCGGCATGATGACCAAAGGGATGGAAGTCTGGCTGAACCGCGCGAAGCAGAAGCAGCGGGTGCAGCAGATCTTTGTCGCGTACGGGGCGAAGCGCGAGCTGGTCGAGAAAGTCACCGCGGGGAACATCCTCGGCATCGTCGGCCTGAAAGCGTGGGTGGGCGAAACCGTCACCCTTGAGCCGGAAACGCCGTTTGAGGAGATTGTGCACATCTTCGAGCCGGTTATTTCAAAGGCGATCGAGCCGGCCAAGCCGAGCGACCTGCCGAAGCTCGTTGAGGTGCTGCGGAAGGTGAGCAAGGAGGATCCCACCATCCGTGTCGAGATCAACGAGGAGACCGGCGAGAACATCATCAGCGGCATGGGCGAGCTGCACCTTGAAATCGTGGAGAACCGCATCAGGACCGAGCGGGGGCTTGACGTCAAGACGGGCGGCCCCATCGTGGTGTACCGCGAGGCAATCACGCGCCAGGGCCCGGAAGCGGAAGGCAAGTCGCCCAACAAGCACAACAAGTTCTACATGAAGGTCGAGCCCGTGGCTCCGGAACTGGCCGCGCTGATCAAAAACGAAAAGATACCGGGCGGACGGTTCAAGAAGAAAGACGACGCGCTCATTGAGGGATTGCGCAGCATCGGCTGGGACGCGAAGACCGCGAACCGGGTGAAGGCAATCCACAAGGGAAATGTGTTCCTTGATGCGACGCGGGGCGAAGTGTACATGATGGAAGTCATTGAGATGGTCATCGAAATGTTTGAGGACGTGATGGGCGCAGGCCCATTGGCGCGCGAGCCGTGCGTGAACGTGATGGTGACGCTGACCGATGTCAAGCTGCACGAGGATGCCATCCACCGCGGGCCTGCACAGGTGTATCCGGCGGTGAGGGATTCGATCCGCGGCACGATGATGCTCGCAGGCCCCGTGCTGTACGAGCCGCTCCAGCTCCTGCGCATCGAGGCTCCGGCGGACTTCATGGGAGCGCTTTCGGGGCTGGTGACGTCAAAGCGCGGGCAGCTGATCGACATGACGCAGGAAGGCTCGCTTGCGGTAATCAAGGCAAAGATGCCGGTCGCGGAGATGTTCAGCTGGAGCAGCGACCTGCGGAGCGCGACCGAAGGGCGGGGCACCTTCTCGATTGTCGACCAGGTGTTTGAGAAGGTGCCGAACGAGCTGCAGGCAACGGTGCGCGCGGACATCATCAGGCGCAAGGGACTCAAGCCCGGGGAAGTCGGGGCGTAGAAGGGAGTCCCTCCCGGCTGGAAAGAATTATGCGATTTACCACTACGGCAGCCGCACCCGCCCTTTCTCCCGCACGACCAGATGATCTTTCTCAAGCCCGGCAAGAATGCTCCCCAGGGCTCCCTTCGGCTTCCTGAGCGACCTGCGCAGCGCGGCGAGCGCCATCGCATGAGCTTCCGTCTCCTTCAGCATGCGCAGCACCATCCCGCGCAGCTGACGGCGCGAGCCTTCAAAGCGCGACTGCGGCCTGCCGACGCGCAGAAACGACTCCTGCTTCCCGCAACGATACGCCGTACAGCTCTTCCGCAATGGGCAAAGGCCGCATTTCGGCGCAGCGGCGGTGCACACCAGGCTGCCGAAATCCATCAGCGCATTGCCCCAGTCGCTCCCGCGGCCGTGAGGGACGGCGCCTGACGCGACACGGTCGATCTTCTTCAGCGTGCCGGCGCCATTGAAAAAATACCGTGAGAAGATGCGGCGGATATTGGTGTCGATCACGGCAACATCCCGGCGGAAGGCAAAGCACTCGAGCGCACGCGCCGTGTAGGGGCCGATGCCCGGCAGGAGCCTGAGCTCGCCGAACGCCGACGGAAACGAGCCGCGCTCCACAATGGCCTGCGCAGCCCGCTGCAGACTGACCGCACGCCGGTTATAGCCAAGCCCCGACCAGAGCATGATCACCTCGCTTGTCTTTGCGTGAGCAAGCTTCCGTGCCGTGGGGAATGCCTTCAGAAACGCCAGGTACTTCGGCACGACACGATCAACCTGCGTCTGCTGCAGCATGATTTCAGAAACGAGGATCCGGTAAGGCTCGCCGATGGTGCGCCACGGAAGCTCGCGCCTGTTTGATTGATACCAGGAAAGGACCGCGTGCCGGAACAATCGCAGATGCGCGGCAGTTTTGCTGGATACGCCGGGAGGCATGGCAGGCGGAGCCCGGGACAATTTAAAAAACCTCGCAACCGGCCATCCACCAAACAAAAAGAATTCCCTACTGCGGCGCCTGCTCCGGCTGCTCCTTCACTTCTTCCGTCGCCTTGCTGCGGTAAATCTCCGCGAAGCTCGGGACCGCGACAAGGTAATCCTCGCCAAAGCCCGCAATATCGCCCTCAATAGCATCGCAGGTCTTCTTCAGCTTGTTGATCGCCCGCTTCAGCTCGACGAGGTCCTTCTCTTTCAGCGGCTTGATGTTGACCAGCGCCACGGTAAACCCCTCGCGCAGCGCATCAAGAATGGGCTTCACGTCCTCAAAATCATCGAGCATGAACGGCCGGACAATCACCTTCGCCTGCGACGCGGCGTCCGTGCCGAGCTCCACATACTCCTGCAGGTGCTCATCCCCATGATTTGACTTCGAGGACAGCTTTTCTTTCAGGCTCAGGAAAAAGTTTTTCATGCTCACTTCCTCGTATCGTTGCACAAACGGCGGAGCTATATAAAGATTACTATTTTTGGGTGTATACGGCGCCGGAAGGATGGCAGCACGCACGGTGAACACTCAGGCAGGGTTTTCCATCGGAAACTATTTATAGCAGTGCGCCCCCCATCGATGGATGGTACGGCGCATCGGCGGCGCGCGGCGCAAGTCACGGAGCAAATTTAAGAAGCACTATCAGCAGCGCGGCAAGATAAGCCTGCGGCGCTTCTTCCAGCGGTTTGACGCTGGCGAGCACGTCGCCCTTGTCGCGGAGCCAGCCTACCAGAAAGGCATGTACCGCGCGCGCTTCCACGGCAAGGCCGGCACGATCCAGGGCATGCGGGGGCGCGCCTACGAGGTCATGATCCACGACGGGAACAAGGAAAAGACGCTCCTTGTGCACCCCGTCCATCTCAAGAAGGTGTAACATGGTCAAACCGCAATTGCTCAGTGAAACGCCGATGAGCCTCGTAGAGGTCAAGGCAGAGATTGAGCGGATCAAGCAGCGCGATACGCAGCTGAATTTCCGCACCGGCAAGTGCGAAGAATATGTGAATGACATCGTCTCATTGAGCGCTGAGCAGGCCGCCGCCGTGCGGAAAAAGCTCCGGGAGCTGGGCATTTCCCGCCTCAAGGAAGAGCACATCATCAAGGTCGTTGATCTTCTCCCCAAGACGCCCGAGGACGTGCGCATTGTCCTGCAGGGCAGCGCAAGCCACCTCGCAAAGAAGGATCTCGAGCAGATCGCAGCGGCAGTCGCGGAAGCCGCAGGGTAGGTGAATTCTCATGAGCGCCGCAGAACCATCACCAGAGCCAGCAACCCCCCCTCATCCTGCTGAAATGCCTGAAGGTGAGCGAAGGCGCGATCGCGGGCCCTCGGAAAAGGAGGAGTACGCCGTCGTGCTCGATTACCTGCAGAACGGCTATGCGTTCGACCCCCGGCCAAGCCACCAGAAGACGCCGATTGCGCAGGCTGCCGGCAAGAAATTCTTCACCCTGCTTGAGCTCGTCCCCAAGAAAGATGTATTTCTCCAGCCCCATGAGGATGTGTACATCGGCGACGGCAAGCGCGACAAGATCCACCACATCAAGGGGAGGCTGCCGTTCGACCAGCTCACCGCAACGGCACAGTCGGAGCTTGCCGTCGTTGTGCAGGAGCTTGTGGAGAAAGACGAGCCGCATTTTGTTGAGTTCTTCAACAAGGCGCAGCCGCTGACAACACGCATGCACCAGCTTGAGCTGCTTCCCGGCCTTGGAAAGAAGCACATGTGGGAGATCATCGAGGTGCGGAAGGAGAAGCCGTTTGAGAGCTTCCTCGACATCCGCAAACGCGTGCGGCTGATGCCGGATCCCAAGGCGATCGTCGTGAAGCGGATTCTCGAAGAACT
>CAYYLB010000049.1:0-9600 GCA_964472345.1 uncultured Methanosarcinales archaeon
GCAGGCGGGGAAAGAGTGCAGAGAGATGCCTGGAGCAGTTAAACCTTTCGATGGAGGAGGGGTTGGTGCGAAATGTGCACTGCCCTTCCCTTGCGAGCGACGCCGGCTGCTGCTTGCAGGGCACGCTGGAACCGAAATCCTTCCGGGAAATCAGACAGGGGACGGCGGGAAACGTTTGGGATTTCGGCGGAGTGAGCTGGCAGTGCCGCGACAGCGAATGACGCACCAACCCCCATGGATGGACGTTGCAGGAACCCGCTGCAGGATCTGCCTCCGCAGCCCTCAGGGCATCGTGCGTTCCGCCGGTGAACACGCGAGAGGGGAAGCGGCTCTGTAGAAAAGTGGCCGTAGCCGTCAGCTGGAGCAGCACCGGAGCCGCATGGCGGAGGTCTGCTCGACGGCTGACGCCAAGCAAATCGGGGATTTGCGGGCACCAAAAGCGAAGCTTTTGCGTGCGCCGGGGGATGCGCCCGAGCGAGGCGAGCGGTGTGCCAGCAATTGCGGATTGCTCTGCACCCCATCCGGGGTGGCGCGTAGGCCACTTTTCTACGAAGCCGGGGAAGCGAAGTGTTTTTAAACTCCCCGCACGCGGAAACAGGCATGCGCCGCCCCCGGGAAAGATTCAAGACCTACAAAGGCGTCTTCGACGAGTTCACCCTCCGCAACATCTTCAAGCTCGCCAGCGAAGGCCACTTTGAAGGGCTGGTGAGCCCCATCTCGATCGGAAAGGAAAGCAATGTCTTCAGCGCAAGGACGAAAGAGGGTGCCTTCGTCGCCGTCAAGATCTACCGCCTCGAGAACTGCGACTTCAACCGCATGTACGATTATATCAAGGGTGATCCGCGCTTCATGGGTTTGCTCAAGCAGCGCAGGAAAGTGATTTTCGCCTGGGCCCAGAGGGAATACCGCAACCTGCTGATTGCGCACGAAGCCGAGGTTGCGGCGCCGCTGCCCATCACCGTCAAGAACAACATCCTGGTGGAGGAGTTCATCGGCAACAGCAGTGCGGCTCCGCGGTTGATCAACGCACCCCCAAAGGATCCGGAAGCCTTCCTCGGCCAGCTGCTCACGGAGATGCGCAGGCTCTGGCAGCACGGCCTGACGCACGGCGATTTGTCCGCCTTTAATATCCTCAACCACGGCGAGAAGCCCATCCTCATTGATCTTTCGCAGGCGACGGTGCGCGACAGCGCGCGCTTCGGGGAGCTCTTCGAGCGGGACTGCCGCACGGTCGCAGAGTACTTCACAAAGATCGGGTGCGCGGTGACGGCAGAGCGGATCATGCGGCACGTAGGGGGTGCGCCATGAACGACGAGTTCTCCTACACGCTGCGCATCCCCAAAGACCGTGTCGGCGTCCTGATAGGGAAGTCCGGCAAGGTCAAGAGGGATATCGAGCACGCGACCGGGACGCGCATGGGAATCGACTCCAAGGAAGGCGAAGTCGCCATCGTTGCGGATGACGGCCTGCGCCTCTATGAGGCACGCGAGGTCATTCGTGCCATCGGCCGCGGCTTCAATCCCGAGATTGCGCTACAGCTCCTCAAGACCGATGCCGCATTGGAGATCATCGATGTCACGGCAGTCACGGGCAAGAGCAAGAACGCCCTGCAGCGCCTCAAAGGCCGTGTCATCGGCGCCGAAGGGAAGGCGAAGCGTGAGATCGAGCGCCTCACGGGGTGCAGTATCTCGGTCTACGGCAAGACGATTGCCCTGATCGGCGAAGTCACGGATGTGACGGCCGCGCGCCTCGCCGTCGAGAACCTGCTGCAGGGCGCGACCCACGCGACCGTCTACCGCCTTCTCGAGAAGAGGCGACGCGAGAGGAAGTTCGAAAGGATGCTGGGGAAGAACGACGCGTAAAAGCCCCAAGCGGCCGAGGTGAAAAAGTCGTGCGCCAAGAACTGATGAGCGAGCAGGCGTAAACTTTAGTCGCCCGAGGGAGCCATTTCCTTCCGAGAGAAAGAACGGAACCGCAACAAATGAAGCGAGCGGGAAACGGCTGAGTGGGTGCCTGTCGGCGCGCAGCGCGGCTCGCGTTTCACTGCGCCGGACTTTTTCACCGGAGCCGCCCCAAACATAATTTTATAAACCATCGCCAGCTCCTCGGCGCGCATGGCGAACATCGCAGAGCAGCTCGCAGCCAAGCAGCGTGACATTTCCGTCGCGGAATTCTTTGAGCGCAACCGCCACCTGCTGGGTTTCGACAACAAGCGCAAGGCACTGCTCACGACGATTAAGGAAGGTGTTGACAACAGCCTCGACGCGTGCGAGGAGGCCCGCCTGCTGCCGGAAGTCAGCATCGAGGTCATCGAGATGGCCGAAGAGCGCTTTCGCGTCATTGTGGAGGACAACGGTCCCGGCATCGTCAGGAAGCAGGTCCCAAACATTTTTGCCAAGCTCCTCTATGGCAGCAAGTTCCACACCATGGTCCAGCAGCGGGGGCAGCAGGGCATCGGGATCTCCGCCGCGGTGCTGTATGCGCAGCTCACCACCGGCAAGCCCGCGCGCATCACCTCACGGATAGGCAAAAAGCATCCCGCCCATTACTTCGAGCTTCATATCAACACGCAGGACAACACCCCCGAGATTGTCACGGAGAAGGAAGTCCCCTGGAACAAGGAGCAGGGAACGCGGGTAGAGCTCGATCTGGAAGCGTCCTACCAGAAAGGCGACCAGAGCGTCGACGCCTATCTCAAAGGCACGGCCATCGTCAATCCCCATGCGACCATCATCTACACCAACCCCAGGGCGGAGCAGGTGATATTTGCCCGCGTGACGGAAAAGCTGCCGCCGCAGGCGAAGGAGATCAGGCCGCATCCCTACGGCGTCGAGATCGGCACGCTGGCCAAGATGCTGCGCGCGACCGATGCGCGGACGCTGCAAAGCTTCCTGGTGAACGAGTTCTCCCGCGTCGGCCCAGGCACGGCAAAGGAAATCTGCGCGAACGCAAGGCTCCTGCCCGCGACGAAGCCGGGAGAGATGAGCATCCCGCAGGTCGAGCAGCTCGCCGAGGGCATCAAGAAGACAAGGATCATCGCCCCCCCGACCGACTGTATTATCCCCATCGGCGCGGAGCTCCTCGAGCGGGGATTGCGCAAGGAAGTGCAGGCGGAATTCTACACCTCTGTCACGCGCTCGCCCGAAGTGTACCGGGGGATCCCCTTTTGCGTCGAGGTCGCGCTCGCCTACGGCGGCGCGCAGCCTGCCGACCAGCCGGCAAGCGTGCTGCGGTTCGCCAACCGTGTCCCCTTGCTCTACCAGCAAAGCGCATGCGCGATGTATAAGTCCGTTGCCGCCACGGGCTGGAAAGCCTATGGCCTGCAGCAGAGCCAGGGCGCATTGCCGGTCGGCCCGCTGACCATGGCCATCCACCTTGCGAGCGTCTGGCCGCCCTTCACCAGCGAAGCGAAGGAAGCCGTGGCGCAGTACCCGGAGATCGTCAAGGAAGTCAAGCTCGCACTGCAGGAATGCGGCCGCCATCTCGGAATGTACGTGCGCAAGAAAGGCCGCGTCCATGAGCAGCGCGAGCGGGCCAGCCTCTTCGAGAGGTACATCCCCGAAATAGCAGACTCGCTCGCGGCCCTTGCGGAAGAGAAGAAGGAGGCCATCCTCGAAGCGCTCAGGAAGATGGTGAAGAAACCCGAGATCATCCAGCAGCTCCAGATAACACCCCCCCAGGATGAGGACCAGGCCAAGATCAAGCTCACAGCGAGGGAAGATGATGAGTAAGAACCTATCCCGCTTGGCACAGCGAGAGTTGCATGCGCCGGGAGCGGAATGGGGAACAGTCCCACCAAGCGGGAGAGGTTCCAGGCCGGTCCTGGCGCTCACGGAGCTCGGAAAGAAGCTCGTCAGCGACATCAGGAAGGGCAGGAACCCGACGATTGAGTTTTCCCAGCGTGGCCTGGGCAACGTCGTCTTTGACGCCAAGTCGAAGAAGCTCCAGCTGGGCGAGCGGCTCGCATCGCGCAGCTTCTTCAACGTCGGCCATGCGAAAAAGTTCCTGCAGACCCTTGAGGTCGCGAAGATCAGCAAGACGCTGCTCGGCGTGAAGAAGCATGCCAGCCTCAGGGACGTCTTTTACATGGCGAAGCGCACCATCCCTGACTCAAACATCAACATCGTTGACGAGCAGAAAGAGACGGACAAGGCGATTGAGGATCTCGAGCTCATCAGCGAGTTTTCCCGCGAGCAGCTTAATATCAACGCGAACAAGATGGGCTCCGTCGCCGGCAAGGTGCTCATCGAGGACAAGGGCGACGTGATTGACTGGTCCAGGCTCGGCTCGGGGGGCTGGAGCATCCCGAGCAACGTCGAGGAGATCTCATTCAGGAAAGTCTCCGCAAAATATGTCATTTACATGGAAAAGGCGGCGGTGTGGGAGCGCCTGCATGAGGACAGGTTCTGGGACAGGCAGGACTGCATCATCATGAGCTCGCAGGGACAGACGACGCGCGGCATCCGCAGGCTGCTGCAGCGCCTCAGCAAGGAGGCGAAGCTGCCGATTTATGTGCTGACGGACTACGATCCCTGGGGGGCATACATTTACTCTGTCATCAAGTTCGGCTCCATCAGCCTCGCGCACATGGCAGACACCCTCGCCGTTTCCGATGTCAGGTTCCTCGGCATCACCTCTGATGACATCGAGAAGTTCGGGCTCAGGAAGCACTTCATCAAGCTGACGGAGCAGGATCTTGCCCGCCTGAAGCAGATGGCAGACTACGAGTGGTTCAGGAGCAACAAGGCCTGGCAGCGCGAGTTCAAGATGATGAGGCAGTTCGGCGCGAAAGCCGAGATTCAGGCGCTGAGCAGCAGGGGCATTTCGTTCATTTCCGAGAAGTACCTGCCGGAGAAGATCAGGAACAAGGACTGGATTGACTGATCCTGTGCGGCAGCATGGGTTGGTGCGGTCGCCGGTACCGCTGCGTGATTTGCCCCGCCGGCGTGCTTCGCAGCGGCACGGAAAGGCTCCGCACCAGCCCCATAGGCAGCGTAGCGTTTCTCTCATCGGTTGCCGCGTTGCGATAGGTATATAAACAACATCCCGCACGAATATGTGTTGTAACCATGTCCGAAAGCCAGTCACGGTATAGCATCGTCGAGCGGCTGACCCAGACCAAGCTCGACATCATGAGCGCGAAGTCTGAACTCAAGGAGGAGTTGAAGGGTCGCGCGCAGAAAATCACTGAACTGAAGAAAGACCTCGATAACTGGAACAAGGATGTCGAAGAAGACGTCCGGCGGGAGCGCAGGAACAAGGAAAAGAATATCGAGAAGGCCCAACAGGACTACGAAAACCTGAAGGAGCGCCTTGCAGAGAAGGAAAAAGTCTACGATGAGAAGGCCCGGGCGATTAACGAGGCGCTGAAGGCGATCGAGGAAATCAGCAAGACGTCACCGACGGTGCAATCATAGTCCGCGAACAAACATCCAACGCCATGTGCGTGCGGACGTCTGGCAACAAATCTGCAAAGCCATGTGCTGCTACCCCTGTGGTTCGAATCCACACCAGAATGACGAGGTGAGAGTCCTCGTCATGGGGTCTTCCTTCTTCCGGTGCTGTAGGAAGCAGGCCGAGTGAGCCGGCAGTGCCGAGCGTACGCGAGGGGGTTTCTGCAGGGCCTGGAAATGACAATGTTTTTATAGTTCTCATCCATTAAGGAGGGTATGAACAAGCAGCTGCTCACGTCCTACTGGCAGGGCAAGCTCAGTCAGAATGTCCTTGAGGCTTTCCAGACCGTTCCGCGGGAAGAATTCGTCGCCGCAGAGCTGCGCAGCCGTGCCTATGAGGATGTTCCATTGCCCATCCTCCGCGGCAAGACCATCTCCCAGCCGAGCACCGTGCTGATCATGACCGAGGCACTCGAGGTGAAGCCCGGCCAGAAGGTCCTGGAGGTTGGTTCAGGCTCAGGCTACCAGGCCGCACTGATCGCAAAGATCGCGAATCCGGGGATGGTCATCACCACGGAAGTCGTGCCGGAGCTGGTCTCATTCGCCCAGAACAACCTCAGGCGCACGGGAATAGCGAATGTCAGGGTACTCGAGCACGACGGCAGCCAGGGGTGCGAGGACGAGGCGCCGTACGACCGCATCATCATGACTGCAGCAACACCAACGCTGCCGCTCCACCTCCTCAGCCAGCTCAAGATGGATGGGATCCTCATCGCGCCGGTCGGCGACCTCAACGCGCAGCAGATGGTGAAGCTCATCAGGCGCCAGAACCGCGTCGAGCAGCAGAGCCTCGGCGAGTTTGTCTTCTCCCCGCTGATAGGGAAGTTCGGGTTTGATGAGGAGAAGATGAGCTAATGAGATCTGCTAATCTTGGGAAAAAGCGGGAGAGTATGAATCTTTGCGTTAATAAGTTAAGTTTTTAGGCAAAGATTCATATTAGAAATGCGTTATTTCTTACACCAATCAACGCATTTCTCTATATTTCGATTCAGTTTTGAGTTAACAAGCCAGCTCACCAACTACAAAGTTGGGATAGCAACGATGGAAATCTTTCCGTTTACTTGGCAGTTTTTAACATTTCCTGATAGGCGGGCATCCACGTTTCATAAATCATGATCAAGTGTTCATAATTCCTAATGACATGGGGAAATTTCTGCCGCAAGTCATTGATGATTTGATTGAAGTGCTGGTAGCTTTCGACAGCAAACTCAAATTCAACCTCCCAAGGAGCTAAACTTCTGATGTAATACAGTGCATAGGGGTTGGTCCGCATCCACTCAAACAAGGCTCTCTCGTCCCTTTCAGATAATGTTCTGAAGTAGATGATAGCCTTAAAAAATTCCAACCCTAATTTATTCAAATCTACGGACAACCGATAACCAAGAATAATTCCTTTCGTTTCCATCCTCCGCATCCTCCCGCGGATAATTTCAATCGTGGATTTGACCTTCCGTGCAAGCTCAGCCAATGGAATGCGCGCATCATTCGCAAGAATATTCAGAATTTTGTAATCAAGATCATCAATCTTGTTATCGGTGACATTTCCGCCAAAAACAACAACGGAACTATCGCGTTCCTGCGTAAAGAATTTTTTGTTGTATTGCTTGGTGTCCACCATGGTTCCCAATATTTTGCTCACAATAAGATGCTCCCACGTTGAAAGCAGCATGTTTATTTTCTCATAATATTCCGTAATCCCCCGAGAAAGAATGGCAAAAACGCAATCAAACGCCCCGTCAGATATCCCCAGCCAATAAATATCTTTATTTTGCTTTAACTGGTCAAAAAATTTCTCTCGCTCTGCCGGGATGTTCTCCAGCTTCAGGTACACCTTGAACATAAAATAGCCAAGCTTGTTCGGGTTAATTGATGTGATGAATCCATCAATAACGCCGCTTTTCTGCAACTGTTGAATTCTATATTTGACCGCTTCTCTCGACTTATGCACCTTCTTTGCTAAAATCGAGTTTGGGACTCGGCAGTTTTTATCCAGTTCAGCAAGGATCTTCTTGTCTACTAAATCTAACTTTATTTTCTCCATATTTCAACCATAAAATGCACTTGAATATAAATATTTCTATAAATCGGTCAAAAAATGAAAGAAAGTTTAATATGTATAATGTAATAATTAAGTGGTAACATGAGCAAAAATCAATTACGCTTGTGGCCAGATCTAGAGAGTGCCCGCATCTCACAGTACACGTGCCGTGCAAGAAAATCTGCGAGTGAACTATGGATAAGAAGCAAGTTGGCTATATCGGACAATGGATAACTGGTGCAGCAACGGGGCTTGCGATATGGTTCGGACTCGGACTTAGTCGCTATGTTGACCAGCACTGGGGGGGTTATCCTCCACTAGGTCGCTGGGATGAAGCAAGACCTTGGTGGAATCCCCCCGTTGATGACAAACCGGACAGTGAGCAGGAAAGGCGTAAGGAAGCTCGGGAGCTTTTCCTTAGCTTGGTTAATTTGGAGTTTACCATCAAAGTTAGCAAAGGAGAGACCCTTGAAGGGATAGCACAAGAGATCTATGGGGATGGAACTCGATGGGGAGACATATTTGATGTCAATAGTCCAAACAAAATAGAGAGAATCTATCCTAGCTTAGGCGGCAACGAACAAAAATCAGAATATGCCCTTAGACCGTTCGAGGGAGATGGTGAACTTCGTGCTCGATTCAATCTTGAGCAAGCAAAAAGATTAAAGCAATTACATCCAGGAAGGAAATTTGATTATCTGGGCTATAAACCATAAGCCGTCCCAAAACCCAATCAAAAGCCGCTTTCTGTTTTCCTTTGATGGGGATTTGGCGGCGCCAGCAGCGATGCCGTCTGCGAAATGTGCCGATAAGGGGATGAGCAGAAGGACGGGCCCGGTGGGACTTTCATGCTCGTTCAGTCCCTTTCCGCAGGGCTGAAGAGATTCGAACCCACGACCTCCTGCTCACCTCGTGAGATAGAAGGCAGGCGCGCTCTCTGGCTGCCGTATCCAGGCTGCGCTACGGGCCCATCAGGAGCAAAGCGCAAAAACGTTTATAAACAATTCGTCTTTTGGCGTTCGCAAGCGGGGATGGCGAAGCGGCTAACGCAACCGCCTGCAGTCTGCTCAGGTGAGGCCCAAGGGCCTACGGCACGGTGAGAGCGGTCATTCGGGGGTTCGAGTCCCTCTCCCCGCTTGTTTACGGTAATTTTATAAATGATAATACATTCAAGAGTGTTATGGTGCGGGTTGTCATTGACCAAAAGACCCGGCATGGGAAGCCCCTTATTGAAGGAACTCGCATTACAGTAGACGAAGTTCTTGGGATGCTTGAAGCGGGCATGACCTACGAAGAAATTGAGGAAGAATATGGTCTTACCAAGGAAGGCATACTCGCCGTCATCAGATATACTGCATCATTAATACGTGGTGAGGAAGTGCACAAAATCCCGGCATAAGATGAAATTCTTTCTTGATGAGAACATCCCGTGTTCCCTACGAATCGTGCTAGAAAAGCAAGGCTTTGAAGTTGAAGATGTTAAAACAAGCGGGCTAAGGGGGGCCGATGACGCAACGATAGCGAGCTATGCAAGGAAGCATAAATCAATTCTTATAACCAGGGACCTGGAATTTGGTAGTCTTTTACTCTATCCAGAAGGATCTCATTATGGTTGTCTCATCTTGCGGCTTCCATACGCGTTTAAAGTACAACAAATGGGAAAAGCGCTTGATGAATTTCTTCAGGATGTAAAAACGGACAATCTTATCGGGGCGATAACAATAGTGGAATTGGGAAGATTTCGTGTCCGTCGGTTTTCAAACGGAAATTGATGATGACGATGATCAAAAAAATCCTCCTCGCAAAGATGGGCAGGAAATTCTTCGTCAAGGATCTCGAGCACGACTTCCACACCCAGTTCGGCTATGTGACGGCAGCGGCGCTCAAAAAGGCGAAGCCCGGCGCCGTGCTCACCACCAACACCGGCACGGAGCTCTCCGTCCTCGCTCCCCAGTTCATCGACCTCTACCAGAAGATCGCGCGCGGCCCGCAGGTCATCACGCCGAAAGACATAGGCACCATCATCGCGGAGACCGGCATCGGCAAAGGAAGCGTGGTGCTTGACGCAGGCGGCGGCTCAGGCGCGCTCGCATTCTTCCTCGCCCACCT
>CAYYLB010000050.1:0-2497 GCA_964472345.1 uncultured Methanosarcinales archaeon
AAAAGTAGTTCATGCTGCACGTGAGGGGCCTGGCTTGAAGAGGTGCCTGTTCGCATCAACCATGGGGGTGTACGGCTGGCAGGAGAAGCACGAGCCATTTACGGAAGAGACAACGCTGCATCCCGCGTCGCCCTATGCGGCGGCGAAGTGTGCGGCTGAGGAGTATGTACGGATGGCGGGGCGCGCTTTTGGGCTGCCATACATTGTTTTGCGATGCTGCAACACGTTCGGGCGGAAGAATAACGCCGGTTTTGTGACTGAATATTTAGTGACTTCAATGCTGGAAGGCGAGACGACGTATTTAGGGACGCCGGATGCGGTGCGCGACATGATGTTTGTTGATGACCACGTGAACGCGTATGTTACTGCGCTGAAGTCGAATGTCGTGAATGAGACGTTTGTGTTCGGGACGGGGAATAAACTCACGATGAAAGAGCTGGCGCTTAAAGTGAAAGAGATGACCGGGTTTAAAGGCGAGCTTGTGTTCAGCTTTCCGCCGGATTATCCGTGGAGGCCGGTTGTTGAGCCGTTCCTGTCGCTGAATGCGGCGAAAGCCAAACAGATGCTTGGATGGACGCCTCGGTATAATGTTGAAGAAGGGTTGAAGAAGACGGTGGAGTGGTGGGAAGGATTGAGTGGGAAATGAAGCTAAGACTCAAAAAGAAATTTGAAAAAATAAAATATTATTCTTTAGTTAAAAAAATCTAGAAATTTATGCCAGAGTTCTTGATCGTCTTAAAGATAAAAAATAATCAAAAGTGATAAGCTCATTTCTGACCTTGGCGAATATTTCTGTAAGGAATTGTTTGGCCTCCAACTTGCCAAGAATTCGAATCAAAAAGGATTTGATGCATTAAAAATGAAACGAAGTTTGAGGTAAAGACGCGAAATGGCACAATCTTCCCTTTTATAGTAAATCGCAATGATACCTGAACTTTTTCGTTGCGATTTACTATACTAGCAAATCTCCCAAATGTTAAATCATGAAGGAGATTTGCTATTAGAGCTGATATGACTAAAAAAACTTTTGACTATGCCCTGCTTGTTCGTGTTGATAATAGCTATTTACCCACAGATATCTTTCAGATCCCATGGAGAATAATAAAAAAAAATAAGAAGAAAAATAACCGCTTTTACTTGAACAAAAAACTCATTGAAAAATACCATCTGAAAAAATTTCACATCTATGCCCATCCACGCTTTTCAGAATATGATTAATTTAAGGTGATGCGGTATTATAGGCTCATTTATAGTTGCTTACATTGCCCATACTTCCTTCTCGTCACTCTCTTCCAAAACATCTGCAATATCGGCTTCACATACGACCGGAACTGCTTGCGGCGGTCAGATGTACAACAAAAAGATGCTAACCGGAACTGTTACAATATTCGCAGTCAAAGCGAACTGGCTTTTACTGATCATGCATCCCTTGCCGAAGCGCTTCAGCGCGATGTACTCATGCGACGCCAGCTGGTTTCGGTATGTTACGTCGAACGCATAACCCCTATTTTCATGCTTAATCACATAGTCAATCTCGTTGCCTTTCTTCGTTCTCCAGTAAAAGACGCATGCCGACACGTCGTATAAGTCTGTCGGCTTAAGGTTATATGCCGCGCGGGCAAGGTGATCACCCACGACGCCCTCAACAAGCTTCGACTTATTCTCTGTCGAGCCCAGGAACTCAATCGAAGCCTTAAACGAATCTCCTGCGGGGTTCAAGGACCATGATCGGAGCGCGTGGAAGATAAATGGGTTTATGATGTGGACTTTCTTCTCGCTTGCCTGCATCGGCTGTAGCTTCTCATCTATCCGATGAAAGACATCAAGAATAAACATGCTCTGGAGAATGCCGGCGTACTGCCCTACTGTCGGGGTGGAGGGTATGCCATTCTCTTTTGCAATCTTATTCCAGCTTGATCGAGAGCCTATCCTCGACACTATTGAAGCGATAATCTGTTTTGCGGTCCGCTCATCGCGACCAACCCTGCTTATGTCGCCCATCAGCTGCCTTATATAGAGTTCATAGAGTGTTTGCGGCATCTGTTTGGTGTTTACGAAGCTATTCACCGCAAACATGATTCCGCCCGTAAGCAAATACTCGTCGAACAGCCTATCGAGTTCTGGCGCCAGCGGAAGCAAAGCATTGAGTGATTGAGGCGCCTCCCCTTTTGCCAGCATAACCAATTCTTTCGAACGGACAGCCTGATCATCAAGCCCGCGTTCCTTGACTTTGGCGTAAATCTCGGGCATTCTTATTTCAGCATATTCCGAGAACTTCATCGGCAGCAAAATCTTGTGCGTAGAAATGCCTTCCTTTTCGCCCGTCCTCCCCGGCAGCCGTTCCGTACTGTGTTCGATATCCAATGAATGCGAGCTTGTCAGGTAGAATGTGATATTCTTGTTACCGTACTGATCTACAAATCTTTTGATGGCTTTTTGCCATTCGGGGATTGATGATATCTCATCCAAGAAAATTCTTCTATGCCCATCACTCAAT
>CAYYLB010000050.1:2507-7324 GCA_964472345.1 uncultured Methanosarcinales archaeon
TCACTCAATGTATGATTCCAAGAATGATATGCTTCAAGCAGGCCGTACAGCATTCCGGGAGTTCTGATCAAATCACAGGCATAATAGAAGATATCCACAGGGTTTGTGTTTTTCTCTAAAAGATCCTTTATTATGACCTTAACAAGTGTTGTCTTACCGACCTGGCGCGGGCCACGGACACTGTAAATAACATCCTTGTCGAGCGGCATGTACTTTAGGATTCTCGGGCGCCATTTGACGGGGGCGGCAAGAAACTCCTTAATCTTAACATCTTCCCTGATTGCTTCTCTCTCGGCCCACCATGGGTTTTGAACTGCTAACCGTTGTATCTCCATTTTGATATCTAAATATCAACTTATTTATAAATTAATCGATATCTTAATATCTAGTTATTTATAAATGACTCTATCTTAAGCCTATTCAATGGTAGGATAAGCTTATGCCCCGGACTCTTTAGGCATACCTTTTCCTAAGAATTCTCTTCCAAACCATCTCCAGCACCGGCTTCATGTACGACCGGAACTGCTTGCGGTAGTTCAGGTGCGACTTGCCGCTCTTTCTGTAAGTTATTGGCACTTCTTTGTAGGTAAAGCCGCGGGCTGCCGCTTTCAGCATGATCTCGACGTGCAGCCCAAAGCCGTTGTTCGTCAGGCTCATCCCTTCAAACACCTTTCTGTTGTACAGCTTGAAGCCGGTTGTCATGTCTTTGATGTTGACACCGGTAAGCACGCGAGCAAAGAGGTTGTAGCCGGTGCTGAAGAGCCACCGCCTGGGGTTCAGCTCCGCTCTCCCGCCGGAAACATACCGCGAGCCGATGATGATGTCTGCTTCATGCCGTTTGCTGTACAGGCTGTGAATCTCATTGTAATCATGGGAAGCATCACAGTCCATGATAAGGATATATTCTCCGGTCGCGTTCTGCAGGCCTTCGCGCAACGAACTGCCTAAATCCCTGCTTGGACGGTTGTACCGCTGGATGACGCGCAGACGAGGATCATCTTTTGCTATTTCAGCGGCAATCTCGCCTGTCCTGTCGGTGCTGTGGTTGTTGAGGAAGAGAAGCTCGCCGCTGATCTTCGCCTGGCGGAAGAACCTGAGGACACCGCGCAGGACCTGCCCGACGAACCGCTCTTCATTGTAGCCGGAAATCACGACGGAGAGTTCCGGCCGCGCCCTCTTCTGCCGCTTACGCAGGTCCATCTTCCACCGTTTTCCTTCGCAGGACAAGGGAGAGGTAAAACCTTATCTCTTTTGCGTCAATGAGCCTGAGCAGCCATATGCTGAGCAGATACAGCGCGAGCGCACCTGTGACACTTGCGGCAATCTCCGCGTAGGGGTTCAGCCGGATGAGGCTTCTTATGCCGTAGATGCCGCCGATGAAGACGAGCGCTGCGAGCGTTGTCCTGAGCCACGCGCGCCAGGGGAGCGGCGCCCGGATGAGCCGCGTCACTTTTGCTGTTGAAAGCAGCAGCGCGGCCGCGTAGCTTACCGCTGTCGCCAGCGCTGCCCCTTCGATGCCGAAGCGTGGGATAAGCAGGAGGTTTATGGCAACATTGAGCAGAGCTGCGGCGAAGACGATCTTGGTCACCGCTTTCGGGTTTCCCGTCGCCGCGATGATGCTGTGGTTGATGCCCGCGACGATGAAGAGCAAGACGCCGATGAGCAGGATCTGCAGCGCATGCGCTCCTGCAGCATACACCTCCCCGAAGAACACCTTGAGGAAGGCGGAGGCGAATGCGAACACCATGAGCACGAGCGGCGCCGCGAGGATGAATGTGTATTTATGGAGCAGCCTGACCCCGTCGGCGAGGCGCTTCTTGTCCTGCCGCGTCCAGAGCTCGGCGAACAGGGGAAAGGCGACCGATGCGATCGATGAGCTGAAGAACAGGAATGCCATGGCGCTGGGCAGCGCGACGTTGTAAATCCCGACCTCTTCGAGCGAGCGGAAGCTGGTGAGCATGAGCGTGTCGATGTAGCCGATCACCTTGTCCCCGATGTCGGTCATAATCACCGGAAGCCCGAACAGGACGAGCTTCTTTGCCGTCTCCGTTACTTTCTCGAGCTTGTAGCGGAAGGGGTTGTAGACCTTTATCACCGCGGGGAGAAAGGCCAGCAGCAGGAGCGGTCCTGCGATGATGTACGCGAGCACGGGGGCGAACACGGTGAGATTGAGGGAAAAAAACGCGAGCACGAGGAGCAGCACGATGCCATTCTTTGCGGTGTCGATCAGCGCGAACACCCTGAACCGCTGGAAGCCGGCGAAGAATCCTTTGAGGAAGATGAAGACAATGCTGAAAAGTGTGTAGAATGCCATCAGGCGCACCATAGGCGCCGCCGCCTGGCTCTTGAAGTAGTGTGCTGCGAGGGTGTCTGCGAGGAGGAAGAAGAGCGCGCTGAAGAGCGCGGAGCTCGCAAGCTGGAGGAGGAGCATGGAAGCGATGGCTGACTTTATCTCATTGTAGCGCCTGAGGACGCGGAACTCGGCGATGTATTTTGTCAGCGCCTGGTTGAGGCCGAGGTCGCGGAAAAAGAGGAAGAAGATGACGAAGGTGAACACTGAGTAGAAAAGGCCGTATCCGGCAGGGCCGAGGGTGCGGGCCAGGACAAGGCGCGTCGCGTAGGCTATCAGGTACGCGACGAGGCTCATCACAAAAATCATGCCCATGCCCCGGATCGCCTTCCTTGCGTAGCTCATGTTCAGGTCACTTTGAGGACGATGGCTGCAGGCATCTGCTGGACCGTTGTGAAAAGGCCGGAGCGGATGATCGTCTCGAGCGCCGCGGGAAGCTTTTCCGTAACTTCCTCTTTTGTGTGATTGGTGTAGCGCGGCAGCGTCCGGAATGCCATGGAATCGAGAAGGAGGTACTCGTATCCCTGCGCCTTGAGGAAATCCCGCAGCTCCTGGGGGCTGTGATCAAGCTGGCGCTTTCTGAACTCAACATCTGCGGAGCACCAGTCGCAGGTGAATGCGTTCATGCCGATGGCGTTGACGCCGCGCCCTGAGTAGGGGAAGACTTTCGTGTTCGGCGGCAGGCTGAGCAGCCAGACATAGCCCTGGAGCTCATCTGCGGAAACGAAGCCGCTGGGCCAATCGGGTGTGGTATTGACGGTGTATTTCTGGACACCCGAGGTCACGAGCATCCCCGTGATGAGGAGCAGGAACAGCGCGATGCTGCCGAAACGATAGCGCCGTGCAATGGCATTGAGAGCAAAGGCCCCTTCTGCTGCGAGAATTGCGACAGGCGTCGCGAGGTGCATCCAGGTCCGCCAGGGCTCGATGCCCAACGGGAACTTAAATGATGTCGGTGTGACGAGGATGAAGAACGTGACAAGCCAGAGCAGTGATGTTACTGCCCAGGCCGGGATTTTCCCGCTTTCCGCGCTATCCTGTTGCGGCGCTTCGGTGTTCCCATGCTGTCTGGCCTGTCTTGCCTGCGCGATCAAGGCAAGGATTCCGAGCAGCGCCGCGGCGGCGTAGAACAGCAGGTCGAGCCACAGCGAGAAGAGCGGGGGAAAGAGTCCCATGCCTCCGATGAGCAGCGACGCGTAGCGGATCACGAGTATGGCTGCGAGGGCAAGCGCGACTGCCTGTACCGCGAACGCAGGATACTTCAGCGCGGCGTGAGCCTCCTTAAACTGCTTCCTAGACAAAAATATCAGCACGATGATGCCTATGAACAGCAGCAGGTAGATCACCACGCCGATTCCGATGGGGTTGTTGATCATGTTCTGCATCTTGACAAAGAAGAAATCTCCGAAGAAATAGGTGCGCGTCCCTGTGCCTCCGGTCGGGCGGAAGTACGTCGGGATGAGCTTGAAGAACTTGAAGATGATGTCAAACCCGCCGCTGCCTTCCAGCGCGATACGCCACTCTGGCGTCCTTTCCGCGACGCCGGTGACGCTCAGCGCTTCGACCCATCTTCTTCCCGGAAGCCACCAGACAAATGAAAGCGCGAGCGCTCCGATGCCGCTCGCCAACGGCTCCCAGAAGATGCGGCGGGCAGCAATGCTCCTGACGAGGACGAATGCGGCGAGGAAGAGGATAATGTTGAACGGCTGGCGGTGGTGGGTGAGGAGGAGCCCTGCGAATGCGAGAGCGGCGACGAAGTACCAGCGCCTGTCCTCTTCTGCCATGAGGAACGTATACATCCCGATGAAGAAGAGGCCCGGGATGAGCGCGTGGGACCAGATGAAGTGGCTCAGGAATGATGGGAGGAGCGTGAGAACGAGCGTCGCGAGCAGCGCCCTGCCCCTGTTTCCGATGAAGCGGAGCGTGAAGAAGTAAAAAAAAGGAATGCTCAGCGAAACAATGAGCGCGTTGAAGAACTTGAGCGTCCAGCTCACCTCGGGGGAGGTCTGATGCAGCACGGCGATGAGCGTCGCGTAGAGCGGGGGGTAGGGGTCGATGTAGCCGATGTCGTTCGGGTCCGTCCACGGCGGATCCTCGAGCGTCTTTTCCGTGGCGATGTACTTCGCTGCAAGCGCATATCCCCAAGGGTCATTGTCCTCGAGGTAGGGGTAGGCAAATGAGCCCTTCGTGTACATGAACAGCGTTGCAGCAAAGAAGAGCAGGATGATCAGGACGCTGAGGGTCGTCTTGGTCAGTGTGAGCTTTGGTCTCGGAAGCCTGAGCGTCCCTTTCCGGTACGCGTTCACCATGCCATAGGCGGGGCCGATGAGGGAGAGCGCGAGGAAGAGCTTCCAGTCAATGGGGAGCCGGAGCAGGTTGAGCACCGCTGCGATGAGCGCAAAACCTGCGTAGCCAAGCCCCACGCGGCCGATGTCGCCGGCGTTTATTGCCTGAGAGTGCCCGGAGA
>CAYYLB010000050.1:7334-9511 GCA_964472345.1 uncultured Methanosarcinales archaeon
GATGATGTTGCGCTCGAACCAGTTCTCTGCGTTCCTGACAAACAGGGTCGCGCTGTAGCCGAAGCCCCACAGGTAGACGAAGAAAAGAGCGATGGTGATGATGCTTGCCATGCGTTGGCTGCACGGTGGAAGGTATATAAAGATTGCGTGGCCTGTCCGTCAGCGGCACAACCTATTTAAACGTATGATGCCGTGGGGCAGCCATGGTTTCGCGCGAACGAAAGTACCTGTGGCTCTGCGTTGCATTCATCCTTGTAGCAGCTCTTCTGCGCATCGCTTTTGTTTCATCGGAAGCGTTGTGGGGCGATGAGGTCTTCACGCTCCGCTTCGTTTCCGGCAGCTTTGGCGAGGTGCTTGGCAAGACCGTCCACGACGTGCATCCTCCGCTTTATTTCCTGCTGATGCGCGGCTGGGTGGGGGTTGCGGGCACGAGTGCTGCGGCATTGCGCGCGCCATCGGTGCTCTTCGGCCTTGCTGCGCTTGCAGTCTTTTACCTGCTGTGCCGGCGCCTGCAGCTGCCTGCGCTTCCGGGAACCGCGCTCTTCGCGCTCTCGCTGTCCGGCCTGGTCTATTCGCATGAGGCGCGCTCCTATACCCTGCTGCTGCTCCTCGCGCTGAGCATGTGGCTCTTTCTTGCAGGGATCATCGCCAGGCAGCGTGGCTACGCGCTGTACAGCCTCTCTGCCGCGCTGCTGCTCTATACCCATGTCGAGGGGCTGCTTGCGTTCGCGCTCACCGTTGCATTTGCCGTCTTTTCCTTCCCGCGGAAAGTATTCCTGGAGAAGCGGTTCATCGCCGCGACGGCTGCTCCCGTCCTGCTGTTCGCGCCGTGGCTGCCCGCGTTCTTCATCCAAATCAGGGATTTCCTGCCGCTGCTGCTCGAACGCCTGGCGCTTAATACTGGCGGGAGGGTAACACCTTCGCTTTTTTGGGCCGCTTTTGGCGCCGCGGCGCTTTTCGGTGCGGTGCTGCTCGCCTGGAAAGTATGGCGGGGAGATGGCTTTTCGCTGCTGAGGTGGTACCGGCAGCTCGCGGAGATGATTCGGCTCCATCTGTGGCCGTTCCTCGCGGCCTGGGCTGCGCTGCTCATCGCCGCCTACAGCTTATTCGCCGCCACCAACCCTTTCGTCCGCTACTCCCTCTTCCTGCTCCCCGTCGTGTATCTCTTCGTCGCCGGCACTGTGGCAAGGAGAAAGGCGGCCGCGGTGGTCCTTATGCTCTTCTCCCTCAGCCTGCTCATCGTCAACGTCACGAGTGTCGACCGCTTCGACTGGAAGCACGCCGTTCCCTACGCACTTTCCTTCCACAGCGGCGACACGCTCTACGGCCTTGAGCGCGCCGGCACGTCGCACTTCCTCTTTGCATACTACGCCCGCGGGCAGGTGCCGGACATCGAGCGGTTCATGCTCAGGCTCCGTGTGGCGAACCTTGAGGGGCCTGATACATTTTATCCTGCCGGGCAGCTCGAGCCGGGCAAGCGGTACGTACTCGTCCTCTCAAAGCTCAAGGGAGAGCCGAGCTTCTACGAGCCCTATTTAAGAACGACGCACACGCTGCTCGCAGAGAAGGATTTCGCAGATGTGCGGGTGGTCGTGTTTGAGCCGCGGGCCAGCCCATCTGCCGGATGAACGTTTCCTGCTGTACCCTCGCATCACGGGTGACTGCGCCTTCTTTGCTTTGCGGCCACCCCATTTTTTGCCGCGGCCAAGAATCTTGCGCAGTCTGAGCGAAGCCCGTGCAGCCCGCTCAATGCGGATGATTGTATTCTCCCGATAAGATGATTTCCCTGGCTTCTGCAGCGTTGCGGGGCCGTGGATGCCGGTCCGTTTCGCCGGTATAAACTGCATTGCCCGTGAGGCTCAATGAAATATGCCCTTTTTCGTTTGTCATGCCCCGGAACAGGCCGCGTCCGCACGTGCAGGCATAGAATTTTTTGAAACTTGCTGAGGCACCTAAACAGTACGCGTAATTATGTATTCCGCCTGGCACCATCTCATTTGCCCCTGCCTTTTTCCAAGTGATTCCGCCGTCAGTAGTCTCAACTACATTCTCTCCATGATGGCCAACGACGAGATGATCTGGATTGTTTGGATCAATTAAAACATTTTCATAATTAGGCATGTGGCCAAAATTATATAACCATCCCAAAAAGGTTTCTTCACTTCCTCCACCTTCAT